>CAMYYV010000034.1 GCA_947303625.1 uncultured Bacteroidales bacterium | reverse complement strand
TGAACAAACGTTTGTAGTCGACAGCAGTCGTTTGTTGTCGTTTGCTGTCGGATATGTTATTGTAAATGAATAAAAAGCGGAATGCTTTAGCAGGGCTTCCAAATTCTCCCACTGCAACTGTCGCTTTCTGCCCCCGTCACCGAAGCCAGGACATTGGTCTTGCCTTCCATGCGGAGCAAACCAAGGAAAGCGAAAACCAAGGCTTCCTTATAGTCGATGATTTGCTTCTCGGGCACGACCACCTCGTGCTTTGTGCGGGCTTGCAGACGCTCGATGAGAAACTTATTCCTCGCACCGCCGCCCGTGCAAAGGATCTTGCCTTTGGGCAAGAAACTGATGGGCAAGGCAATCTGCAAGGCGATGTGTTCCACAAAGGTGGCCAGCATATCAGGCACGGAAAGACCTTGCAATAGCGCTTTCTGGTTGGCTTCGAAGAACTCGCGTCCCAAGGACTTAGGCGGGAACTGGCCGTAGAAAGGATGTCGGTTCAGCTGCTTCAATAGTGTGATGTCGACCTTGCCGCTGCGGGCCAGCTCGCCGTCGCGGTCATAATCGAGGCCGTTCATGTTGGCGAGATAGTTCAGGGCTTGGTTGGCGATGCAAAGGTCATATGCGATGCGACGGCCATCCTCATTGTACGACAGGTTGGCGATGCCGCCGATGTTGAGGCAGATCTCGTAGTCGCTGAAGAGCAGCTTGTCGCCGATAGGCACCAGCGGTGCGCCTTGACCGCCCTTGCTGACATCCTCGCTGCGGAAGTCGTTAATGACAGTATAACCACAAGCTTTGGCCAGCTCCTGGCCGTCACCGACTTGCAGAGTATAGTGCTGCTCGGGCTTGTGGAAAATGGTGTGTCCATGTGAGGCCACAAAGTCGGGTCGGACGTTGTGTTTCTTGGCAAAAGCCAAAACTTGCTCTCCAAGGTATTTGCCGTAGTCCTTGTCCAACTGCACCAAATCCTCGGGCTGCTTGTGGAAAGCCTCGGCGAGTAGCGTTTTCCAATGCTCAGGATAGGGTAGGGTCTCGGCCTCGAGGATGTGGAAACGGTATTTTCCCTCCTCTTCCTGGAAGCACACTGATGCGATATCCAGTCCGTCCAACGAGCTGCCCGACATTAAACCGATGGCGATGGTTTCTTTCATGGGGTAGTATTAATTAGGAATGCTGAATGCGGAATGCTGAAATCGCAGATTAGCTTCGCTGAATCAGTGATTTCGACGAAGTCAATGTCGCGATGCGCTGCTGGGCTTCGCCCCCTCATTCAGCATTCATCATTCTACATTCAGCATTTATATTAACGGTAACACCTTTCCCAATTGTATGCTATTCGACCCTTTGACAAGTATCGTCTTTTCACTAACAGGATGACTCTCAAGATATTGGCACAAGTCTCCGACTTTATCGAAGGTCTTCCAGTCGGCATTCTCGTTGTAGGTGCAGAAATTTTGCCCAACGAGTAAAGCCTCCTTGAATCCCAATTCTTTCATCAAGCCAAGGATGGTGCGGTGTTCTTCCTCTGAGGCCGTGCCCAACTCGCGCATGTCGCCAAGGATCAGCAGGCCGTTCTCGCCGCAGATGCTGGCGAAGTTGATCAACGCGGCACGCATGGAGGTCGGGTTGGCGTTGTAGGCATCCATGATGACGCGGTTTTTCTGTGTCTCAATCACCTGCGAGCGGCTGTTGGTGGGCGTGTAGGCTTCCAAAGCCTCGATGATGGCGTTGTCGTCCACACCGAAATACTGTCCCACGCCAATAGCAGCAGCCACGTTCTCAAAATTGTAGCTGCCCACAAGATGGGTCTGGATGAGATGCTTTCTCCATATGACACTCAAGTATGGGTTGCAGGCTCCAGGGGCCACAGGCGCATCGGCAGCGCAATGGCGACCGTAGGAGACGCGTTCCTGTCCTTCCGATTGCTCCCAAAGCAGCGGGTTGCCTTGATTGACGAACACAGCCTTGCCATGGCTCTTGATGTGCCTGTACAACTCCGTCTTGGTCTTGATGACGCCCTCAAAGCTGCCGAAGCCTTCCAAATGGGCTTTCCCGATGTTGGTGATGAGGCCGTAGTCGGGGTCGGCGATGTGGCAGAGGAAGTCGATCTCGCCCGGGTGGTTGGCGCCCATCTCCACGACGGCAATCTCGGTGTCAGGTTGGATGCTCAGCAAGGTGAGCGGCACGCCGATGTGGTTGTTAAGGTTGCCCATGGTGTGGATGATGTTGTGTTTCTTGGCCAGCACAGCTGAGACGAGCTCCTTGGTGGTCGTCTTGCCGTTGGTGCCTGTGATGCTGAGCACGGTGGCTCTGCTCTGCTGGCGGTGATAGGCAGCCAGGTCTTGCAGTGTCTTCAGAGTGTCGTCCACGTTGAGGATGCGTTCGTGTCGGGGCAGGTCTTTACGGTCGGCGACGACGAGGCTGGCGACACCTTGCTCGGCTACTTGCAGGGCGAAGTCGTTGGCATCGAAGTTTTCGCCTTTCAAGGCGAAGAAAACAGCGTCCTTTTCGATTTTGCGGCTGTCGGTTGAGACTTTGTGGGCCTTGAGGTAGTGTTGGTATATTGTTTCGATCATGGTTTTTATTGGATTCGGTCCCTTCGACAGGCTCAGGGACCCTTAAGCTTTTAATGAAAGAAGCCGCCTGACGAGTCAAACGGCTTCTATACTATCATGAAATAGAATCTATTACTTACTTGGCAAAGGAACTGCCCACCTTGTTCATGGCGCAACGGAAACCGATGGTTGAAGCGGACTGGTTCTGGTTGAGGTAGCGGCGAGTGCCTGGGCTCAGGTAGTAAGGACCATCGGCCCATGAGCCTCCTTTGTACACTCTCGATTCATCGCTGATGAGGGTGGTACCGGGGTTGTCGTTGGTAGCGGCTTCATACATCTCCTTGGTGAAAATGCTCTGGTCGTCTTGAGGATCGCTCCAACGGTTGCGGATGGCCGACATGTAGTCACCGTCGTCATAGTTGGAGTTGAAGCTCGTGCGGTAATTCTGACGCTTGGCAGCTTCTTCTTGGGGGATGGGCTCGCGGCGGATACGGCCGAGGGAGTCTTTCTGCAGCAGGAAGCCTTCTTCGTCAACGGCCTTGCGGGTAAACACGTTACCGCGGAAGGGGCTGTAGTCGGCCACATCTTCAAAGGTGAGAGGACGATAGACGTCTTGGCACCATTCGGCAACATTACCAGCCATGTTGTACAGACCGTAGTCGTTGGGCCAGTAGGAGCCGACAGGGGCAGGCAGGGCGGCACCGTCGTTCAGGTTGCCGGCAACACCCATATAGTCACCAGGGCCTCTCTTGAAGTTGGCCATGAAGCTACCGTAATATCTCTTGTTGTCGGTACGCAGACCGTCGCCGCTCCAAGGATACACCTTGCGCTCGCTGACGATCTCGTTGCTGGTGTTACCCACCAGACCCACGGCGGCATATTCCCATTCGGCTTCTGTGGGGAGACGGTAGGAGGGCAGCAGGATGCCATCGTCCATTCTGACGTTACGCATGCCGTCGCCACCTTTCGAGAGGTCCTTCTTGCCGTTCTTCACCTTACCGGTGTATTGCCCGGCAAGATAAGCGTCGGTGTTGAAGTTCTCTTCATCCTGCTGGGTGGGGTCCCAATCAAGGATACCGGCTTCAACAAGCATCAACTCGTTGACACGGTCGGTACGCCAGGCACAGTAGTCGTTGGCTTGCACCCAAGTCACACCCACCACGGGATAGTCGTTGTATGAAGGATGGCGGAAATAGACCTCCACCATGGGCTCGTTGTACGACAAGCGGTCGCGCCACACCAACGTGTCGGGAGCGGCATTGCGCACCACTTGCGGGTAGTTCTGTCCATAAACACGGTTCAGCCAATAGATATACTCGCGATAGTCCACGTTACTGACCTCCGTGCGGTCCATCAGGAACGAGGGGATCGTGACCTTGCGGGGCGAATTGTCCCACGAGTAGGTCAAGTTATCGGTCGTCGCACCCATGACGAAGGTGCCGCCTTCAATGGCGATGAGGCCGGGACCGATCTCTTGGTCGTTGACTTCGGTGACTTCAAAACCTCCGTTGTTGGCGTCGTTGTAGGCCCAACCTGTGGTACGCGAGGACTTCTTGGAGCAGGAAACAGTGAGCAATCCTGCCAAGACGATGATGGCTAATGTTTTGAATCCTTGTTTTCTATACATTGTCGTTCAAATTTGTTTTCTATCAAACTCCATCGAAATGCTTTTATTGTGCACGTCGAGATATTTTTTCAAAAAAATCAGGCAAATGTACGGCTTTTTTTCTTTCCTGCCCCATTTTTTGGAAAAAAACTTTTTTATTGTGAAAAATGACCGATTTGCAATAAAAAAGTAGTATTTTCGTTGGTTTAATCGTAGACCATAATAATAGTATTTCGGTTTTGTGTAATATATTGATTGTTAAGTAACTGAATTGCAAATATGCCTAATAGAACAAGCTCATTTTCATCGGTTTTCATACTCGTTATGTTGGTTTTTGCACCTATTCTTCTTTTGGGGCAGATGACCAATCGCTACCCGATTGAGCTGAAGTGGCAGGGCGTCGTCACCGAGCGCTTCGCTGACGACACCTTGTCATTGATCGGCCTCGAATCGGGCATGTATGAGAGCGTGATGCCCGTGTTTGTGCAGTCTTATCCTATCTTCGATGACCAGGTAAAAGTTGAGGTGCAGCTGGAACACGTGCAAGCGACACTGCTCAATGATGAGGAGTGGCAAGTGGCTCAGATGTATTCGTATCCTGCTGATTTTAAAGTTGATGTCACTCCGCTTCGCTTGCGCGATGAGGCCCTGCTTTCTGTCTGTGTCAACCCCTTCAGACAAAGAGGAGACAACTACGAAAAACTAATGTCGGCCACTCTGGTGGTGACGCTGATACCTGACTATACGGTCAATCGTTCCCAAACCTCGTATGCGACGCATTCGGCGATGGCATTCGGCGATTGGTATAAAATCGGTCTGCCTGAGACAGGGGTCTATAAATTGACCTACAACGACTTGAATGAACTTGGCATCGATGTGGCGCACATCGACCCGCGCCAAATACGCATCTATCATAACGGTGGCGGTGTACTGCCCGAGATGAACGCCGTGGCACGCCATGATGACTTGGTGGAGGTGCCCATCTATGTGGCTGGCGAGAGTGACGGCCGTTTCGACAATAACGACTATGTCTTGTTTTATGGCGGAGGACCCGTCAGTTGGGCAATCGACACTACCAAGATGGCTTACGTCCACCGCCAGAACCCATACGACGACTATGCCTACGCTTTTGTGGTGACGGGCCTTGGACAAGGCAAACGCATCAGCGAGATGACTCCTCCCTCAGCCTCGTCTTCGGTGATAGTGGATCAATTTCTTGATAGTCAAGTGCATGAATCGGACGAGTTTAACCTTCACTGCGTGGGCCGCACCTATTATGGCGACAAGATGGATCTTACTTCAACGCTGAATTTTGATTTCCGTTTTCCCAATATTGTCACCAATAGGCCGTGCTGGGTGAAGACGGCTTTGTCGGGACGCAATTTCAAGCCGGCCACTTTCGAGGTCGCTGTCGACAACCTAAAGAAGGCCACCTATACCATTGCCACCACCACCTCGTCGTCCGATAAGCCATGGGGCTTCAATGTGGGCGGATGGGTTAGTGCCACGCCTTCAAACGAGACGGTGCGTATCTCGATAAGGCATAATTCGATGGGCTACAACAATACCATGTCGGTGGGCTATGTCGACTATATCACGGTCAATGCCTGGCGCGACCTGAGGATGACAGGTGGACAGATGGCCTTCCGCAACCCCGAGGCAGCTATAATTAATAAGGTATATGAATACCAACTTACGGGTGCATCGCAACAGGTGCAGGTCTGGAACGTCACCGACCCAACATCGCCTTCTAAGATGCAGGGCCAACTGAACGGGTCGACGTTAAGCTTCAAGGTCTTTGGCAACCAAAACAATGCCTTTGTTGCCTTCAACGGCAGTGCTTTCTGCACGGCCAAGGCATTCGGCAAGGTCGAGAACCAAGACCTCCATGCAGAGAGGGACATCGATTTCGTTATCTTGACCTACGAGGGATTCATTTCACAGGCCGAACGCCTGAAAGCCATCCACAACCGCATTGATCCTGAGCTGAACATCATGGTTACTACACCTGAGTTGGTCTACAATGAGTTTGCGTGCGGAGCCAAAGACGTAACGGCCATCCGCGATTTCTGCCGCATGCTCTATCTAGACAGCAACCCCGGTCACAGAATCAAATATTTGCTGTTGCTGGGCGACTGTTCCTACGACTACAAGAATCGTACTGGCATCGTCGACTTCGTTCCTTCTTACGAGACTGTGGAGTCGCTCCAGATGGATTCTGCTTTCGTCGTCGACGACTATTATGGCTTTATGGATGAAAACGAAGGCTACATTGGTCGCTCGTTGGCCGACATAGGCATCGGACGTTTTCCTGTGCAGACGCTGGAACAGGCCACTCAGATGGTCGACAAGATAGAACGCTATATTGTGAAAGACGAGACTACCATGCAGCCTTGGCGCAACACGGTGACCTTCTTCACCGACGACGAAAGCGGTTTTGTGTCGAATGCCGAGACGTTGGCGGCGAATCTGAAGAATGTGGGCGGTGACGGTGTGGTGGTCGACAAGATCTATCTGGATGCCTATACACAGATCAGTGCTCCAGGTGGTGAGATTGCTCCCGACGTAAACACAGCCCTCAACAGCCGCATGGAAAAAGGCACACTGGTACTCAATTATATCGGTCACGGAGGCGAGGTGCAATTGGCGGAAGAAAAAATTCTACAAAGGAAGGACGTCGATTCGTGGCGCAACGCTCCGATGTATCCCCTGATGATCACGGGTACCTGCGAGTTCAGCCGCTACGACGACCACCTGCGCACCTCGTTGGGCGAATATGCCTTCCTCAACCAATATGGCGGCATGATAGCCATGTTTACTACGTCAAGAGTGACCTATGGTGTTCATAACCAAAGCTTTGCGGTGGGAGTCTACAACAGCCTGTTCCGCATCTACGGCAGGGAACATTATCGCTTAGGCGATGTGTATCGCATGGCGAAAAGGACAGGCTACAAAGAGGAGAAACGCTATGTCTTCTTCGGTGACCCGGCCCTCCGTTTGGCTTATCCAAAATGGACAGTAGAGACCCTGAGCATCAATGGACAATATCCTGGCTTTGAATTGGACTCCATCCCGATCAACGACTCGACTTGGCAGACCTATCCCGTCTATCAGGATACAATCAGCGCCCTGCAGCCTGTCGAGATCGAAGGCGTGGTGAAGGACTTGAACGGACAGATAGCGACGGGATTCAACGGCGTGGTGAATGTGATCGTCTACGACAAAGAGGCTGAACTCTCCACCTACGGCACGTCGGGTCCGGTCTATCATTTCAATCTTCGCAACAGCGTGATATTCAATGGAAAGACCAGGGCTGAGAATGGCCATTTCAAGATTGATTTCATCGTACCCCGCGATATCGCCTATCGCTATGGCCAAGGCCTGATCAACTACTATGCCACCGATTACGAGGTGGAAGCCAACGGCAACTGCGACAGCTTCATTATCGGCGGCTTCTACGACGAGGCCTTTGAAGACAAGGAATCCCCCGAGGTCCGCCTGTTTATCGACGATACTCTTTTTGTGAGTGGCGGCCTGACGGGACAGAATCCCACCTTGATAGCCTTCGTCGAGGACGAGAGCGGCATCAACACCACGGGGGCGGGTATAGGCCACGACATCACCGCCACCTTGATCGGCCCTACCAAAAACAGCTATTGCCTCAACGATTATTTCATCGCCGAGGTGGGGCAGCCGGGCAAGGGCGCCATCACTTACAAGATGCAGGACCTGGCCGACGGCGACTATACGTTGACCCTCAAGGTATGGGACATCTACAACAACTCGGGCACCGCTACCATCGATTTCACCGTGGTGAACAACAGTGGCATGGTGATTGAGAACGTCTGTAACGCGCCCAACCCCGTGACCGACGAGACTTACTTCGTGTTTGACCACAACCAGCTTGGCAACAACATGGATGTCGACATATACATCTACGACATTATGGGTCGTTGGGTGACCACACTCTCCGAAACGGTGTCTGGCACCTCGACCCGTATCGCTCCCATCCGTTGGAACGGCCGTGGCTCGCGTGGCGAGAACCTGCGCAACGGAGTCTACATCTACCGCATCGTGGCCACCAACGACTATGGCGAGACGGCTACTTTGGTATCTAAATTAGTTATAAGTAAATGACAGTCAATATGAAATATAGATCCTTACGCACCTTATTCTTTTGCGCTTTGGTCTTCTCATGGGGCCTACGGTGTTTTGCCCAGGATAACACATACCATTCGGTGCTGAGCGAGCATACCTGGCATCGGCTGGCCGTGACACAAGAAGGCGTCTACAAATTGGACTATGCCATGCTTCAGGCCATGGGAATCGACATGGGAACGCTGAATCCCAATCAGATACGTCTCTTTGGCAACCCATCGGGTTCGTTGCCTGAGAAAAACTCGGATGCGCGTCCCGACGATCTGACTGAGATGGCAGTTTTCGTTGTAGGTGCCGCCGACGGATCATTCGATAGCGACGACGTGGTGCTGTTCTATGGTCAGGAGCCTACACGCTGGCGGCTGAAGGACGATAACAATGAGACCTACCTTCGTGAACGTAATCTATACTCAGACACCACTTATTATTACCTCTGTGTCGACAGCGGCGTGGAAGGTCTTAGGGTGGTGACGAAAGCATCGCTGCCCGTGGAAGACGCCACCACGGTGATTTCGGAATTCCCCGATTTCGTTTGGCATGAAGAGGAGTTGTTCTCTCCCTATTTCCAAGGCAGTAGCTGGTTTGGCGAGCAAATCACGACCCCCGATACTCCTTTTACATTTGTTTTTGTGTTTCCAAATCTTGTGAAAACAAAGCCGTTGCTGGTCAAGAGTCAAGTGCTGGGCCGTGTAAAGCCAGGACCTATGCGTTACGATTTGTGGGTTAATGACAATCATTTGGCCAATCAGGTCTCCATTGGCAAGTATTCCGATCATTATTACGGCAAACCCTCGACCCTTTCTAAACAGGCTATGAGCGATAGTGATACTCTGAGGGTGAAATGGAGTTTCACCGCCGAGTCGACTGCCTCATTGTATATCGATTATGTTGAGATCTATGGCTGGCGACAACTGAAAAGGGTGGGGCTTTTCTTCCCCTTCCGCTTGATGCCTTCACAGTTTGGCAGTGGAAAGAGTGCCGTCTGGGTGCAAAACACCAACGCACAGTATTGGCTATGGGACGTGACCGACCCGATGCGGCCCCAGCTGCAAGATGGCGTGCTCAGTGGTGGCAATTTGGTCTTTGCCACCGACGAGAGGACGGAGAAACGCTATGCTATGTTCAATCCCGAGCAGGCCATGTCCATTGAGGGATGGACCCACCTTCCTAACCAAAACGTTCATGCCATCGATGATGTCGACATGCTGATTTTGACTTCATCAATATTCAGAATACAGGCCCAAGCCTTGGCTGACTACCATGCCGAACTCGACGGTTTGAGCAGTGCCGTGGTTGATGTCGATGAGATCTACAACGAGTTTGGCACTGGCCATCCTGACCCTACAGCCATCCGCGACTTCGTTCGTATGGTGTATCTCCGTAGTGGTGGTCGACTTCGTTATTTGACGTTGTTTGGAAGGGCCTCTGCCGACTACCGCAACATCATGGGCTATGGACAAAACTTTGTGCCTACCTACGAAAGCGCTGATAGCTCGTATTGGGAGTTGGACTTCTGCACTGACGACTATTTCGGGCTGATGGATGGCAATGAAGGAGAGCACAGCAAAGGCCGTGTCGATATCGGCATCGGCAGAATATCGGTGTCGACGGTCGAAGAGGCGGAGACAATGTTGCGAAAAATACGCCATTATAACGACTTGGCTGCTGTACATGGCCTTTGGAAGACCGACATGCTTTTCTTCGCCGACGACGAGGAGACTACCTATGTGAATAACAGCGAAAAGTACTGTTCCATGTTCGACACTATTGTGCCGGCCATGACGCCGAAGAAGATCTACACGGGTGCCTATCCCACGGTGAATACGTCGAGCGGTATTGAGATTCCTGGCGCCAATGCCGACCTCATGCTATCTTTCGATAAGGGCTCGCTGCTGTGGGTCTTCACGGGCCACGGCGGTGTCAGGGGATTGACGGGAGAGAAGGTCTTCACCAATGCCGAAATCAACAGCCTCACTAACTATGACAAGATGCCGTTCGTGTATACCGCCACTTGCGAGTTCACCAAATATGACAACCCGCTTCTGGTTTCGGCTGGCGAGCAGATGTTTCTGAATCCTAATGGTGGTTCAGTGGCCATGTTCACCACCTGTCGCCCCACGTATGGCCCGCAAAACGATCGACAGACCCAAGCCTTTGTCTCTATCTGCTTTGACCGCGATGAAGAGGGACTTCCTCTGCGATTTGGTGACATCGTCAGACGCACGAAAAGCGACCCTAAAAACTTCAACAACAGTACCCCGTTGGAAAACATCAACATTCGCTTCCTCTTCCTGGGCGACCCGGCCTTGCGCCTCCCCGTGCCACAAAAAGACATCGCCATTCAGAAAATTAACGGAAAGATGGTGGATGGCAGCGATGAAATCGAGCTTCACGGCATGAGCATGGTGACGATGGAAGGCGTGGTGAAGAATAGGGGAGGGCAAGTCGATACTGGCTTCAACGGCACATTATGGGTCCGTCTGTTCGACAAAGCTTCGAGAATCAAAGTTAACCGTTATGGATCAGGATATAGGAATGTGAACGACTTTAAAGACGTGCTTTATCAGGGTCAGGTCAGCGTCGACAACGGACGCTTCACGATTTCGTTCCAAGTGCCGAAAGACATCATGCCCGAAAACGGCACGCCTCGCTTCTCGCTCTATGCCTACGACTCCATCCGAGGCGTTGATGCTATGGGTAAGTTCGATGAGCTTATCTTGGGCGGTATCGACCCGGCCATGGTAGCCGACGACGAAGGACCCAAGATTGAATTCTATTGGAACACTCCGGACTTCGTCAATGGACAGTCGGTGGAACGACAAGGTGTGCTCTATGCCGACCTATACGATGCCCAAGGCATCTATCACTACGATTATAGCTTAGGTCGTGACATCGTCTTGAACAGCAACTTGTCGGCTTACAACCACCTTGTCCTGAATGATGTATATGAGCCTGCACTTAACGACTTCAGACGCGGTAGGTTGGCCATCCCTGTCACTGACCTCGTGCCAGGCACCTATCAGTTCCAACTCAAGGTGTGGGATACACAAAACAATGCTTCTGAAGCTATGCTTTGGTTCGTTGTTGACGACGACCTCTTCCTTTCGCAAGTGCATAATTTCCCCAATCCTTTCAACGATGAGACTCGTATTACGATGACACATGTCGGCGAAGACGGCAACTTTGACGTCAATATCGAGATCTATGACATCATGGGACGTCCCGTACAGCATCTAACCCAATGTGTTACGGCTATCAATGGTGTCATCGAACCTATCCGCTGGGATGGCTGTGGCTATTCTGGAACTCCCTTGCGTTCAGGTGTTTATCTTTATCGTTTGACGCTAACTGACGAAACAGGTTTCTTCCGCACTGTCAGCCAACGCATGATCATCTCGCGTTAACATGACAATTCCTGAGTCCTGAGCCTATTGAAGAGTCGAAGGACCGCATAAAAATAATTTTCCACCGCACACAATAACCCATTTGAATAATCGTTATTTTTGCACGTTCAAATACAAGACCCTAAAATGAAAGTAAAGAAACTCCTTTTGGCCGCTCTCCTGATGGTTGCGGCAGTCTCTTACGGACAGAACAACAATTACATCGGTCAAGACTACAGTGTGTCGCCCAATGTGATTACGACGGCAGTGCCTTTTGTTTCCATCGCTCCCGATGCTCGTGGTGGCGCTCTGGGCGACTGTGGTGTGGCTTCAACTCCCGATGTCTATTCCATGCACTACAACCCTGCAAAGTATGTGTATCTCGAGGACAAATTTAGTGCTGGCTTGGGTTACAGCCCTTGGCTGCGTAACTTAGTGAGCGACATGAACCTCGCTTACCTGGCCATGGCCTATAAGATCAACGACCGCTCCGCAGTGGCAGGAACGTTACGTTATTTCAGCTGCGGCGACATCAACTTCAGAGACCAGAACAACTACGACTTGGGTACGTACAGCCCTAATGAATGGGCTATCGACGCCACCTATTCGCGTATGTTGGGCGACTACCTCTCAGGTGCTGTGGCAGGCCGTTTTATCTATTCCAACCTGACGCAGAACGCCACTGACTATGGTCGCCCGGGTATCTCTGTGGCTGCCGACGTGTCGGTCTACTACCAGAAGCCCGTCGAGTGGTTCAGCAATATGGATGCCGACTTTGCATGGGGTGCAGCCATCACCAACATCGGTAGCAAGATCAGCTACAACGGTTCGTCCGACCGCCGTGACTTCATCCCGACCAACCTTCGTTTGGGTACCAGTTTGAAGCTCGAACTCGACGAGTACAACTCTTTGGCTTTCATGGTCGACCTCAACAAATTGTTGGTGCCAACACCTCCTGTCATTGCTAGAGACTCCATCTCGGGTAACCCCATCCTTAACGACGATGGTAGCTATAAAATCCTTTATGGTATGGATAATAACGTGTCCACCGTGGCTGGCATGATTCAGTCATTCTATGATGCCCCGGGTCATGGCTACGACTACTATACTGGTGAGTTGGTCGACTACGGCAGCTTCTACGAGGAGCTTTGCGAGATCAACATCGGTGCTGGCATTGAGTATTGGTACAACAATATCTTTGCTGTGCGCGCCGGTTATTTCAACGAGACCGCCTTGAAGGGCAACCGTAAGTATGTCACCCTTGGTGCAGCCCTGCACTACAACGTGTTCGGTCTCGACGTGTCGTATCTGATTCCCGTCAATACGGTGGCTGGCAGCAACCCGTTGGAGAACACGTTGCGTTTCAATCTCACCTACAACATGGGCAGCAGCAAGAAGGATTGATCATCTAAACGTATCAAACAAAAAAAGCGGCTTGAAAGCCGCTTTTTTTTGTGTCTTGTTGTAAAGACGGTGTGCACACCGTCTCTACAGAATGTTAGAATATCAACGCCAGCAGTACATACAGCCAGTGTGCTGCGATGCCTGCGCAGAGGCCTCCGATTGTGTGGGCTCCAATAGCTTTGCCGATGAGCTTGCGGTAGCCGAGGCTGTCGAGCATGGCGGCATGGGTGCTGAGGAAACCGCTCCAGCACATGCCGATGGCGGTGAACACGGCGATGGCGTTGTTGTCGATGATGCCTTGGGTGATGAAGCGCGGCACAAGACCAATGGCTGCACCCACGGCGCCGAGGGCCGTCATGGGGAAGGAAATCAAGGCGCCGTCCTTGAAGCCGAAGAGCCATTCAAAGATAAAGTTGATCTTATTGGCCGCCCAGCTGATGACGGGCACGCCTTCGTAGGCTACGCCGAGATATTCGCCGTTTTCGCCTGCCGCACCAAAGGTGAGCATCATCACGATGGTAGAGATGCATAGCACGCCTGGGATGATGGCGAAGCCGATGCTGACGCCGTCCTTGCCGCCGTCGAGCAATGAGTTGAGGAAACGCATGAATACACCACCTTCGCTTTTGAAGGTGATCTGCTGCTCGTCGCCGCCAAACCCTTCGTCGACGGGGGCGTCCAGCTCGGGATATGCCTTCAAGGTGGAGCGTTGCATCAGTCGGGTAGAGATGATGCTGCCGATGACGGCACCAGCCACGCCCACTAGGGCGCCCTTGCCGAAGCCCAGGCCCGTCATGAAGGCCACCACTACTAAGCCCATGCCGAAGGCCGTGCCGAAGTTGGTGAGCGAGACGAGTTGGTATTTCTTGAAGTAGCGGTTGAAGTTCTTGTCGTGCGCCAAGGTGATGATGGCGGGGTTGTCGCTCAAGAAGGTCATCACGGCTCCTAAGGCCGCCACACCGGGTAGGTTATAGAGTGGTTTCATCAGGGGACGCAAGAGGTTCTCCAACAGGCGCACCACGCCGAACTCGGTGAGCAGTTTGCTGATGGCACCCATCAAGACACAGATGGCCATGATGTAGAACACGGTCTCAAGCAGCAGGTGGTAGGCCGTCTGCATGAAGGTGTTCAGCATCTTGGGCAGGGTCATCTTGTAGGCCAGCAGCCCGAAGAAGGCGAAGAAGATGAGGAGGAAGAAGATGGCCTCCACGCTTCGCTTCGTCGTGAACTTCATCGGCGATTTGCGCTCAAACTTCTTGAAGAACCGCTCCACCCGCTCGTGATAGAAGGTGGTGGTCCTTTTGATGGTTTTGTATTTTGTCTTTGCCATAATGGGTTTTTAATTTGACGTAGGACAAAGGACGTGAGACAAGCAGACGATTCGTGATAGTCCTTAGTCTTTCGTCCTTAGTCTTTTGTCTTTTTTGTGAATGCGTGAAGCAGGTCGATCTTCCAGGTGAGACCGAGGTTGCCTTCAAACATGTTGACGCCGTCCACGCTGGTGTGTGAGCCGCAGAGGTGAAGGCGTAAGTTGCGGTCGCCCATGGGATAGAACTCGAAGCCGAGACTCTCGAAGTCAACCTTCTTGCCTGGAGTCACATACTGGTCATAGGCTTCGGTGTTAGGCAGTTGGGCTCGGTTGAAGTCGTAGCCTGCCTTGGCAAACACAATCCATTTCTTCCCGATGTCGACGCCGATACCGTAGATGGCGGTGATGTCTTGGCCGAAGAACTGCTCCTGTTCAAACGAGGCGCGGTTGATGACGTCGAGATACATCTCCACCCCGTTGAACTGCAGCTTGTTGCCCAAAGCGATATAGTTGATGAACTTGCCGGGTTGGTATTCGATCATGTTGACGGAATAGGTCGTCTTGAAGATGTCGAAGTCGCCGTACCACATCAGGTTGTAGGCATAGATGCTTTCCATGGCGGAGTTGATGAAAGGCGAGTTGCACACCTGGAAAAGCACTTGGTTTTTGCCTGAATTGTCAACGAAGTTAAGTGATGCGCCTACCTCGTAGCAGCACACGGTGTTCCAAAATTCGGTGCCATAGTAAATGTCGATGGGGTCGGTGTCATATTCCCAACCGCCGATGGCGACAACCTGTTTTCCTGCCGAGAGGAAGAAGTTGTCGGTGAAGTTCCAGTTGAGATAGGCCCAGTCGGTGCCTTGAAAGAAGGTGTTGGCGAAGCTGCTGTTAGGCGAGTTGAGGCGCTGGTGCAGGTGGTAGGAGAACTTGCTGCCGATGGTGCCGTCCAATGAAACGACTAGGTATTTGCCGGCGAATCCGTGGTCGGCGGTGGGGGCGATGGTGTCGTGCCCAGGGTGGTAGTCGACGGTGAAGTCGGCGCGGGTGTTGAGGTTGAACTTGTCCAAGGTGACAAACGGTTTGCCGTCTTGCGAGAAGGCCTGCAAGCAGCAGAAAAGACCCAAAACGGTTAGGAATAATGCTTTTCTCATACGCGGATGAATTTTGCGGCAAAGGTAAGAATAAAAAAAACGGGGCGGAAAAATCCGTCCCGTTTTTTTAATGGGTCTTATGCTTTAACCGACCTCGATGGTCTGGATGGCTTGCTTCTTCTCTTCCATGGTCACCTTCGGGATGACGATTTCCAAGATGCCGTTCTCGACCTTGGCGCTGATCTGTTCCTTGTGGATGTCCTCAGGCAACATCACTGTCTGGCGGAAGTGTTCGACCGAGAACTCGTGACGCAGGTAGCGCATCTCTTCTTTCTTCTCGTTCTTCGTCTCCTTGACCATCTCGACGACGAGGTTACCTTCGGCGTCGATGCTCAACTTGACGTCTTCCTTGGTGAGACCAGGGATGCAGAGTTCGAGTTTGTAGTTGTCTTTCGTCTCCATGATGTTCATGCGGGGCGTTGAATAAGTCGTGTCGTTCCAGTTCATCAGTTCGTTGAACAGAGTAGGCATGAAGTCTTGGTTTCTTCTAGTTACTAACATGGTTTTGATCTCCTATTTTTTTAGTTGTTTGTTATTTGTGTTCGTTTCACTCAGCAGGGACTAACGTCGCCTGCTTAATGTCCTGCCGTCCCTACGGGACTCGTTCGGACGACTGGATTTAGTCAAATTCTTTGCCAAGGCAAAAAATGGGTCAAAAGCCGTATTTTTACTGACAAAATTTCCGATTTTAGGTAGTTTTGTGTAAATATTTATGACAAAACTTCCGAAATAACTGTTATTTGTTGTCTTTTTTGGTGAAAAAACCAATTATATGGTTTGCATTTAATGTTATTGTTTATCTTTGCGAAAGATTTGGTTCGCCGAGTCGACATCATTATTGAAGCGTTATGCTCGTTAAGATTGGAAATGTAGGAGTTTTCAAAAAAGCAACGAACTTGCATAGCGGCTTTCGCGCATTATGCGTGGGCTGCTGTTCCACAAGTTGCTTTAGGTATCCTACAACCTCCAGTCTTCGTGGCCTTCAGTTCCACGCTTCTTTTGTGTATGGAAGTAGCATGAAATAGTAATTATCAACAATCCTCAAATACAGTTTATTATGAAAACACGAAGAATTCTTATTGTAGCCCTGCTTCTTTTAGGGGCTTTGCCTGTTTCTGTTGCACAGACTTACTCCCCAAATGTCATCACGACGACTGTGCCTTTTTTGACAAATGCTTTTGATGCCCGTGGGACAGCCTTGGGTTTTGGTGGTGTGGCTACTAGCCCTGATGCTTTCAGTATGTTCTACAATCCTGCCAAGTATGCTTTCATGAAAAACGACCATACCATGATTGCTTCTGGATTCAATGCAATTAACTTTGTGGTTCCTGACCAATACGCATTGTTTGATGCTTTTGCGCAGAAGATTGGTCGCTCGGCTATTGCTGCAACGGCACGATATCAGCAGAGTAACGATGTGACGCTTATTGATGCATTCGGCCAAATCATGGGATATTACAATCCGCAGGAGTTTGCCATTGACTTGGCCTATTCCCGTCGTTTTGGCGATTACTTATCGGCTGGTTTGGCTGGTCGTTTTATCTATTCTGGTTTGACGGTCGAATCACTGGGATACAGCGCCAAGTCATATTCAGTCGCATGTGATGTCTCAGCCTACTACCAACGTCCGTTAGGCAGTCTGGTTGACTTGTCTGCAGGTGCCGCCATTACCAATATCGGTACAAAAATGACTTATGTAACCTCGGAAGATCAAAAAGGGTTTATTCCGACGACCCTGAGACTTGGCACGGCCTTCAAATTTAATTTCCATCCCAAGAATACGCTTACCCTCAATGTTGAGTTCAATAAGTTGCTGGTTCCCACGCCACCCATCATCGAATTGAATGGGAATGGTTATCCTTGCTATAATGAAGATGGTACCTATAAGATTAAGTATGGATACGACAATAATGTGTCGGTGCTTCGCGGCATGTTCCAATCTTTCTATGATGCTCCTGGATATGCTCTTAATAAAATGGGAGAATATGAACGCGTCGGTTCATTTTACGAAGAAATGTGTGAAATCAACACGGGCATAGGATTGGAGTATAATTTGGCAGACCACTTCTTTGTCAGGACGGGGTATTACCATGTGCCTAGTCTGAAAGGTGGTGTGAATTGCTTGACCGAAGGTGTAGGTATGTATTTCGGAATATTTGGTATGGATCTCTCATATTCGTGGTACATCTTCAATAGGACAGGTGTTGTAACGAATAGTCAATTCGCAGCTACTAGCCGCCTTCGTTGGGACATGTATTTCGCATTCTAGGCAGTCGATTGTTTTTCCTTGTTGTTTCGGCTCGTTGTCTGGCTTAATTCCGTATTTTTGCCGCCCGATAACGAGCCGAAATCATGGAAGAAAAACTGTTCAATAAGAATTATCTCTGCCTTTGTGCGGCTAATTTCCTGTTTTTCTTCTCGTTCTATCTGCTGTTGCCCGTGTTGCCTTTCTTCATTATGGAGAAATACCAGGCAGGCAATGCGGTCATCGGCACGGTCATCTCTTGTTACACGCTAGCTACTTTGGTGGTCCGTCCTTTCTCGGGCTATATGATGGATACCTTCAAGCGCAAGCCATTGTATTTGTTGGCATTGTCCATCTTTACGGCTGTGTTTGTCGGCTATCTTTTTGCCGCTACCATCACCATATTAATAATAATCCGCATTGTTCACGGCTTGGCGTTTGGCCTTACCTCGGTGGGCGGCAACACCTTGGTCATCGATGTGGTGCCGTCGGAGCATAGGG
>CAMYYV010000033.1 GCA_947303625.1 uncultured Bacteroidales bacterium | reverse complement strand
TCTTATACTTCGGAGCCCAGTCCCAGCCATGCTGATAAGGTGCCTTGCGCGAAACAGCATACTTTTCAGGTAAACGAGGTTGATGTACTTCATACAAGGCCAGTTGAGTACTGTCGTAACGGATAAAGTTGACTTCCAAGAGATTGTCCTTTTCTTTCAACAAGTCTTTTACGTCCTGTTTCCAAGTGCGAAACTGGTTGTCGGCAAAAAACAATTCCTGCCCGTTCAAATGGACATTGGCATAAGTGTCAAGGCCATCAAAAACGAGTTCAACATTCTCTTTATCTATCAGTTCCTTGTCTGCATCAAAGTGCAAAGTATAATCCCACGGATGGTCGGAGATCCAAAGCAAGTCGTTCTCCACCGTGCCAAGATAGGGATGCGATATTAGGCCCTTTTCATAGAGACTCTGCTGCACCACCGAGGGCACATCGACCTGCATATTAATATCTAAGGTGTCGCCCGTAAGCGTCCAACCTTGGTTGAGGCTTTGCACGATAACATTTTGCTTTTCAGCTTGTTGACAGCCTATGAAAGCCAACAGCAGAAGAAGTATCGGTAAGTGTTTTTTCATAATGCAACATTTTTGCCGCTTGTCGTCATTGCGAGCGAAGCGAAGCAATCTAGACAAAGAGCTTTTATCTGGATTGCTTCGTCACTTCGTTCCTCGCAATGACGCTATCGCGTCTGTATTAAAACGGGTTCAGCATGGTCTCCATCTCGTAAATCAAATCGCGGTTCGACTCGGTCCAGACCATCGTGGCGCCGGTGTTGTCCTTTTGGTTGGGATACAGCTTCTCATTAAACCGCGGCACCCAATGCGCCAGCGAGGCGTGGCAATGCACCGCACCCGTCATATTGAGGATGTCCTTCACATTGCCGAGGTTGATGCCGCCGCCAGGCATGATGCCGATTTTGTCGCCATAGCGCAGTTGCATCTCTGCTATCATCGGGACGCCTTCCAAAGCCGTGGGCTTGCCGCCCGAGGTCAGGATCTTATCGAAGCCGAGGTCAATCAGTTTCTCGACCGCCTCAAAAGGCTTCACACAAGCATCGATGGCACGATGAAAGGTGAACTTCAGTCCCTCGCCTGCTCCCATCAAGGCCTTGAGGGTCTCTACATCGAGTTCGCCCTTGTCGTTCAAGGCACCGATGACCACACCCTCGAAGCCCAACTTCTTACAGAGCATGATGTCGGTCTTCATCATCTCGACCTCTTCCTCATCGTAGATGTAGTTGCCTGGTCGCGGACGGATAAGCACACGCACAGGGATAAAAGCAATGTCGATGGCCTTGGCCAAGGTACCGAATGACGGCGTCACACCACCCACTTCGAGGCATTCACACAACTCCACGCATTGGGCGCAGCCGTCCATCGCGTTCTGCAACGACTTGATGCCGTTGGCACAGATTTCCAGTCGTATCATAGTTCTTACAATTTTGGGGCAAAGATAGCGTTTTGTTGTTATCTTTGCAGAAATTTTCCACCCATGAGAGTCAAACTGCTTATCATACTTTGCTTTTTCGCGCTGAGCGCTTTTGCCCAAAACACCCATATCCTCCCCACCCCACAGCAAGTCGAAACCGCTGAAGGTCATTTCGTTTGGGACGAGAACGTCGTCCTCACCTACGACGCCTCCGATGCCGAAATCAACCAGATTGTCACGCTGTTTCGCAACGACTTGGACCAAATCAGCGGCCAAAAAGTGCAGTTCTCACGCGGCGTCATCAAAGGCAAGCAGTTCATCGAACTCATCAAGACCGACCACCTCGGCGTGAGCGAGAACGAGGACCAAGCCTACCGGCTCACCATCAACAACAACTTCGTCCGCATGGAGGCCACCACCGCCACAGGACTCTTCTATGCTACACAAAGCCTAAAACAACTCTACCGCTACTCATTCCTCAGCGACAAAGGCAAAATCGTCATCCCCTGCATGACCATCACCGACTGGCCCAACTTCAAGATCCGCGCCTGGCAGGACGACATCAGCCGAGGGCCCATCGTCAGCATGGACTACCTGAAACGACTCATCCCAATGATGGCCGAGTGCAAACTCAACGCCTTCTCGCTCTACACCGAACACACCTTCAAGACCCAATGCCATCCCGACATCGCCCCTACCGATGCCTTCACCGCCGAGGAAATCAAAGAGTTGGAGGACTTCTGCAAACCCTATCACATCCAAATCATCGGCAACCAACAGTGCTTCGGGCATTTTGAGGAGATCCTGTGCAGCCCATTCTACAGCGATTTGGCCGACACCAAATGGAACCTTAACCCAGCCAAAGAGGAGACCTACCAGTTCCTCGAAGACCATCTCCGCGAGGTGGCAAGAGCCTATAAATCACCTTATTTCAACATTAACTGCGACGAGACCGAGAGCCTCGGCCAAGGCTACGCCAAGGCGTATGTGGATTCGGTGGGACAGACCAAAGCCTATTACCAGCATATCAACAGTGTCAACAGAATGCTTCGTCCTTACCGCAAGCGCGTGATGATGTGGGGCGACATCGCTGACAAGCACCCCGAAATCCTCAACAACCTTGACAACGACATCTTCCTCATCGCATGGAGTTATGTAGGCAACGACAGCTTCGACGACTTCTTGCAGCCCTATGTCAAATCGGGGCGCAACTACTTCGTGGCCCCCGGCGTGAGCCTCTCTGAGAGAGTGTGGCCCAAGCATTATGAGTTCAAAAAGAACATCACCAACCTGTGCCGCGACGGTTACAAAAATGGTGCTCTCGGCGTCATCAACACCTGCTGGGACGACTTCGGTGAGTCGCTGACCCACTGCGCCTTGTATGGCCTCGCCTTGGGCGCCGAGGCCAGCTGGAATCCCGCCACAAAGCAGGACCGCCACACCGAAGCCAACTTTACCATACATTTCTTAGGCAGCCTCTCCGAAGAGATCTGCCAGCATCTCGACGAGGTCTCGGAATGGACCAAAATCGACGGCATCGGCAAGTTCACCGCCATGACGGAACCGATGACGCCCTTCTACCCCGCCCTCGTCAGCGACTCCATCAAGGCCTTGAACCAAAAGGCATTCGTAGCCCTCTCTGCCTTGGAGAAGACCTTGGCTACTGACAAGAAACAAGTGAAACAAAATGCCGACTTCTTCGACAACGCTCTTTATGCCGTGCATCGCATGCAGTGGTGCGCCAAGCGCAACATGACCCGAATCCAACTTTACCGCACCTATAACGACCCGAACAAGACCAACATCGCTGAAAGCCGCAAGATGATCGGTGAGTTGATGACCACGCTGCATGAGTTGAAACTTGAATACGCCAAAGTGTGGAACGTCGAGAGCCGCCCCTATTGGTTCGATGTCAACATGAAGAAATACGACGACATCGCCTTTGAGCTTCAACAGCTTGAATACCTTCCGTTCATCGATGACACCACCGATGCCGAAGGCAATGCCGCTGTGGCCCTGAAGACTATCTTCGGTGACAAAGAGATCCACTATACCCTTGACGGAAAAGAGGTTACCACAAACGACTCCATCTACCAGAAACCCATAGTGCTGGAGCGTCCTTGCCTCGTGAAGGCAGCTTGTTTCGACGCTTTTGGCCATGCCGTCGGTGCCGAACGATATTTCTGCTATCATAAAGGCATGGGCAGATTGAAGCAACTCAATAGTCCGGCAGGCAACTACCGTCCCGAATATTCGGGCGGCGGCAACGGCGCCTTGCTCGACGGCAGCCTCGGCAGCGACAACTACACAGACGGCCATTGGCAAGGCATCTACGGCATCGATGCCGACTTGGAGATTGACTTTGGCAAGACCCAAGCCATCAACGCGCTTAATATCGGCTTTCTGGTCAATGCCCACGACTGGATCCTGCGCCCCGAAGCGGTGGAAGTGCAGACCTCCGCCGATGGCAAAAGCTACAAGCCCATTAAGACCTTCACGCTCACGACAAAGGTTCCGCTGACAGGCAACCACACTTTCCGGGAGCGTTTTGAGACACCGAGCCTCACAACGCGTTATCTGCGCATCGTGGTGAAGAACCCCGGAAAACTACCAAAGGGATTGCCTGGAGCCGGCTACGACTCATGGATTTTCATGGATGAGATCATGGTGGAGTGATTCAATATCGGGTCTTGCTATACTGAATCTCTAAAGTCGACACCTGCGGCGCAATTTCCGCACCCGTCAACTCCACCTCAAGGACGCTGTTTTCTTTGATGAGACTCTTGAACGACAGCGTCTCTGTGCGTTGTTCACCTTCCTGCATATTGCGGAGCGGATAATACTCCTCAGCCAGCAAGCGGTTGTACTTCCCAAGCTCAATAACCCGCACATGAAGACGCACCTCTGTCACCTTACCCGGACCGAGGTTGTGCAAGTCAACTTTCAAGGTGCAGGGTGCCTTTTCCGAAACCAACGTCGCCTGCGACTCAAAGCGTACCCCTTTGACGAGGATACTAGGCGTGTCGTCAACAGGGATGGCTTCCATTTCAGCAGCATAGTAGTCTTGCGGAATCTGCCCTATCTGCCAGTTGGGCATGGTCGTCTCAAGGTAATAGTATTTCTTGCCTTGGAACCACAGATAACGGTCGGCCTCCACCTCATCGCAATGCACACCCAATGCCATGTGCTCGGGCAGCACCAACAAGACGAAGTCAATGTCCATCTCATACAGCAATGCCACCAGCAATGCCACTTTATCCTCACAATCGCCGCAGCCGTCCACCAAGGTCTCAACAGGATAACGCACATATTCTTCCTTGCCCTTCGAGTCGGTGTCGTAGGCATAAGGCAACGACTGCACAAAGGTGAGCGCCAGGCTGATACGGTCTCTCTCCGTAAGCGCAAAACGGCTGAACTCTTGAGCAACAGCATGCATTATAGGGCGGTCGTGCTCCGAAAGCATGAAGCTGTAGTAATTGGGCGGCAACTCACCATCGTTGAACTGATAGGCGTATGCCAGATGCTCACGGTTGTTGCAGAAATAATCATACAGACCGGTGCTGATATTCAATGTAATAGAGCATTCCTTGCCATCATTCCTCCACGAATGTCGCACCTCATAATAGCCATCACGTTCCACCACGGAATGTGCCGAGGCAGTAAGGCTGACGATGGCCATAATCAATAAAAGATGCAAACGTACCCACATAGGAATGGCTGTTTTGCTATGGTTAACGCAAAAAACGTGCCTATTATTGCTTTCGGCTCATAGCCTATGGCCCATGGCCTGCCCATACGAAAAAGCAGGCCATAAGCCATAGGCCATGGTTATTTCCCCCAATAATGGACATCCTTCAGCTCTTGCAGCAATTCCTTCACAGCAGCCTCCAGCTGTTCATCCTCGCCTTTTGCCATCTTCTCGGGTGTGTTGCGCACCTTGATATCAGGTTCCAGTTGCGTGTTTTCAAGCCAGTTGCCCTGCTCGGTACGATAGCCCACCACAGGCAAACCGAAATACAACGACGGGTCTTGCAGCGTCTCCCACGTCACGCTCGACATGGTGCCGGGTACAGGCATGCCGACAAGACTGCCCATCTTCTTGTATTTATAGACCCACGGCGTGCCGTGTGCGTTGCTGTAGTTCGCCTCGCCAATAATCATGATCGAAGGCTTGTTGTAGCGCCGCGATGGCATCACGCAGGCCACGCTATCGTTGATGACCTGCTCAAGGTATTTCTCTCCGCTGAAAAGGATCTCGATGTCCTCGTGCAAGCGACCGCCTCCGTTGAAACGGGTGTCGATGACGATACCGTCGCAGAGGTTGTATTTACCGAGAATCTGAGAGTACACATCGCGATAGCTGGCATCGCCCATGCTGCGGATGTGAACATAGCCGAGGCGGCCTTTCGAGAGTTGCTTCACCGTCTCTTCGTTATGCTTCACCCAACGGTGATAGAGCAGCTCATTCATCGTGCCGTGGCTGATGGGCTTCACGGTCTCGTCCCATGTCTTACCGCCGTCTTTGACAGTCACCAGCACCGTTTTGTCACGCTTGCCGTTGAGCAACGGATAGTAGTCCATGTTCTTGGTGATCTCCACGCCATCAATCTTCTCGATGATGCAGCCTGCCTTCACCTTGGAGTTTTTCTTGTCGAAGGGGCTACCTTCCACCACCTCGGCAATCTTCAGGCCATCGCCCTTGTAGTCGAGATCCAGAAGCACACCAAATTCGGCGGTGGCGTCACCTTTGTTTGAGGGACGGTAGCCCGAGCCCGTGTGCGACACGTTTAACTCGCCCAGAATCTCGCTCAGCATCTCCGAGAAGTCATAGTTGTTATTGATATGCGCTAAGAAGGGCTGGTAAGCCTCCTTCATCAGCTTGAGGTCGACACCGTGGTGGTCTTTCATGAAGAAACGCTTCTCAATCTGCAAGAAGACATGGTTGAACATGTATTCGCGTTCTTCTGCGAGGTTGAGTTCCATGGTGGCGTCGTATTTGATCGACGTCGACTTGCCGCCCTTGTCGAGTTTCTGGAGGTTGTTGCCCGAGAGCACAAAGAGGTTGTCGCCATTCATCCTCAGCTGTGCACCGCCTTGTCCCATCTTCTTCGTGATCTTCATCGACTTCTCGCGGACGTCCATCTCCCAGAGGTCGTAGCCTTTCTCAAACGAGGTCATGAAATAGAACTTCTCGCCGTCGTTGGTCAAAGCCATGCCGCTCAGACTCGACGACATCGGGGTCAGACGCATGACGCGGTCCTGCAGATGCTCCAAGTCCACTTCTATCTTCTTGGCTTCCTTATCTTTTGAGGTCCCTGAGCCCATCGAAGGGCCGTTCTTGGACTCGTCTTTCTTCTCTTCCTTTTTACCTTTTTTCTTGTCTTTGCTTTCGTCTTTGCCCTCATCCTTCGGCTTGTCTTTGCTGCCTTTCTCCATCTCCTTCAGCAAAGCATATTCCTCTTTGCTCAAGCGGAATTTGTCATAGGCATCCTGGTTCATGAAAGCGATAAAAGCGTCGTTTTGGCTGCCCCATGAGGCATGGGAACGCATGCCATAGCGGTTGGAGCGATAGATGATGGCGTTGCCATCGAGCACCCACTGCGGGCTGCCGTCGATATAGGCGCTTTCGGTGATGTTGTAGATGGTCTTGGATCCGTCGGCCTTCACGATGCCTATGTCGGAATAGGGGTCGCGCATGTGCGAGATCAAAGTCAAGGCGAACCACTGTCCGTCAGGCGACCATTGGTAGGAGAAGCCATAGTCATCGGTGTCGTAGTGTTGGCAGCCATCGGTGATTTGGCGTACCTCCTTCGATGCCACGTTTAAGACTTTCAGCACGCTACGGTTCTCAATAAAAGCGATCTCCTTGCCGTCGGGCGAATAGGTCGGGGCAATGCGCTCGATGCCGTCGTTGTCGAACAGCGGCTTCTCCTCTACGAGGGTGGCGTAGGCGAAGTTGTAGTCCTCCTTGCGCTCAATGGTGGCTTGGTAGAGGTTCCAGTAGCCGTCGCGTTCCGAGGCATAGACGATGGTGCGACCGTCTTTTGCAAACGAGGGATTGCGCTCGGCCTGCGCCGTATGAGTGATTTGCTTGGTGGTGGCATATTCGTCGACACCCGTCACGAAGACCTCGCCGCGCGAGATGAAGGCAATCAGCTTGCCGTCCTGGCTCAAGTCAAAATCGCCGACACCCTTGAAGTCCTGCTTCACCAGCTGTTCCTTCGCTTGGTCGTTGACGATTTCGATATTCACCTTTTGGGGCTCATTGCCAATACGTTGGGTGTAGATTTCGCCCATGTAACCATAGCACAACAGGCCGTCGTTGGCCACGCTGAGGAAACGCACAGGATGTGTCTTGAAGCTTGTCACCGCCTCCACCTTCTCGAGGTTGTCGGCAGGGGCTTTATACACGTTGAAACTGCCGTTATTGCGCTCGCTCAGAAATACGACATCCTTATACCCAGGCAAATAGCGCGGGTCGCGGTCCTCGCCCACGTTGGTGGTCAGGAGGGTATGGGTCTTCTTTTTGGCATTGTAATACACCACGTCACGGGCCACAGAGGAGACATGGTGCTTACGCCACACGTTCTCGCTGCCTTTGCGGTCGTAGTAAAGAAACGACTTACCGTCCTTGTCGAACGACATGCTACACACTGGCACGGCCACCACCTGCTCGGGGCGACCGCCCTCGATGCTCACCTTGTACAATTCAGTGATCCAGGGCGAGGCAAACTGCACGTTCTCGGCAGCTTTCTGGATTTGGGCGGAGAAATAAATCTCCTTGCCGTCAGGCGAGAAAGCCAGCGGAATCTCGGTGGCCGAGTTGGTCGTGATGCGGCGGGCCACACCGCCCTCGGCAGCGACGAGATAGACGTCGAAGTTACCATTGCGATCGGTGGAGAAGGCGATTTGCTTGCCGTCGGGCGACCACACTGGATCGGAATCGTAGGCAGCGTTGGTCGTGATTTGTTGGGCTTTACCGCCAGTGGCATCCACCACATAGATATCGCCTTTATAACAGAAAGCGATCTTGTCGCCCTGCGGCGAAATCACATTGTGGCGCATCCAAAGGGGCTGGGCGGCAAGGCTCATGCCTGTCGCGAGAAACAATAACAGAAACAGTCTTTTCATAGTTTTTATCTTATTGATTATCTTTATCTTACATCAAAACCAAATACAAAATCATCTTCCATAAACAGCTCCAGCCTGTCGCCAACATGCACTTCACCCACTCCTTGCGGTGTGCCTGTGAAGATGCAGTCGCCTTCATTCAAGGTTACGAAACGCGAGACCTGGGAGACGATCCTATCGAAGCCGAAAATCATGTCGCGGCTGTGACCTTGTTGCACCCACTCGCCATTGAGCTTCATGCCGAAAGTGATGTCGTCGGGATGCCTCAACGCACTGATTTTCTTGAATTCACCGAGAGGAGCGGAGTCATCGAAAGCCTTGGCGATTTCCCAAGGATGGCCCTTGGCCTTGCATTGGCTCTGCAGGTCACGGGCGGTGAAATCGATGCCCACGGTGATGGCATCGTAATACTCGGAAGCCTCACGCTCTTCAATCGCCTTGCCCGTCTTGCAGATGCGCAGCACCAGCTCTGTCTCGTAGTGTATCTCCTTGCTGAAGTCTGGATACAGGAAGGGCTTGCCAGCAGGCAACAGAGCCGTCTCTGGCTTCATAAAAAACATGGGCTCGGTGGGCAAGGCGTTGTCCAACTCCTTGACATGGGCGAGGTAGTTGCGTCCTATGCAGATGATCTTCATCGTTTTATCATTTTACGTTCTTGCCTCCCATGCGCAACTTGATGGCTGTCACCACCTTCTTCGTGTAGCGCGGGAAGTCGTTGTTCATGATCCAGGCATAATATGGCGGCTCCTGACGAAACACATCCTCCACCCTCTTGCCCTTATGTTTGCCAAACATAAAGACCTCCTTGCCCTCCTCGTCGAAGATAATCTGTCCCGAGAGGTCAGCATTCCTGTGGTGGGCCGAGAACTCCGAGAGCTGCCTCATGTCGTTGACGGGCCCCTGCGACTTATTTCCCTTACCATCCTCATAGTCAACACCTTGATACTTATCAAGCATCGCCCGTAGCACATCATAGGTGGCCTTGGTGTCGGCCATGGCACCATGAGCGCCTTCGAGCTCGGCATGACAGAAAAAGCGATAGGCACTCTTCAGGTTGCGTGGTTCCATCTTCATGTAGATGTTCATCACGTCAATGAAGTCGCGGTCCTTAAGGTCGAAATCGTAGTCGACACGCAGAAACTCCTCCACCAGCATTGGCAGGTCGAATTTCAGGATATTATAACCAGCCAAGTCGGCATTGCCAATAAACAGAGCAATCTCTTTGGCCTTCTCGCGGAAGGTGGGCTTGTCGGCCACCATCGCGTCGGTGTATCCATGCACCGAAGCCGACTCGGGGGAGATAGGCATCTCTGGGTTAAGCAGCCACACGCGTTGTTCCTCATCGCCGTTTACGTTGATTTTCAACACGCTGATCTCAACGATGCGGTCATGGGAGGTATTCAATCCCGTCGTCTCCAAGTCAAAAAAAGCGATGGGGCGTTTCAGATTCAGTTCCATATTGTTACAATTTTAACTCCTTTTTATCATCGATTTGAGCGCAAAAATAACACATAAAACGCTCCGATATTTATTTTTTTCCTACTTTTGCCCCACTTTTCAAACAAAAAAGAACGATTAGAAAGTATCAAATTATTGAAAGACATGATGGAAGAAAATGAAATGAAAGAGAGAGAAGAGCTGTTCTCGAAGGCCGTGAAAGCCGGTAAGAGGACCTACTTCTTCGATGTGAAGTCAACCAAAAACGACGAGAAGTACATCACGATAACCGAGAGCAAGCGCCGTTTCGACGAAGGCCTCCAACGCTTCTTCTACGAGAAGCACAAGATTTTCCTCTACAAGGAAGACTTCGAGAAGGTCTCGAAAGGCCTCAGCGATGCTATCAAATACATTGAGACCGGTGAATACCCTGCCGACTATTACGACCAGCCCGAGCCGCGCCGCTTCGAAGCCGCCGAGGGCGAGAGCCACAGCGAGATCGACAGCGCCATCGACAAATGGTTCGACAGCCTCGACAAATAAGCCTCTCAAAAAACAAAAACACCATGGGCCGCAAGCTTTTGCGGCCTTTTTTGTTTCCATCCACATGAGCAGCAAAAACTTATCAACAAATCGTGTCGTTGTTGATAACTTTCGCTTTTGCGCGACAATATTTCGCGCCAAAAAACGTACTTTTGTAGCGAAAAATTTTTGATTGAAAATGGGTAAGACAATAGCGATAGCCAACCAAAAAGGCGGCGTGGGCAAGACCACTTCCGCCATCAACCTCGCGGCCAGTCTGGCCGTATTGGAATATAAGACCCTCCTCATCGACGCCGACCCACAAGCCAACGCGACCTCGGGTGTGGGCATCGACCCGAGGACTGTGGAGACGAGCGTCTACGAATGCATCATCGACCAGGTGGACCCCACCACTGTCATCACCGAGACGGAGACGCCCAACCTCTTCCTCCTTCCCGCCCACATCGACCTCGTGGGCGCCGAGATCGAGATGATCAACCTGCCCGAGCGCGAGCTCATGATGAAGAAACTCCTCGCCCCCATCAAGGACGACTACGACTTCATCATCATCGACTGCTCGCCTTCATTAGGGTTGGTCACCGTCAACTCACTCACTGCCGCCGATTCGGTCATCATCCCCGTGCAATGCGAGTATTTCGCCCTCGAAGGCCTCGGCAAGCTGCTTAACACCATCAAGATCGTGCAGACGCGCCTCAACCCCAACCTCGACATCGAGGGCATCCTGCTCACCATGTTCGACACCCGTCTGCGCCTGTCCAAACAGGTCGTTGAAGAGGTCAAGATGCACTTCCAAGACATGGTGTTCAACACCATCATCAACCGCAACACCCGCCTGAGCGAGGCCCCGAGCTTCGGCAAGACCATCGTCATGTACGACGCCAACAGCACCGGCGCCATCAACTACCTCAACCTCGCTCGCGAGATCCTCGAAAAGAACAACTTATCCACCAAAGACTAACACGCCATGCCTGACAAGAATACAAGAGCCTTGGGCCGCGGCCTCGATAAAATCCTTGGAAGCCCCGAAACCGACATTACCAGCCGTGACATCAGCGGTGACTTCGTGGCCGGTGCCGTAGCCGAAATCGACATCAACCTCATCGAGACCAACCCCTTCCAACCCCGCACCGAATTCGACGAGACCGCCTTACGCGAACTGGCACAGTCCATCAAGGAACAAGGCGTGATACAACCCGTCACCGTCAGAAAACTCGGCTATAACAAATACCAACTCATCTCGGGCGAACGCCGCCTGCGCGCCTCCAAGATGGCCGGACTCACCAAGATTCCCGCCTTCATCCGCGTGGCCAACGACGAGCAGATGCTCGAACTCGCCCTCATCGAGAACATCCACCGTGAGAACCTCAATGCCATCGAGGTGGCCATCTCCTACCAACGTCTTATCGATGAATGCAACCTCACCCAAGAAGAGGTGAGCGAGAAGGTAGGCAAGAGCCGCAGCGCCGTGGCCAACTTCCTCAGACTGCTGAAGCTGCCGCCCGAGGTGCAACTCGCCATCCGCGACGGCCACATCACCATGGGCCATGCTCGCGCCCTTATCAACATCAACGACAAGGAAGAACAGCTGAAGCTCCTGCAGCAGATCATCATGGACGAGATGACCGTCAGGCAGACCGAGGAGCTGGCCGACAAAGCCAAAGGCAAGGCCGAGAGGGAACACAAGCAGACCAACTTCATCCCCGAGCACTTCAAAAGCAAGATCAAAAAGCTATCGCAAACCCTCAACACCAAGGTGAAGGTGAAACGCAACGTGAAAGGCCAAGGCAGCGTGGTGATCGACTTCAAGGACGAGGCCGAGTTTGACCGTATCATGGAACTCTTCAACCAGAAATAAAACGCCATGTCGCGCCGTTTTCTGTTTCTTCTGGGCATCCTCGTGATGGTCGCCTTTCGGCAAACGGAAGCGCAAAATGTGGTTTTCGACACCATCGGTAACACCATCATCTCTGCCGACACCATAGTGAAAGAAGAAAAGACGGCAAAGACCACCAAATCCAAAAAGCCTCACAGCCCCCAAAAAGCCACCATCATGTCGGCCTGCCTGCCCGGACTGGGACAGATCTATAACGGCAAGTGGTGGAAGGTGCCCATCGTCTATGCCGGACTGGGCGGCTTGGGCTATCTGGCCTTCAGCAATTACTCCGAATACCAGTCCTTCCTCCACGCCTACGAATACAAGACCGGCGACCTACCCGACGGCGTCACCCTGAGTGAACACGAGGCCGAGCTGGCCAACCGCTATGCCGACAGCCAACTGCAGACCTACAAGGAATCATATCGCCGCGACTTCGAGTTCTACTCCATCCTCACCGTGGCATGGTACGGCCTCAACATATTGGATGCCTGCGTCGACGGACACCTCTACGACTACGACATCAGCGACGACCTCAGCCTTAGCATCGATCCTTACCTTCGGCCTACGGCGACACCCATAAAAATGCCACAATACGCCCAGGTGGGGCTATCGTTTCAACTAAATTTTTAATCTCATCACAAAACCCACAAAACAATGCAAAACAATCAGATTACCAGAGTATGGCGGCTTGCACAACCGTGCTGCCGCCGGGAAACCGTCGGTTGGCGGGTTTCCCCAACTCCAAAAAAAAGGTTTTGATGGTTTTGTGACAAAATAACAACCATGAAAATAGCAATCATCGGATACGGAAAGATGGGCCACGAGGTGGAGAAAGCCGCCCTCGCCCGCCAGCATAGCATCGTCGTCACCATCGACAACGCAAAGGAATGGGAAGAACGCCTCGAACAACTAAAACAAGCCGACGTCGCCATCGACTTCAGCCAACCCGACCAGGTGGTCAGAAACATCCACCGCTGCTTCGACCTTCATATCCCAATCGTCGTCGGCACCACGGCATGGCAAGACCATTTCGAGGAAATCAAAACGCGTTGTTTGGCCGAGAAACGAAGCCTCTTCACCGCGCCCAATTTCAGCATTGGGATGAACATCATGTTCTTGCTTAACAAGCAGTTGGCCAAGTTCGCAGAGAAGTATGGTTACCAACTCTCCATGGCCGAGACGCACCACATCCACAAACTCGACAAGCCCAGCGGCACTGCCGTGAAGCTGGCCAACGACATCCTCGCTATCGACCATGACTACGAGCGTTGGAGCATCGACGCTCCAGCCGATCATACCTTATATATTAACGTGACCCGCGAAGGCGAGGTGAACGGCATCCACAGCGTGATGGCCAAGTCGCCTGCCGACAAAATCACCCTCACCCATGAGGCCTTCAACCGCCAGGGCTTTGCCATGGGCGCCATTGCCGCTGCCGAGTTCCTCATTGGGAAGACGGGGGTGTTTGGGATGGAGGATTTGTTCTAAAACTTTCCAAAAAGTGCAGTTTAGAATATAAAAAACTTTCCAAAAAGTGCAGTTTGATGTTTGTAATTAAAAGATTATTAAGGTTTTATCAAAAAAAATCAAACATTAGTGTCCACTAAAAAATTGGACGGTTTTGATTTGTAGAATTTTTAACAACTAAATAACAACAGTTCACTATTATCAATTTGTTCTTTGACATCGTTGTAATCAGTTTTATCGAAGAGGTTTCTGAGCGGGGTTTTGTCGGTTAACGAGATGCTCAGTATCTGAAGGACTTCGTAGGTTGACCGCTCGAGCCGCATGTCGTGTTGGACAACGGCCACCAGACAGTAGGTGATGATCGCCACATAGATTTGTGTCTTCACCGCGTTCTCCGAAGTGCCCCAGAACTTCTTGATCTTGAGGTGCTGCTTCAACCACTTGAAGAACAGCTCTATCTGCCAACGGTTCCTATAGAGTTCTGCGACCAGAAGGGCATTCTGCCCGATGGCGTTGGTCAAGAACATGAACTCACGCCCCTGTTCCTCGTCCCAGTACCTGATGAGTCTCAGCCGTTCCGGATAGTACTTCGAGGGATAGTATCCCGTCAGTACTATCTCGGCATCCGAAAGAACGTTCTCAGGCAGCCGGCGTTTCCATTTGACAGCCTTGTACTTGAGGTTGCCTTTGGATCGGATGACGAAGAACGACTTGAGCACGTTGATGCGGTAGAGGCGCTTGAAGTCGTTATAGCCACGGCCGAAGATGTAGAACGATCCCGGCTCGTAGGGTATCACGTCCATCGCCTTCACATCGTGAACCGTCGCCGGGGTGATGTGGACGAAGGCCGGTACCTGGGTCTCGACATCGTACATCGTGTGGACCTTGACGCCGCCTTTGGTGGTGCGGAACTTCGCCCACTTGAACACGCTCAGGCATAGGTCTATGGTGGTCGAGTCGAACGCATAGACGTTGCCGTCAAGCTTGAAGATGTCGGTGACCCTCCTCCGCTTCGCTTCGTCTATCATGCGGTAGGCGAAGTCCTCGAAGATGCGGAAGTTCCTGTTCTCGTTGGCCTTGGCCAGGTTGCTTCTTGTTGCCTGCTTTCCGAGGCCGAGCCGGTAACACTTCTCGTGATGGGCTTCCAACGCTACGATTAGGTCTCTCAAGCTCTCGCGATTGGACAGTTGGCCGAACATCAGGACGAGCAACTGGTTCCAGCACGTGAAGTGCTTGACATACTTGTCGCCGTCGTATTTGCGGACAAGGTAGTTGAAGTGATTCCTATCCAGGAAGTCTGTTAGCTGAGCAAAAACGAATCTGTCTTTTTTCATCTCGCCGGTTGTTTTCGGCAAAGATAAAATCCAAATCCGTTGACTCAAAAAATCTTTCGAATCACCTGATTTTACAACTATTTCAAAGAACTATATCGGTTTTTTAGTGGACAGCAATGAAAATCAAAAAACCAACCATTGTATAGAGGTTAATGAATGGTTGTTGAAGAGATAAGATAATCCATTTTGTGCTGCTAAAATTTCCGAAAAAACACTTGGAAATCATTTCGTTTTCAAAAAAATTGTATTTTTGCCTTCGATTGTTCGGGGAAACATCCGAGCAGTTGAAGGCAATTTGTGCTTGTGTCTTAATGTACAAAGTCTGGAAAATTTTGGAAGAAGATACAAGATACACGTTGACCAGCCTATATCGCAATCAATCATTTTTTGTTGATGCATACAGGCTAGGTAAACAGTATCTGTTTTTACTTCCGAGGGTTTTCCAGAGCCTGTACATTTAAAAATGGGTGCAAAAAAGTTTCCTAGCCTTCTTATGTGTAATCGTAAACCTGCCGAATCAAGGAAGCAATAGGCGGGAGGTTGGAACCCGACACAGAAATCAGGGTGAAGAAATGAATGCTGATACGAAAGATTACATGCCTCCCAACCCAGCAAAAGCTTTAATAATCGGACATGATCCAACGCTTCGAGCTACTGAAACAAAACCGGGATACGCCTTTTTCGCTGATTATTACTTTAAAAAGGAGCCACATAATAAAAGCGAAAATCGCAAATATATGTTGGCAAAAAAGACGTTTGAACAGATAGTGGAGATAACGGGCGGAAAAATCAGGGCAAACGAAATCTATGTTACTAATTTATGCAATAAGAAACTCCCTCATTCTGATGGTGTAGTCAGAATTCCTAAAGAGGCGGCTGTAGATGGCGTAGCAAGAATACGGGAAATATTAAAGGCTAATCCCACGATTCAATATGTTTTCCCCATGTCGCTTCAAGTTAACTACTGGTTACAGGAATTAGGATTTTACACATCCAATGACGGATTTCTCGAAAATACAAGACCGAAAGAAAACAATGGGAACGACCGCAAGTTCAAACCAAGAAAAGGACGCACATTTTTGTTGATTTGTGGCAAACAGTACAAGATTAGTAATGGGGAGGGACAAATTGTCATACCCATCCTACATACCAAACAGTATCCCCTTAAAGGATACATGATGGTGTACGATAGTTGTTACAAACGCATTCAAGAGTTCTTCCATGCTCAATAAAATCCATTTACAAATTCAAAATACACAAAACAATAAAAACTGAAACCATGAAAAAAAAAGGATTGCTGTTTCTGTTAATGTGCATGATAAGCATTTTCATTCAAGCACAAGAATCACTGACATTAACTTTTACAGGCCAGATTGGCGATGGTTATTACCAACAGATGAATCGCATTGGCATTAAAAATGTCACACGCGATTGGGTTGAGATTCTCAACTATCCCGATACAATCTTGACAATCAATAATCCTGTGGGAATTGTTGATGACGAAGACAAAGACTTTTTCAAGGTTGCTCCTAATCCGTTTTATGGTGAGACTTATATCAATCTCACAATAAAAGAAAAGATGCCTGTTGTTATCAATGCTTATCGACTGACTGGTGAAATGTGCTCTCGGTTTGAATCAAACCTTTGCCCGGGTAATTACTATTTCAAAGTCAATTTCAGCAATCCCCAACTATGTATTCTGACGGTACAAATTGGCGAGATTCGTCATTCAGTGAAGACGATCAATACTGGATATGGTTCTGATGATTGTATCACCTTGGTTGGTAGTAGCCAAGAAACTAAAGAGATTTCAAGTCGAGGGGATGTGGTTCGCCCTTTCCAATATGGTGATGTGATGGAATATGTTGGCTATGCAACGATAAATGGTTCTACAGTCAGCAGCGAGCATAAGACACAGTCGCAATTTTTCGATGAAGATATTATTCTGCATTTTTTACCTTACGTTCCGACTATTCAGACAGACTATGTTGAAAACATACTTCAAACCACAGCTACATGTGGTGGTGAAGTTGTTTCTGACGGATGGGCATTTGTCACCAGTAGAGGCGTTTGTTGGAATACAGAACCCAACCCTACGGTGGCGAATCCTCACACCAACGATCAAAACGGTTTGGGCCATTTTACCAGTTCTATTACGGGTTTGTCGCCAAATACGGTTTATTTTGTGAGAGCCTACGCTACTAATAGCGCGGGGACCGCCTACGGCAACGAGTATAGTTTTAGGACCGAGGTCGAGAGCATTTGGCCAAACGGCACCTTGCCTGGATTGTTTTCTGTGGATGAAGTGTCCAAAGTACAGTTCTCCCAAGGCAATTTGCAATACAGAGCCACCACCAACACATGGCGCTTTGCTGATACGCAATACGAAATCATAGGGGAAGACAATGTCAACAAATCACCAGATTACGATGGCTATATTGATTTGTTTGGATGGGGAACTAGTGGGTTTAATCATGGTGCAAATTGTTATCAACCCTGGGCAATATCTAGCCAAAGTCATGACTATTATGCATACGGATCTTCTGCATATAATTTGTTTGACATAAACGGGAAAGCTGATTGGGGATACAATCCAATAATCAATGGAGGTAATCAAGAGTTTTATTGGCGGACATTGACTAATCTTGAATGGAATTACATTCTTAATTTAAGAGAAACAAATTCTGGTATTCGATTTGCTAAAGTGCGGATAAATGAAACAATGCTGACCGGAACGATTCTTCTACCTGATGACTGGGATGAATCCATCTTTTGGCTGACACACACAAACGACAATCAAGCAGCATACTATACAAATCCTATTAGCATAGAAGATTTGAATTATTTGGAAGTCAATGGAGCAGTTTTTTTACCAAGTGCAGGCCTTCTGTATTGGGATAACGGTATTGGAAGTGTAGGTATTGCATGGGGTGAAGGTACTGGCTATTATTGGACATCCACCAAACAAGACTCGGAGAAATCAATTGCCCTTTTTGGCGGAAGTTACATTACTGGAGCAGATCGTGATAGCGGTTTTTCAGTTCGTTTGGCTCGAACTACAGTATTAAACAAATAATAATGTAATAGTGAGAGCGCGAAAAGCCGGCAGCGATGTCGGCTTTTTATTTGTATAAATATAGCCGAAATTTTGCATGGTATAAAAATTTATACCTATTTTTGCAGAAAATTCTGTCATGCCGACATTGCTGATAACTTTTGGAATGCGTTTCTTCTTCTATCTGGATGAGCACCACCCCATTCATGTGCATGTGGATTGCAACGGAAAGAAAGCCAAGATTGCATTGGAGCC
>CAMYYV010000032.1 GCA_947303625.1 uncultured Bacteroidales bacterium | reverse complement strand
TCGCCTTGCATGAAGATGTCGAGGAAGAAGTTGTATTCTCCGTTGGTCATGTTGCTGGTGGCATAGGCTTTCAACACGCTCTCCGTGTTGCTCACACGCAGGGCAATGGCACGGGTGTCGGTAGTGGCGTTGACGATGTTGAAACCGAAGTATTCGGGCACGAGGCTCTCGGGGGCGGAGACACCGCCAGAGATGGTCCAAACAGTCTTGTCGCCGTTCATCACGAGGTTGGTGCTGCTGCCGTAGCCGATCATGTCACCGTTGGCGTTGGTGAAGGTGTAGCCGTCGTCGGTGATGTCAACAATCCAGTAGAAGCTGTCTTCGGCATCCAAGATGCTGGCAGGGATGATTTCGTCGTCGCCGTTCATCACGCTGGTGAACTCGGTGGTGGTGAGTTTACCGCTCGTCAGGGTGTTGGCAGCGGCGAGGTAGGCATCTTCGGTGTCGTTGTAACGGGCGGCAATGATGACGCGGTTGCCGGCAGCCAGTTGGCTGACATCGCTGATGCGGATGTAGTCGCCACCAGGCTCAGGCTGCTCGGTGACGCTGCCGCTGCAGGTCACGACGATGTCGTCGACGTCGTCGCAGGTGATGGTGATGTCTTCGTCGTTGTATTCACCCACGGTGAGGTCGGCTTTCAGGCGGACGTAGATGACGGCATCTTCGATGGTGCCATTGTCGATGCTCAGCGTGAGGGTGCTCTGTGCAGCGAAGTCGTCACCCGAGGTCAGCGAGATCTCATAGTCGGCGGCTTCGGCGATGACGACGTTGCTGGTCAGGTTGAGGCCGTTGACGGTGAAGCTCTGTTCCTCCGACGGGCCGTTGCCCTCGGTATAGGTGAAGCCGGTCAAAGCCAGCGGGGTGACGGTGACGACGGGCTCGGAGGTCTGGCCGATGAGCACGATGTCGTCGACTTCCCAAGCGGCGGCTTGGTCTGCCTCGCAGGTGTACTTGAAGCCGATGTAGCATTCGCTGCCGCTGAAGTCGCTCAGGTCGATGTCGCCCGACTCAACCCAGGTGTAGTTGCCCGTTGAGAGTTCGCAGGTCAGTTCGGTCCAGGTGGCCGTGGTGGGGTCTTCGCCGTCGTAGTCGTTGGAGAACATCACTTGCAGGACGTTACCGTCAAACTTGGTGGCGGTGCGGAAGCTCAGCGTCGGGTTGTCGTAGGCGTCGAGGTTGAAGGCGGGCGAGATGCACCAGTCTTCGTTGGCGCCGTGGTTGAAGCCGTTGGCATAGGCGTAGTGGTTGCCTTGGTAAGTGGCCACTGCCCATTGTGCCTCTCCCAGCACGTCGACGAAGGTCCAGCCGTTCATCTCGCCTTCCCAGTCTTGGTTGAAGATGGTGACGAAGCCCATCTGGATGACGTAGGTGGCTTCGGCGACGTTACTGTCGTTGTAGCCTTCCCTCGTGGCATAGGCCCAGATGGTCATGCTCTCACTAACAGTGATAGGAGATGTGTAGACTGTCCAAGGACCGTTGGCTGAAACGGTGCTATAATAAATGGTGGCGTCGTCGGTGGTGCAGGCAATGCTCACAGTCTGTTCTTCGAAATAGGTACCTGCTTCAGGGGTGAAGGTAGGTGTAGCCACGGTAGGCGTGGGCGGGTCACCGCCTTCGGTCTTCACGAAGAGGTCGAGGTAGAAGTTATAGTTGCCTGCTTGTGCTCCGGCCATGTTGGATTTTGCGTAGGGGCCAAAGTTGTGGCTATTGTTTATAGCGAAAGCCCTACCATCATTGTTCACATTGGTGATGACGAAGCCTGTGTAATTAGGCACCATCGTACCTTCTCCTGAAGTCTCGTTGGTGATTTCCCACTCGGTGTTGTCACCGCCAGTGGAGAAGTTGGTACTGCTGCTATAGCCAATCAGATCGCCGTCGGCATTGGTGAAGGTGTAGCCGTTGTTGGTCACGCCGACCACCCAGTAGTAAGTCGATTCCTCGTCGGTGATGCTGGCGGGTAGCACTTCGTCGTTGCCCGAGGTGGCCGAGGTGAACAGCACACCGGTGGGCTTGCCCGTCGTGGCAGCGGTCATGGCGTAGTAATCAGTGGCGTTGCCGTCGAAGCGGGCGGCCACGATGACGTAGTCACCTTCAGCGAGGCTGTTCAGGTCGCTGACGCGAACGTAGTTACCATCGCCAGGGGTCGGTGGTGTGGGCGGATCGGGAGGCGTGGGTGTGCCCCCGGTGACGGTGCCGCTGACATTGATGAACAGTGTGTCAGCGCCTTCCGAGACGGCGTAGATCTGCTCGTTGTAGGTGCCACCCTCAAGGCCGGCTTTCATGCGGACGTAGATGGCGATGTCGTAGAAATGGCCCGAGTTGGGGATGAAGATCATGGACGGGTTCTCGGGATGGAAATTCTCTTGTGTCGACACCTCGAAGCTCTCAGAGGGATACACGGCCACATTGCTGGTCAGGTAGTCGCCTCCAATTAGGAAAGAGGCCACTTCTGAAGGACCCCCTTCGTCGTAGTCGTAGGTGAAGCCACTCAGCGAGGTCGGGTTGGCAGTCAGCACAGGACGGTGTGAATATTGCACATCGCTGGCGCTGACCACGCGGAGTTGCACGGCGTTGTAGCAGCCGATGATACCGGTTACGGTCACGAGGTCACCTTCCATCAGGCCTTCCACGGTGGGGATACGGTAGATGTTGAGGCTGTTTCCATCTTGGGTGATGACGGTGTTTCCGTTGGTGTTGATGGCGCCGATGATGGCATCCTCAATCTTCACGCGTGTGGATTGCAGCATGTTGCTGCCGCTGTAGTCGCTGTTGATTTCGGCAATGGTCTTCACCTGCAAAGGCAAGGTGTTGTTATGCGAAATCACCATAAACTCGTTCTCGTTGCCACCGTTGATGGCAGAGAGTTCGGCCAGGCCGTTGTAGGTAGCGCGTTTGCCATAGGCGCGCACGTTGTCGCCGATGACGAGGTTGCTGGGAACGGTGTTGGTGTTGAGGTAGAGGTCGATGCCGGCGGTCTCGTCTTGGATGTAGACGTTACGGCCGTCGATGAAGATGACAGTGCCTTCCACGCAAGCGTAGGCATTGTTGGCCAGGGCACGTGCCTCGGCGATGGTCATAGGCTCGCTGATGGTATAGATCGCTGTGGCAACGGTGCTGCTGCTGTAGTTGGGAGCGAGGGCCATGGCTTTCAGCGTCGTGGTGGTGCTCACCGTGATGGGATCGCTGAAGACGGTGCTGTTCTCAGTGGGTTCGCTGCCGTCGGTGGTGTAGTAGATGACCGCTCCTTCGGTCTCGCAGCTGATGGTGACGCTCTGTTCGGTCATATAGGTGCCGGCGACGGGCGAGAAGGTTGGGGTAGCGGTGGCACCGGCGTCGGTGACAGTGCCGTTGAGTGTGATGGTGCTGTTGAGGTTGCCGCTGACGGCGTTGATGCTGCCCGTATAGTTGCCCATGTTGAGACCAGCGATCATGCGGACGTAGACGGTAGTCGACGCTATGGTGCCGTTAACAGGGGTGAGCTGCAGCGACGAGGCATAGGTGCCGTTTTGCGCCAGGCTGATTTGGAAGTTTGAGGTGACCGTCAGGTTGACGTTGGCGCTGAGGTCGCTGCCAGTGACGGTGAAAGTGAGCGGCTCGGAAGGACCGTTGCCGTAGACATAGGTGAATTCGGAGAGCTCCGTTGGGGCGAGAGCCAGCTGAGGGTTGAGGACATACGCCAAAGTGATGTCGGAGGCTTGGGCCACACGGATTTGGGGTGCGTTGAAGTAGCCCACCACACCAATGACATTCACCGCGTCACCTTCCTCGATATCAGTCAAGGCAGGCACTTTGTAGATGTTGGTTGTGTTGTCGCCTTGCGTCAACGGGGTGTTGCCGCTTGTGTTGATGGTGCCAAGGGTGGCGCTTTCGATCTTCACGCGCATACACTGGATGGCATTGGCGCCATCGGCAAGCACATCAGCAATGGTCTTCACTTCGAGAGGGAGTGTGTTGCCAGTCGAAACGATAGTGAAAGCACTGCTGCTGCCATCGATGTTCTTCAGTTCGTAAAGGCCGTTGTAAACAGTCTTTTGACCATAGGCTTGCACCATGTCGCCCAAAGCCAAAGAGGAAGGCACGGTGTTGCTATTCAGAAATAGGCAGATGCCACCTGTGCCGTCTTGTACGTACACGTTACGGCCATCGATAAAGTTGACGATGCCCTGTACCATAGCGTAAGCGTTGTTGTCCAAGGCCTTGGCTTGTGCGATGGAGATGAGGGTGGGGAAGGTATAGGTGGCTGTTGCTGTGGCACTGGGGGTGTATCCACTCTTGTATGCCTTGGCTTTAAGGGTCGTAGTCTCACTGATGTTCAACGGTACACCATTGCTGTATTGCTGACTGTTTTCAGTCGGCTCGGTGCCATCGGTAGTGTAGCAGATGGTGCTGCCTTGGGTGGCGCAGCTGATGGTCACCGATTGGGGCTCAGAATAAGTGCCTCCAGCAGGACTGAAGGTAGGTGTGGACACGGTTTGTTGTTGGCTTCCACCGCCTGCCTTATACAGTTGTACGACTTGTTGATTGGTGTATGAAGTTGATTTGAAATATCTGAATCTCAAATTGTTGGATGCGCTATTAAACCTCATAACTGAAGTGTAGGATGTGATTTTCACTCCATCGCTTTCACATTCCAGCGTGTTCAGCTCGGGACTCGTTCCAAATTTGATAATGTTGGATCCGGATTGACCATAAATGTATTTGCCATCGTTAGTGCCTCCATTGACTTGGATGGAATAGCCGCCATCCATGGCTGCAATACTAATAGTTACTACGTTGGATGCGGAAATGCTGTTGCCGCTAATGGTCAGTTCTTCATAGCAACTTGCTGCATCGACTCCGGTCCAGCTGTATGCCGTGGTGGCATCGTTCTCATAAACCAAAAGGTATTCTCCTGTCCAATCTGATGGAGCAGAAGTGACCTTTTCATAGGTCGTTTGACCCCATGCCTTTGTAGCATACATTGTTAACAACAGAAACGCTGTCAACAAAAAAGTAAGTTTTCGTTTCATAAGCAGAAGTTTTAATTATTTGATATTTAATTATTTAATCCAATCGATATGGGCTGATGACCCTATATTATACAAGGTGTCAAAATTAGGAAAATGTCTTTGATGACATGGTTTGTCAGGCGATTAGTTTTCAACATTTTATCAACAGGTTTATGAACATGGACTGTTGAAAACTTTTACGGAAAAAAAGACAAAAAAAGAGACGCCCGAAAGCGTCCCTTTTTAAGGTTGGTTGGTTAACCGGCTATTAGAGGGCGTAGCCCAAGCCGATGAAGAAACCTTGTGTCTTGATGTTAATGTTATCGCTCTTGTATAGGTCAAGCAGGCCCAAGCGATAGCCTAAGAACAGATCAAACTTTTGGTAACCGAGTGAAGCACCGCCAACACCATTGAGGTTGAAACGGCTGTAGTTATTGTTTTCATACCAGTCATCAGTGTGGTTGTTGTACTTGGTGTTGCCAGCTAAAGCGAAGCTGATCATAGGGCCAATGAAAGGAGTGATGGAAAGATCACGGTTGATAGCAATCTCATAATTCAACAGAATCGGAACATCCAAGAGGATTTGGGTGGACTTCACGTTATCTTGGTTGCGCGTGTTTAGACGCAATTCAGGACCGACAGCAATACCTAAGCCCTTGGCAAGAGGAGCGTTGTATGTGGCACCAATAAAAAAGCCTTGGTAGCTTTCGCTGGTTGTACTTGATCCAATAATAGGTAGGGTAGTGGTAGTGCTGATGGTTTCAGGGGCATAACCTGCGTTGATGCTGATTTGTGCTTGTGCCTGTCCGGCGATGAACATAGCGGCTACGAGAGCCATGGCTGCAAAAAATTTTTTCATAATTTTGTGATTTTAAATATGTTGTTTGTTTCTTACTTCAGACCAGCCCAGGTGCCTTGGATGTTCTTGCACTGTGTGTAGGTGCTGGGGCAGTTGCAGACTTTGTAGGTAGTGGAACCAGCAGGTTGGAAGACATCGACGGCGCGCTGCTCGCTGTCCCATCCATGGGCCAGGATGTAGAGGTAATAGGTGGTGCCACCCATGAGCGGTGAATCTTGCACACCGTTGGGCGACGAGCACATCTCGACGGTGTAGGGCTCCTCGGGAGTATAGGCATTGCTGTTGACAGCGCCCTTCAGCAGGGCAGCGGCCATGTAACGCTGCAGGTACTGGTCGTTCTCGGGACCGTACTCCGAAGGCACGAGCTTGGTCTTCAGGATGCGGATGATGCCGTCGACGGTTGACGAGCTGTTGCACAGCAGGTCAAAGCATTTCTTGCCGGTGTTGGCGTCGCGGGCGTAGATTTCGATGGCCATAGGTACCATGGCAGCAGTGCCTTGGAGTGATTTGCCTAAGAGGCCGTTGTAGACGGCTTCAAACTCGGCATAGCCCGAAGGGATGTTGGTGAACGTCACCGTGGCCGTGGGCGTGCGGTGGTCGTTGCTGTTAAAGTTGATGTCACCATTCACGGTGTAAGTGTGGTTGCCGTAGGTGAGGGTGTTGCCCGTCACCTGAGCGTTGGCCTTCGTCTCATTGACGAGCGAATGCCATTGGTCTTTGGGTTGTACAAGACCTTCGGCCATCTTGCCGAGGTTTTCAATGTCGCTAATCGACACGTTGTTTCCACAACTGGCCAGGCCGATCATAAGGGCGGCCACTGCAACGGAGTGCAAAAGGAAGTTTCTTTTTTTCATGATGATTTGTTTTTAATAGGTTTGATGGTGCAAAAGTAGGACTTTTTGCGAAATAATGGCACTTTTTTTGTCACTATTTCGACAAAACTAAGATTTTTCTCTTATCTTTGCACCGTTATATAACACCTCAATATCATGAAAAAAGTAGTTCGTACGGTATGGATTGGCGCTCTGTCGGGAGTGGCTTTCTTGGCCGCTTGCTGCACCTCGCAAAACGGTCTCTCGCGCAAGGAACGCAAACAACTCATCAGGGAGCGTGACTCCATCCAAGAGATTCTTGACATGCATGAAATGGCCGCCGTCTATGGCTCGCCCGACATCATCGCCAACTTCCAGGCTGAGACGTGTCGTCTTCAGTTTCAAGTGGACTCGATTAATAATCGCTTAGGAAAGAATGTTGACCTAGAGAAGAGCCGGCAACGCTATGACTTGCAGCAACGTCTTGCCCAGGTGTTGCAGGAGCTGCAATACCGTGAGGGAGCCTGTGTCTATGGCTCTCCCGAAGTTATCCAACGCTATGGCGAAGAGACGCGCCGTCTGCGCAATGAGGCCGAGGATATCAGAAAGCAGATCAAAGAACTTGACGAATAAAACGCATACAATATGGGTAAATGGTTCAGAAAACTTTGGATAGGCCTGCTGTCGGGCACGGCAGCACTGGTGTCGTGTAACCTCACCGCACCCCAGCCATGCTATTATGGCCCGCCGCCGGTCGACCCCACTGTTGACACGGCGACGATGAGCCGCAAGGAGACTCTCCGCCAACGCATCGATGCCATCCGCAACATCCTCGAAGAACGCCACAACTCCGAGATCTACGGTCCGCCCGAGATGATGGAGGAATACGAGCGTGAGACGCAACGTCTTCAAGCCGAGGCCGATTCCCTCGAGAGGGAGCTGAAGGGTTTGGAGTAAGATTATTCTAATATATTGAATATGAAAAAGATAGTTAGAGTCGTTTGGATTAGTGTCCTTTCGGGACTGGCTTTTTTGGCCGCCTGCTGTTCACAGAACGGTCTCTCGCGCAAGGAACGTAAGCAATTGGTCAAAGAGCGCGAGGAGGTGATGCTGGAATTGGATCGAAACCGAAGCTTTGAAGTGGATGGTCCGCTGGAGGATTATTTGTCGCATAGAGGCACGATTTATGCCCTTGAGGACAAACTGGATTCCATCAACTACCGCCTTGGCGACAGCATCGATGTCGGTCATAACGTCCGTCGCCGCCAGATCCTGCAACGTATCGACTCGTTGAATTACCTTATCAAGAATTATATTCCTCCCTGCATTTATGGCTCGCCTGAGATGATGGCAGAACGCCCGGTTGATACCACACTTGACGAGTATGAGACTGCTTTGCGGAAAGCCCAAGCAGAATTGGACGCCCTGGATCGTGGGGAAGAGGCTCCCCTGCCCGAGGAGATGCAGCCCGTCATCGACCCGAAGAAAGAGGCAGTTCCGCTGTATGGCGTTCCCCGTGGGGATAGGGAAAAGACAAGGCGCTTGAAGGAAAATATGGATCGAGCTTCCCAAGTGCTTTATGGGAGTCCGACACTCAGATAAACTGTAATTGAAATGATGCTATGAGCGAACGCTTAGGCTTTTATAAAAAGGTGATGCTCGAGCTCAACCACGCGGTGCTGCAGAAGCGCATCGACGAGCATGAGCTGCACCAGCTGTTTTGGGAGTGCACGCTTCGCTGCAACCTCAATTGCCGCCACTGCGGCTCCGACTGCCGCATGCTCTCCGAGAAGGACGACATGCCCTTTGCCGACTTTGCCAAGGTGCTCGACGAGATACGCGCCCACATGGATCCCTCCAAGGTGATGGTCATCACCACGGGCGGCGAACCCACAGTGCGCCCCGACCTGGCACAGTGTGGTGCCGAGATCTCGAAACGCGGTTTCGTGTGGGGCATGGTCTGCAACGGAATGCTGCTCTCGGCCGAGAAACTCAACGAATTCGTGGATGCCGGCCTGCAGTCCATCGCCGTCAGTTTCGACGGCTTCGAGGAAGACCACAATTGGATGCGCGGCAACCCCATGAGCTATAAGAACGTGCTTCGCGCAGTGGAGGCCATGAAACAGCATCCAGGCCTCACCTGGGATGTCATCACCTGTGTCAACCAGCGCACCATCAAATACCTGCCTAAGTTCCGTGACTTCCTCATCTCGTTGGGCATCCGCCGCTGGCGTCTCTTCACGGTGTTCCCCTTCGGACGCGCTGCCAACGAGCCCGACTTCAAGCTCAGCAACGAGCAGTTTGTCGAGATGATGGAGTTCATCAAGCAGACCCGCCTCGAAGGCAGGATACGCGCCGACTACGGCTGCGACGGCTTCCTTGGCAAATACGAGGGTGACGTGCGCAACCATTACTACTCGTGCAGCGCGGGCATCAATATAGCCTCGGTGCTCGCCGACGGCTCCATCTCAGGCTGCCTCAGCATCCGCAGCGACTACCACCAAGGCAACATCTACCGCGATAGCTTCTGGGACGTGTGGCAGAACAAGTTCGGCGTCTACCGCGACCGCAAATGGATGAAGATCGACCAATGCGCCGACTGCAAGATGTGGCGCTATTGTCAAGGCAACGGCTTTCACCTGCGCGACAGCGATGGGAAATTGCAGATTTGTCAATATCACATGATAAATCCAGTGTAGAGACGCGCCATGGCACGTCTCTACATCCAAAATTTGGATGTTGAACAAAAAATAATAAACCAAATGAGAAGAATATTGTTAGTTTCACTGTTAGCCGTATTGTTGTCAGCTCCTTTGCTTACTTTGGCTCAAGACGTAGTGTATGTCAACACCGATGCCCCGGGTGTGCATAAGGAATACGATAAGAAATACGGCGGCTATGTATGGAAAAACGGCATGGGCAGCTTCATTTGCCGCGACAAGGAGATGAAGTCTATATGGGAGATGGACAAGGATTTCTATTTCACCGGATCCAACAATGACCCTGACAACCCCGAGGTGTCGCCTTACTCCGGCATCAAAAAGGTGTGGGACAAGAAACGAGGCTGCTATGTGTGGAAAAACGTGCATACGGGCGACTTCTTAGGTACCGACAAAGCCTCTGTCCAAAAAGAGGAAAAGAAGAAGGAAGAGCAAGCCGCGAAGCAGCAGCAGAAGGAAAAAGAAAAGGCCTCAAAGAAGCAGCAACAAAAGAAGGAAACGCCTGAAGAGGCCATCCAAAAGTCGGAGAAGATGCTCATTACTTCCGACGAGCAGTTGCGTGAGGCCGAGGCTGCGTTGAAAGAGGCAAAGGCCATGTATGCCCAAGCCAAAGCCGAAGGCATCGACTTGAGCGAATACAATATCGATGCCTATATCAAAGAAGCGGAAGATGCCATCAACGAATACAAACGCGCAAGAAATAAAACGAAATGAAAAAGACTTTAATATTGTTTTTATTTGCTCTGATGATGACGAGCTGTCTGCCAGGCGGACGCAAACCTGAACCCCAACAATCCGTGGCCAAGGAAGCTGTCTGGGATTTCTTTCTTGTCGGTACTTGGCAGTCTCCCGAAGCCACTGAGACTTTCTATGGCGATGGCAACTATGTGTGTCATTTCGTCGATTTAAGGGGAAGAGATTTGACCATTGACGGAAATTGGCGCTTGGACGACAATGAGAATTATGTCGTTTGGGTTACACAAAAGTCTGTGAAGGACGGGCGAAAAACCATCAGTTCGGAAAAGAAAGAGCTGAAGTATGTCATTAATTCTTTGGCACCGAACAAAGCTTTGGTGTATCAGGTGGGCGATGAGTATCGCTCTGCCGAATGGGTGGAATGAAAGCCGTGAATCGGATTTACCTCGTCGGTTACATGGGTGCGGGCAAGAGCACCACGGCGCGGCGCCTCGCTAACCGATTGGGTTGGGAGGTCGTCGACACCGACGACATGTTTGAGGAGAAATATAAAATCTCCGTCAACGACTTCTTCAACAAATACGACGAGCCGCTCTACCGAAAACTTGAGTCGGAGGTGCTGAAGTCGACAGAAGGCCTTGAGAATGTGGTGATCGCCACCGGCGGCGGCACAGCCTGCTATTTCGACAACATGGAATGGATGAACGTCCACGGTTTCACCGTCTTTATGCGCATTAGCCCTCAAGCTGCCGTCGACCGTGTCATTCACTCGCGCCACAAACGCCCCTTGGCCGAAGGCAAGAGCGAGGAGGAACTGACCGAGTTCGTGCAACAACACTACGCCGAGCGGCTTCCCTTCTACGAGCAGGCACGCCTCACCGTGAAGTCGGAAGACCTCGACATCGACAGCCTTGTTATACGACTTGTCGCAGAAGGCATCGGTCCCGTCCCGTGTCCCGAAGTCGCGGGTCCCGCGTCCCCAATCTTTGATAACAATTCCTGAACGACCTGATATGAAAAAAGTCTTATTAATAATAGGTGTGCTATGGGCATGCCTCTCAGCTTCGGCGCAAGACATCGACAGCCTCTTCCGAGTGTTTGAGAACAACAGGGGAGAAGTGGCCTATCGTGCGGCCGTGGCCATCGACGAGACCATCGGGCGCGAGCCTAACTTCGACGCCGACACTGACAAGGACGAAGTCAAACTGAAGATCCTGCGCACGATGATTCTCTATTTCTTCAACAACAACGACTTCCAGCATGTGGTGCAGTATTCCGAGATTGGTATCGAACACTACGACAAGCTAGGTGACTATTTCAACGAGGCGGGATGTTACATGACCCTGGCCAACACCTACCAGCGCCTCGGACAGCTCGACAAGGCCATCGAGTGCTACAACCGCTGCAACGAACTCATGGACCTTGAAGGCGGCGAGATGGCGGAGGTCAACAAGCGCTATGTCATCAACAACATCGCGGAGATCCATCTAGCTATGGGTGAATACGACACGGCCGAGGAGATGTACCGCAAGTGCATCGCCATGCTCGGCACGATTGACCCTGCCGACACCGCTTCAAACCTTGACCTGGCTACCTACTATCAGAACCTTGCCGAGGTGCGCATCGCACAAAGCGACCCCGAATCCGTGGGCTACGCCGAGCAGTCGTTGGAGCTCTCGCGCCGTTATCAGGACTCGCCGCATAAGATCATCAGCAGGCTGATGGCCCTGTCGAAGGCCTACCATATCGTAGGGCGCGACGACGAGAGCAAGGCGCTGATGGACGAGGCTCTCGGCATCGCCCAGGACAACGGAGAGACGTTCCTTGAGAACAGCATCTACGTGCAGCAGGGCGACTACACCAAAGCCATCGCCATGGCCGACGAGAACCACTTCGACGAGCTGCTGCAAGAAGCCCTCGAAGGCGCCTACCGGCAGGAACGCCAGCGCAACCCGAAATTAGCCCTCGAGTACTACGAGCGCAGCGTGATGATGAAAGACTCGGTCTTCAACGAGACGCAGCAGCAGCTCATCCGCGACTATCAGGTGCGCTATGCCATGCAGGAGAAGGAACACGAGCTTCAGATGGCGCAAGAGAAATCGAAACGTAACAGTCTATACATCGTTGTTTTAACCATTGTGGCGCTGCTGCTTCTGGTCATCGCCTTCATCTGGTTCAGGCTGGCCAAGGTCCGCAAGCGCCGTGCCGAGGAGTTGGCTCACCTCAACGCCACCAAGGACCGCCTGCTCTCCATTGTGTCGCACGACGTGCGCACCCCCGTAGGGGCGATGTGCCAGGTGATGCGCGACCTCACCGACAACTACGATGCCATGTCAGAGACCGACCGCAAGGCCAAGATGGTGATGCTTCGCACCTCGTCGGAGGCCTTGAACGACCGCATGGACAACATCATCCATTGGGTGAAGGGTGAGCTGGAGAACAGCCAGGTGGTGCCTACCGAATTCAACCTCGCTGCTTTGGTCGACGAATGCCTCAAGGCGCAGGAAATGACCGTCACAGCCAAGTCGCTGAAGGTCTGTAACGCGGTGCCGAAGTCGCTCATGGTGCACGACGACGCCAACGTGGTGAGTCTCGTGTTGCACAACCTGCTCAGCAATGCAGTGAAGTTCTCATATCCCGAGGGTGAAGTGGGGGTGAGGGCCGAGGAGAAAGACGGCCGCATCTGGATAGAGGTACGCGACAACGGCATGGGCATCAGCGAGAAGAAGTTAGACAAGATTTTCAAGTTCATGACGTCATCTACCATCGGCACCGAAGGCGAGACGGGCACCGGGATCGGCCTCTTCGTCAGCAAGATGCTTATCGACAAGCTCGGCGGTGAGATCACGATTTCGAGCGTGAAGGATGAAGGCACAGCGGTCCGGTTCAGTGTCAGTTCTCGTTAGTCTGACGACCCTGACTGCTGACCCTGACCCTGACCAGCCCCATGTGAATTAAAAGTATAACAATTAACATAAGATAACATGAGAAATTTCAAAAATTACGATGTTTGGACCGATGGCGTTGATTTTTGCGTCGAGGTTTATAAAATGACAGAGCAATTTCCTAAAAAGGAAACTTATGCATTAAGCGATCAAATGCAAAGAGCAGCGGTTTCAATTCCATCGAATGTGGCCGAAGGTTGCTCTCGCCGTTCCGAGAAAGAGTTTGGCCATTTCCTTGAAATCTCTTTAGGTTCAGCATATGAAGTTGAGACGCAAATGGAGATAGCTGTTCGCTTAGGGTATATCACGAAAAACCAATTTGATAAAGCGTCAGATTCCGTCCAATCCATCGAAAAACGCCTTTCTTCTGTCATTAACAACATCAAGCCGACTAACTACTGATAACAGTAAAAACCTTCCTCTGGTAGAAACTAGTCAGGGTCAGCAGTCATGGTCAGGGTCAAAAAGATAACAAAGAAGAAAAAACTCAATGAACGAAGAACCCCAAAATAGAATCAAAATCCTAATAGTCGAAGACCAGCCGATATGCCGTTTGGGTATTCGAATGACCTTGGGCAATTCAGATACAGAGCATCAGATTCTGGGCGAATGCGAGAATGTCGAGCAAGCCATTGGTTTTCTTGAGGAGAAGGGACAAGAAGTTGATTTGATACTGCTCGATTACGTCCTTCCTGATGGAACTGGCATGGAAGTGATTCAAGCCGTCAAGCGCCTCGGGTTGAACACCAAGATCGTCATCTTTTCGGGCGAGGCGGGTGGTGCCACGGTGAAGCAGTTGCTCGAGGCCGGGGTGAACGGCTTCATGAGCAAGAGCATCGGCTCCGACGAGATCGCCCTCGTGCTGCGTTCGGTGATGGCGGGCAACGACTACACGGGCGAGGCCCACATGCGCATCGAGGCCGACCTCAAGGCCGACTACGAGACCATGAAGAGCCTCACACGCCGCGAGATAGAACTCATTACCCTCTGTGCCAATGGTCTGTCAGCCAAGGCGATAGCCGAAGAGATGAACATCACGCCCCACTCGGTAGAAAACATGAAGAGCGCCCTCTTCGCCAAACTCGGCGTCAAGTCGACCAACGAGTTGATACTCTATGCTTTTAGGGTCGGACTCGTGAGTTAGGTCCCAGCAGGCATGTCATCCCTGCGCAGGCCATGTGTGGAGCATGGGATCTATGCCTGCGGCTTTTTATGTAACTGATATCTTTGTTGATAACTTTCCTAAAATTGAGGAGAAAACTCCTCATTTTTTTTGGTTTTATCAACCTATTTTTGCACCGTGAAATAGTGTAAACAAAGCAAATAATTAAATATCTACAAATTAAATCATCAAACAATGAAAAGAAAAGCTTTACTTTTGACGCTGCTGATGGCGCTGTTCGCGCCTTGGGCAGCGAACGCACAGGAAACATTGACTGTGTATGGAGATGGAACAACTACTACTAACAATTATGTTCCGATTTATGGTCTATATTGCGACGAAGGCGTGAAATGCGAATTTGTCATCCCAGCTGAACAGTTAGAGGGCATGGCAAACGGTACCATTTCTGCCATGAAATTCTATCTTGCCTCTGTAGGCTATAATACTATTAATCCAAGTTTCACCATTTTCGTAAAAGAGGTGGACTTTACAACCATGACGGCCTATACCGGAACTAGTGGCGCCACCACAGTTTTCAACAGCACTTTCACATTCACAACTGGCACTACAAATGTTGAGATTGACGTTCCCTTCTCTGAGGATTATACTTATGAAGGTGGGAATCTCCTTATCGGTGTCTACCAAAACGGAACATCAGGTTATAGTTCTTTGGGTTGGACTGGCGTAAGCCAAAACTATAATGCTGCTTGGCGTGGCTATGGTTCTTCTACTGGTTCAGCTCAGCAGTTCCTCCCCAAGACCACTTTCACCTACGAACCTGCCGGAGCATCTTCTTGCCCCAAACCCACCAACCTCACGGTGAGCAACCTCACCAGCAACTCGGCCACTGTCAATTGGGTGAGTGACGGCACTTGGTTCCATTACCAATATAGGGAATCTGGCGAAGAAGAATGGATCGAACATGGAGGTAATGGTGGAACAGGAAACACTTTTGCCTCTTTGACTGAAGTCCTCGAACCCAACACAACATACGAATTTCGCGTGCAAAACATTTGCAACCCTGACCCGTTGGAAGAGAGCGCGTATGCAACAACGCAATTCACTACGCCTTGCGGCACCATCACCTCTTTCCCGTGGATTGAGAACTTCAACAGCCTCACTGCTGGCATTCCCTCTTGCTGGGACAACAGCGAGGGCACGACCACCACTGAGAGCTACAAGTGGAACTATTATGCTTCTGGACATGAAGGTGCTGGATTGCGCTTCAATTCATATTACAATTCCAGCAATCTTACCAATTTCCTGAAGACTCCTGTCCTCAGCTTGCCTGCTGATCAGGAAATGCAGTTGACCTTCTGGTACAAGAACCCTGCTGGCGGCGACTTCTCCGTATATATTTCGACTGACGGGGGAGTGACCTATTCAACAGCTCTAGCCACAGGCCTTACAGGTGTGACATCATGGACCGAACATCCTGCCATCGATCTCTCCGATTATTCTGGACAAGAAGTAGTCATCGTGTTTAAAGGGACTTCGAACTGTGGATATGGCGATGCCTATATCTATTTGGATGATGTCACTGTGAAGAGAATCCCCACCTGTCTGCCGCCCACTGGCCTCACGGTGAGCTTCACCGAGACGGGTTACCGTTTCTCGTGGGATGCCGAAAGTGGCTACGAATTCTATTACACCGACGCCCCCGTTGGCAACACTCCTGTGTGGAGCGCAAGCTACACCACCGACAACTATATCGATTATCTTAACCACTACTTAGGCTACAACGAGGATTGGATATTCTATCTGAAGAAAAAGTGCAGCGAAGACGACTATAGCGAGCCGGTTTCCGTCACTTTCCACACGAAATGCGCTGCCACCACCGCCTTGGGCTATACGGAAAACTTTGATGGATATACAGTTTCTTATGCCTCTTCTCCCTCAACCCGCACCCTGCCTGACTGCTGGAACGCCATCAATACGACAACGTATGCCACCTATTCAGTGTATCCCAGCATTTATAACTATAATAATGCCTATTCAGGTTCCAATTGCATACGTTTCTATTCCTCTTATTCATCTTATTCTTCTTATGACCCGCAACCTCAGTATGCCATCCTGCCTGTGATGGATGACCTCGGCGGCGTGCAAGTCACATTACAGGCCAAAGGCTCTAATAATGCCAGCACTTTCAAGCTTGGTACGATGACCGACCCGAACGACGTCTCCACTTTCACGGCAATTTACGAACAAGAATTGACCACTTCCTACCAGAGATTTGTCTACAACATCCCTGCCAACACTACGGACAAATACCTCGTCTTCATGATTGACGCTGCCAATTCGAGCAGAAATACCAATGGCGTCTATATCGACGACATTGCTATCCCGACTTGTTCGGAACCCACCGGTCTCGAAGTTTTAGAGCTTACCGCCCATAGCGTTACCATCGCTTGGTATGCCGAAGAAGGCGACATGTTCCAAGAGGATTTCAACACATCGAGTTTTAATCCCAACGAGCCTCCCACCAGCTGGAGTCACACAGCTGATTATTACAATCAAGCCCATTGGGATGGCTTGGAACCCGAACACTCCTATGGCATTTGGGTCCGCAAATACTGTAGCGAGACTGACCAAAGCGCACCTGTCTATATCACCTTCACCACGCCGGAAGCCTGCCCTGCACCTACGGGCCTGCAAGTGGTAGAGAACAGCATCACTTCCACGGGCGCCAGCTTCATCTGGGATGCCGAAGAGGGTGCCTCATTCGAATACTTCACCATCTCGAATCCGTGGGAAGGTTATGAACCTGCACCAGAACAGAATTGGACCTATACCTCAAACAATACGTTGGGTTGGACGAACGCTTTCACCCCCAACTCTGTCCAGCGCTTCTACCTCCGCAAGAACTGTGGCGATGACGGCTACAGCGATTACGTCTACGTGGAGTTCCGCACCCTCTGCGGTCCCGTGTCATTGGCCGATGGCTATACCGAGGATTTCGACGACAACACCTTTACCTCTGTTTCCACTGGCACTAGTGCCCCATCGGGCTATCCGAATGTCTCCCTGCCTTACTGCTGGCAGTTCCTCAACCTCAGCGAATCCACCAGCACTTATCCGCAAGCCTTCCTTACGTCATCTTCGGATTATGCAGTCTCAGGCAACTGCCTGTTCTTCAAGTCGAGCAACACGACACCGCTTTATGCCATCCTGCCCGAGTTCGTACAAGACATCGCTGGCTATAAACTCACCTTTACTTATCGTAATGAAGGGGTAAGCGACTATAATGGTACCCTTTATGTCGGTTATATGACCGATCTGAGCGATGCCAGTACCTTCGTTCAAACGCTTGAATGCCAACAGACCACCACAAAGACCACTAAGACGGCCTATTTCCCCAATGCTCCGGAAGGCAGCTTCATGGCTTTCAAGTATGAAGGTGGAACAAACAATAACTACTACCTTAGCATTGACAATGTGGTGGTGAGCAATGGACCTGCTTGCTTCCCCACGGGTACGCTGGACTGCGTCGAGGTGTTGGCAACTACTGCCACCTTGAGTTGGACACTTCTCGATGCCCAACAAACTGCTTGGGTCGTGGAATATTCGGAATCGCCTCAATTCTTTGATCCAGTGGTGTCTGTTGACGCCAATCAAAACTGGAACTTCGTTATTGAAGGATTGGAACCCGAAACCCAGTATTACGCGAGAGTTCGTGGCAACTGTGGCGATGGCAGTTTGAGCGATGTGAGCAATACGATTACCTTCACCACCCTCGAATCCTGCCCTGTGCCCACTAATCTTGTCGTGAGCGAACTCTCTGCTTACAGGGTGGTCATCAGCTGGGATGCCGAAGAAGACGTAATGTTCCAAGCTCTTATGCCTGGAGGTCAGCCCACGTATCCTTTCGATCCTACCACTCCTCCTACGAATTGGAATGTTCAGCCCCAGACCGAAAACTTCGCAGTATGGGATGACTTGACTCCTGAAACAACTTATGGCGTATGGCTGCGCAAATACTGCGGCACTGACGACCAAAGCGATCCTATCTATATCATGTTCACCACCGCTGAAGCTTGCCCCGTGCCCACCAATTTGGCTGCCAGCAACCTCACCCAAAACACTGCCGACCTCAGCTGGACCGGCTCCGTGGATGTGGAGAGCTATATGGTGTGGTACAGAACGGCAGAACAAGTTGTCGGTATCGACGAACAATTCAATACTTCAACTCCTTCGGGTTGGGAAGTCAAGACAGGATTGTTGTCCGACGTTATGGGAGGTACGGCATTAAGTGCAAGTTCTTTCCCATACTGGACTTTTGGAACTAATAACGGTGTGTTTGATAGTCACGCATACCTTAATGTTTACGGTACTAACTGCAAGAGTTGGCTCATTACTCCAAGCCATACAGTAGAGTCTGGTGATGTCTTCACTTTCGATTTGGCTTTGACATATTGGTCAGGTAGTGAAGTTCCCGCTCCTACCACTACTGGCACTGATGACAGATTTGTCGTGTTGGTCTCCACAACGGATGGCCAGACTTGGGAAATCCTGCGTGAGTGGAACAACAGCGGTTCTGATTATGTTTACAACAACATTGCCAACTCCGCCACCGGCGAACAAGTGAGTCTCAACCTGAACGACTATGTCG
>CAMYYV010000031.1 GCA_947303625.1 uncultured Bacteroidales bacterium | reverse complement strand
CCCACGGTGAACTGGTTCATCGGTTTGTCGGCAGCGAGGTTCTTGTAAACGGCAAGCACCTGAGCCGGCGTGGTGTCCTTTGACGACAGACCGTAGCGGCCACCGATAATCAAAGGCTTGTAGGGGCAGTCCTTGAAGGCTTCGACAACGTCGAGGTAGAGCGGATCGCCATTGGCGCCGGGTTCCTTGGTGCGGTCGAGGACGCAGATGCGCTTCACGTGCTCCATCAGGCTCTTCGGCAGGGCTTCCATGAGGTACTTCACGCTGAAGGGACGATAGAGGTGCACGGTGACGAGACCGAGTTTCTTGCCAGCCTTGTTCTCCTTGTCGATGACGGTCTTGATGACGTCATTGACGGAACCCATGGCGATGATGATGTCGGTGGCGTCTTTGGCACCGTAGTAAACGAACGGAGCATATTGACGGCCCGTGATCTTGGTCATCTGCTTCATATACTTGGCCACGATGTCGGGCAGAGCGTCGTAGTACTTGTTCTGCAGCTCGCGGGTCTGGAAGTAGATGTCGGGGTTCTGGGCGGTACCACGGGTTACGGGGTGCTCAGGATTGAGGGCGCGTTCGCGGTATTCCTTGAGGGCCTTTTGGTTGACGAGCTTGCGGAGTTTCTCCATGTCGGCAGCCTCAACCTTCTGGATTTCGTGAGAGGTACGGAAGCCGTCGAAGAAGTGCACAAACGGCACGCGGCCTTCGATGGCGGCGAGGTGTGCCACAGGGGCGAGGTCCATGATCTCCTGGACGCTGCTGGTGGCCAGCATGGCGAAGCCCGTCTGACGGCAGGCCATCACGTCGGCGTGGTCGCCGAAGATGGACAGGGCCTGGGCGGCGAGGGCGCGGGCCGAGACGTGGAACACGCCCGGGAGGAGTTCACCGGCGATTTTGTACATATTGGGGATCATCAGCAAGAGACCTTGCGAGGCGGTGTAGGTGGTGGTGAGGGCGCCAGCCTGCAAGCTGCCATGGACAGCACCGGCGGCACCGGCTTCGGATTGCATCTCAACCACTTTGACGGTCTCGCCAAAGATGTTCTTCTGACCTTTAGCAGCCCATTCATCGATATACTCGGCCATCGGCGACGACGGAGTGATAGGATAAATGGCGGCCACTTCACTGAACATGTAGGCAACATGGGCCGCAGCCTGGTTACCATCGCATGTCAAAAACTTTTTTTCTGCCATTTTTGTTTGTTTTATTAGGTTGATTTTGTGTTAAATGATGTCTTCAAAATTTGGCCGCAAAATTAGGCATTCCTCAGCAAATAAACAAACCAAAGTTAAATAAATATTTTCACCTAAAAACACACTTTTTTGAATGCCAATCAGATTATTTTGTACCTTTGCACGCTCAAAAACAGAAAAATCTACCAAACTACAACTAAAACTAACTGAAAATGAAGAAGTTATTCTTAATGTTAGGCCTTGCCAGCCTCATGATGGTGGCCTGCAACAACACTCCTCAGGAACAACCCACTCAAACCAACGAGCCTGCCACTGAGCAACCGAAGGTCGCTGAAGAGAAACAAGAGTGCCCCATGCACGCTCTGAAAGACAAGTTCGCCAAATGGGAAGAGCTTGACGAAGCTGGCAAGACCGCTTTGGTCGAAGAGGCCACCAAGGTTTTCGACGCCAAGATGGACGAAATGAAGGCTGCCGGCGAAGAAGCCTGCAAGGACATGACCGAAGAAATGAAGACCAAGTGCGAAGAGATGAAAACTGCTTGGGCCAATTTCGGGAATCTTGACCTCGAAGGCAAGAAGGACCTCATCATGAAGCGTCTCGAAGGCTGCGATGGCGACAAGCCCTGCTGCAAGCACGAAGGCGAGCACAAGTGCCAGCACGAAGGCGAAGAAGGCCATCAGTGCCAACACGAAGCCAAATAAGCTTCACGCTAACACAACGAAAGAGAGGACTGAAAAGTCCTCTTTTTTCTTAATGAAAACAACACAAACAAATAAACAACGATGAAGAGATTATTATTGTTTGCCATAGCGGCGCTGATGGCGTCGTGTGGCACCAACACTGGCAAGGAGGCTCCCGTCAACAAGGTCGCTGACGTCCCCGCCGAAGCTGCCAAGACAGTGGAGAAGGCCCCGTCGGAGCGCGACGGCTACACCTTCACCACGACGTTCCGCAAGGACGAGAACGGCGATTGCGACGCCATCGTCCTGAACTGCCAAAAGGGCGAGAAGTGCCAGCAGTTCGTGTGCGAGCTCATCTGGCCCAAAGGCATGAACTGGTTGGGAGAAGCCGGCGAGGTCGAAGAAGAAGACATCAACTTCGACGGCATCCCTGACGTTCTGCTCTATTTAGGCAGCTTCAGCATCAATTCCCCCATGGAATATTACGCCGCCTTTGTGTGGGACGAAGCCAGCCAGAGCTTCCAGGAAGTCGAGACGTACGCAGGGCTCCCCAACCCCGTCATCGACACCGAGAAACAGCGCATAGTCAGCTCCTACCACGACGTCTCGGGTGCCTACAACGAGGACATCTACGGATGGAAAGACCGCACATTGAACTTGATTGAAAGCCACGTCGAAGAAGCAGAGGAAGACGAATAGTCGAACTCAGAACCGCTTTTTTCTTGAACACGGATCTCACGGACGGACATGGACATTTTTTCCATGCAAAACCGTGGAATCCGTGTTCGTTTTTTTATTTGCAAGAGATTTGCGAAAGATTTGTTTCCCTTCTTGTTTTTTTTGTATTTTTGCAGTTTAATCCAAACTGCGCCTCAATGTACGCCTACGTCACCGGAAAAGTAGCCGAGAAATCGCCCACACAGGTCGTCATCGACAACCAGGGCATCGGCTATCTCGTCAACATCACCCTCAACACCTTCACCGCCATCGGCGAGAAAGAAGAGGTGAAACTCTATGTGCACGAGCAGATCCTCGAAGACGCACACCACCTCTTCGGCTTCTACTCCGCCAAGGAACGCGACCTCTTCGAACTATTGATCTCGGTGTCGGGCGTGGGCTGCAACACGGCGAGACTCATTCTCAGCTCGCTGACCGTCAACGAGTTGAGCAACGCCATCGCCAGCGACGACGTCAAGACAATACAAGCCGTGAAAGGCATCGGCGCCAAGACCGCCCAACGCATCGTCATCGACCTGAAGGACAAACTGAAGAAAAACGACTTCCCCACTGAAATTTTCGCACCACAAAACAATACAATAAAGAACGAAGCGTTATCAGCATTGACGATATTGGGCTTCGGCAAGGCCGCCGTCGACAAGGCTTTGGACAAACTGCTCAAGCAGATGCCCGACGCCAATGTGGAGACGTTGATTAAAGAAGCACTTAAAATCTTGTAAATTAGATGAATAAACTATATATAACAATGCAGAATGCAGAATGCAGAATGCGGAATAAGGGCAAAGCCCAGCGTCGCATTGCGACATTTAGCATTCAGCATTCAGCATTCATAATTCTTTTCCTTCTCGCTCTATTCTTATCCCCCACCCTTGGTTTATCAGCGGCTAACCACCTTGATATCTTCTTCCACCCCTACGAAGTGGAACCCGACACCACCAAGGTCATCTACCCCATCCCCATCAGCACCGGCGATCCCTTTGATGACCTCTACAACCAGTCGCCCCTCTACCTCCACGACCCCGAAAACTTCAGCACCGAAATCATCTACGACCCTCTGACGGGGCAATACACCTTCAAACGCCGCATCGGGCAGTTCTACTACGACACCCCTACCACACTCACGCAGAGCGAATTCTTTGAGTACCAGAACCGTAAAGGCATACAAGAATACTGGAAGCAGCGTCGCAGCCAAAACGCCCGCTCTACCACCAACGGCAACTCCATCATCCCACCTATGTTCATTGGCGGCAAGGCCTTCGAGACCATCTTCGGCAGCAACACCGTCGACATCCGTCCCCAAGGCTCGGTCGACCTTACCTTCGGCATCAAGCACAGCTACCGCGACGACCCCTCGCTGAGCGAACGCCGCAAACGCCACACCGACTTCGACTTCGACCCCAACATGCAGCTCAACGTGATGGCCAAAATCGGCGATAAGATCAACTTCAACATCAACAAGAACACCAAGGCCACCTTCAACTACCAAGACAAACTCGACCTGAAATACGAGGGTAAGGAAGACGAAATCATCCAACTTCTTGAAGCCGGCAATGTCAACTTCCCACTCAACAGCACCCTCATCACAGGTACCCAGCAACTGTTCGGTCTCAAGAGCAAACTGAAGTTCGGCAAGACCACTGTCTCATCCATCGTCTCTTACCAAGAGAGCGAATCGCAAAACATCACCGTTCAAGGCGGCGCACAGACCAATCAGTTCGAGCTGAGCTGTCTGGACTATGAAGACAACCGCCACTTCTTCCTCAGCCAATACTTCAGGGACCACTACGAAGAAGCGTTGGCCACCCTGCCCACCATCACTTCAAGCGTCAACATCACCAAAATCGAGGTCTGGATCACCAACACCAACACCTCGACACAAAACACACGTAACATTCTAGCATTAAACGACTTGGCCGAAGGAAAGGATGATTGGATCTACAACCCCGAAATCAGCCCCACCAACAGCCAGCCCTATCCCCGTAACGCAGCCAACAACCTGCTCACCCGCATGGACACCACCCAGATCCGCAGCATCAGCACGGTGACGAATTACATGAGTAACGACCCCATGCGCATCGGCAGGTCAGGCTATATGGTGGCAGGTCGCGACTTCGAGAAGGTGGAGAACGCACGCCGGTTGAGCAACACCGAATTCTCGGTGAACTCGAAATTGGGCTTCATCTCACTGAACGTCAGCCTCAACTCTAACCAAACCCTTGCCGTGGCCTACCAATACACCATCGTGGGCTCCGACGAGGTCTACCAAGTGGGTGAATTCTCTGACCAAGGCATCAACACTCCCAAAGTGTTGGTGGCCAAGCTGCTGAGAGGCACCACCGTCAATACCAAGATGCCTATCTGGAACCTGATGATGAAAAACGTCTACAACATCAGGGCCTACCAAATTGGGTCGCAAGACTTCATGCTCAACATCTTCTATAACGGCAACTCGAACAGCACGCCTTACGGCTACTTCACCGAAGGCTCGGTGAAAGGTGTCTCGATGTTGCACCTGATGGGATTGGACAACTTGACTACGCAAAACAACCCCATTGCGGGCGGTGATGGCGTGTTCGACTTCTTGGACAACGCAGCCACCCAAGGCGGTACCATCAACTCGTCGAACGGACGCATCTTTTTCCCCGTGCTGGAGCCTTTCGGCAAGCACCTCCACGAAAAAGTGTTCCCCGACGAACCCGAGCTGGCCAACAAATATTCCTACGACTCGCTCTACACGTTGACAAAAACCTCCGCCGAGCAATATTCTGAAAAGAACAAGTTCAGCCTAAAAGGCTACTACTCGTCGCAGAGCGGCAGCGAGATCAGCCTCAATGCCATGAATGTGGCGCAAGGCTCGGTGACAGTCACGGCCGGCGGTGTACAACTTGTTGAGAACGTCGACTATACCGTCGACTACACTTTGGGCCGTGTGACCATCCTCAACGAGGGCATCCTCAACTCGGGCACACCCATCAACATCGCCTTGGAGTCGAACAGCGGCTTCAGCGCCATCAAAAAGACCTTCTTAGGTAGCCGTGTGGAACACGAGTTCAACCGTGACTTCCGCATGGGCGGCACCATCCTCTACCTCGGCGAGAAGTCGTACACCCAAAAGATCAACTACGGCGAGGAAGCCATCGCCAACACCATCTATGGTGCCGACATCAGCTACCACACCGAGGCCCGCTGGCTGACGAGTTTCGTCAACGCCCTGCCAGGCATCAGCACCAAGGCGCCGTCGCGTATCAACGTCGATGGTGAGTTTGCCCGTTTCATCCCCGGCCTCTCCAAGTCGGCAAGCGAGCGCGGTACCTCCTACATCGACGATTTCGAAGGCGCCAAGTCGACCATCGACTTGCGTCTGCCCACGTTATGGTATATGGCCAGCACACCGCAAAACCAGCCCAACCTCTTCCCTGAGGCGGCAGCCGGCACAGGCCTCGACTACGGCAAAAACCGAGCAAGGCTCTCGTGGTACGTCATCGACAATTCCATCTTCTACGACCGCAACTCCAACTACCGTCCCGCCAACATCGACAACGAGGAACTCTCGAAAAACACCGTGCGTCAAGTGCTTGAGACCGAGCTTTTCCCTGCCAAGGATATTGCGGCAGGCACACAGACCAACGTCTCAGTGCTCAACCTCGCCTATTATCCCGACGAGAGAGGCCCATACAACTACGACGTAAGCCCCACATCCTATAGTGCCGGTATCGACGCCGACGGCAAGCTCAACGATCCGAAGAGCCGTTGGGGCGGCATCATGCGCAAGATGGAGTCGACCGACTTCGAAGCCACCAACATCGAATACATCGAGTTCTGGCTGATGGACCCCTTCGCCGACGAGGAATACCAAGACAACCCCGGCAAGCTCTACATCAACTTAGGTGACGTCTCTGAGGACATCCTTCGCGATGGTCGCAAGTTCTACGAAAACGGCCTCCCCCCAACTTCCGCCGTCGAAAACGTTGACACCACCATCTGGGGTCGTGTGCCCACCATGCAAGACCTCGTCAGCACCTTCAACAACTCATCGGAGGCCCGCCAATATCAAGACGTGGGTTACGACGGCCTGCGCGACGAGGACGAGCGCTCCTTCTTCGAGGAGACCTACCTCAACCTCGTCAAGGACCGCTTCGGCGAAGGATCGGCAGCCTACCAAATGGCCTATTCCGACCCGTCGGCCGACGACTACCATTACTTCCGTTCGGGCGACTGGGACTCGCCCGACGACGAGGTGCACCGCAGCATCCTGGCACGCTACAAGCAGTATAACGGCCCCGACGGCAACTCGCCCTCCGACATCCAGCAGACCGAAGGATACACCAACAGCAACTCCACCCTGCCCAACGCAGAAGATATTAACGGAGACAACACCTTGAGTGAGACGGAACGCTACTACCAATACGAAATCGACCTCGACCCCGCCAAGATGATTGTCGGACAAAACCACATCGCCGACGTCTTCGAGGCCACCAACATCGCCTTGCCCAACAGTACCTTCGGCAGCGTCACATGGTATCAATTCCGCATCCCCGTCAGGCAGCCCGACAGAGTGGTAGGTCACATCGACGATTTCTCATCGATCCGCTTCATGAGGATGTTCATGACCGGCTTCCAACGTCCCGTGGTGCTGCGTTTCGCCACCTTAGACCTCGTCAAAGGCGAGTGGCGCACCTATTCGCAGAGCATCCAGGCACCGGGCGAATACGAGCCTAACGACATCAACAACGAGACCACCTTCGACATTTCGGCCGTCAGCATTGACGAGAACAGCCGCCGTCAACCCATCCCCTACGTCATCCCGCCTGGCATCCAGCAAGAGACCGTCATCGGCATGACGCAGACCACCCGCATCAACGAGCAGTCGTTGCAGATGACCGTGCAGAACCTCGTCGATGGCGACGGACGCGCCATCTACAAGACTGCCGACTTCGACTTCCGACAATACAAATACCTCAAGATGTTCGTCCATGCCGAGGCCGCCCACGAAGACAGCCCCTTGGACGACCAAGACCTCACCGTGTTTATGCGCATCGGTACCGACTTCACCGAGAACTACTACGAATACGAGGTGCCGGTGAAGGTCACGCCATGGGGTACGTCGTACACCAACAAAGACGCCATCTGGCCCGAGATCAACAACATCGACATCCGATTGGAAGACCTCGTGGAGGTGAAACAACGCCGTAATGAGGCCATGAACCAGCCCAACAGCAATGTCAGGCTCAACTACATCTATTCGGAGAAGGTAAAGAAAGACAACATCGACGGACTCGACTACTACCACACCATCAAGGTGATCGGTAACCCGAGCATCAGCGATGTGGAAGCCATGATGATCGGTATCCGCAACCCGAAACGTCAAAACCTTGCTGATGTCGACGACGGACAACCCAAGAGCGCCGTGGTGTGGGTCAACGAGCTGCGCCTCACCGACCTCAGCAGCAACGGCGGCGTGGCTGCCACGGGTCGTTTGGAGGCCACCTTGGCCGACCTAGGTCGCGTCAGCGTGAGCGGCTCTTACAAATCGGCCGGCTTCGGCGCCTTGGACAGCGACATCGTTAGCAACACCTTCGAGGCCAACACCGCCTTCAATGTGTCCACAGACCTCGAACTCGGCAAGTTCTTCGAAGACTACGGGCTGAAGATCCCGATGCACTTCGACTACGGAGAAACCAAAGTCACACCGCTCTACAACCCCTACGACCCCGATATCAAGTTGAATGACGCTTTGGCAGCACTCAAAACCGACCATGAACGCGACTCGCTCACCTCGATGATCCACGACTTCACGAGGCAGAAGAACATCAACTTCATGAACGTCAGGAAAGAGCGCGTCACCAAGAAACGCAACACCGACGAGGGCGAAAGCAAACCCAAAGAAAAAGAAAACCCGAGGGATCCTAACAGATCGCTCGGCGGTGGACGAGGCAACATGCCCAAGGTGCACATCTGGGACATCGAGAACTTCAATGCCTCATTCAGCTATAACGAGACCTTCCAGGAGAACACCGACATCAAATACTACATGGTGAAGAGCTACCGTGGCGGCTTAGGCTACAACTATGCGGGCAATCCCAAGCCCGTCGAGCCTTTTGCCAAGGCCAAGTGGGCCTCGAAACCGTCCATGGCGTTCTTCAAGGACATCAACTTCTACTATGCCCCAAAGAGCATCGTCTTCAACACCGAGATGTACCGTTACTCCTCTGAACGCGAGATGCGCAACAAGAGCGGCGGCATCGTTGACATCAAGCCCACCTACTCGAAACAATGGGACTGGAACCGCAACTACCAGTTACGCTACGACCTCACCAAGGCCCTCACCTTCGACTACTCGGCACAAGCCCAGGCTTACATATATGAGCCTGCCGGCTTCGTCGACCGCAACGTCGACCCCGAGCGTTGGCAGAAGAACCAAGACACCATCAAGAACGAGCTGAAGCACTTGGGCTCGATGTCGCGTTACCAGCAAAACCTCAACGCCAGCTACACCGTGCCCATCAACAAGATTCCCATCCTCAACTGGATCAACCTCAGCGCCAACTATCAAGGCACCTACAGCTGGATTGCCTCGGCACAGTCGATACAACCCCGTTTAGGCAACACCATCGAGAACTCCAACAACGTCCAAGGCAATGCCACCCTCGACCTTACCAAGCTCTATAACAAAGTGCCCTACCTCAAGCAAGTCAACTCCCCGCAACGACGCAACAACGGCAAAGATGCGAAACAAGGCGGAAAAGAGAAAGGAGGCAAAGACAAAGGAAAAGAGAAAGGCGAGAAGGACAAGGATAAGAAAGGCGAGAAGGGTGGCGGAGACGAACAGCCTGCCGACTCCACCAAAGCTACTCCCAAGATCAACTACGGCAGGCTTGTGCTTGACAACTCGGTGCGGGTGCTTACCTTGGTCAAGAAAGTGTCAGGTACCTACTCGCTCAACAACGGACAGTCGCTTCCTGGCTTCATGCCCAAGGCTCAATATATTGGCCTCAACAGCGACACGTGGGCTCCTGGCATAGGGTTCGTGTTTGGCAGCACCTACGGCGATGACGCCAATATCTACGAGAAAGCCGTTGCCCACAGCATCGACGTGGAAGAAGCCAAACGCTGGCTTACCACCGACTCCATCCTGAGCCAGCCTTACACACGCCGCAGCACCGAGACGATGAACTACCGCATCAACACCGAGCCTTTGCCTAGCCTCAAGATCGACTTCACCGGCAACCGCAACTACGCTGAGAACCAACAGCACTACTTCCGCTACAACGATGCCACCAACCAATTCGACGTGTTCACACCTACCACCAATGGCAGCTTCAGCATGAGCTACTTCATGGGCGGCACCTCGTTTGTGCGCACCGACTCCATCCACTCGCGCCTGTTCAACAATCTGCTTGAAAACCGCAAGATCATCGCCGAGCGCATCGCCCGCAGCAATCCACAGTGGATCGAGCAAGTCAATGAATACACCTACGACAGCATCGCTGGCGACTACTTCCCGAAAGGCTACAACTCGTCATCGATGGAAGTGTTGCTTTACTCATTCATCGCCGCCTACACCGGCAAGGACCCGAACACCATAAGTCTCAACCCCTTCCCGCGCTTCCCCCTGCCCAACTGGAACTTGACCTACAACGGACTCACCAACATACCTGCCATAGGCAACCTCTTCAAGACAGTGAGCATCACCCATAGCTACAAGTCGAACTACGCCATCAACGCATGGGCCAGCAACGTGTATTACGACGAAGACAACACCATCCAGACGTTCGAGAATTCCGACATCATCGTCCCGAAATACGACATGGGCCAAATCGTTCTCTCCGAGCAGTTTGCCCCCTTCATCGGCATCGACTTAGGCTTCCAGAATTCGATGACCACCAACTTCCAAATCAAGAAGACGCGCACGCTGACACTGAGTTTCTCCAACAACCAACTCACCGAGGTCAATGGCCGCGAGTTCGTCCTCGGCGCCGGCTACCGCATCAAGAACGTTAGCTTCAACTTCACTCCTATCGGAAGCAATGGTAAGTCGCAAACCATCAAGAACGACCTCGTCCTCAAACTCGACATCGGCTACAAGCGTGACATCACCATCTTGCGCCGAATCGATGAAAACAACAACCAAGTGTCGGCCGGACAAAACAAAATCAATTTCTACTTCACCGCCGACTACAACTTCAGCCAACGTCTGAGTGCACAGGCCTTCTTCAAGTACGACCTCTCGATACCCGAAGTGGCCAACACCTTCCGCAACTCCACCACCTACGGCGGCATCACCCTGAGATTCAACCTTGCACAATAAAATTTTCGGGAAAATGCCGAGCGCGTGACTAAAATATGTAATTTCGCAGCCAATTCAAAACAACTCTAATACAAACAAAAATGAATATTCCAGCAAACCTGAAGTACACTAACGACGACGAATGGATCCGCCTCGAGGGCGAAGAAGCCTACGTCGGCATCACCGATTATGCACAACACGAACTTGGCGACATCACCTTCGTCGACGTCGACCCCGACATCGTCGGCGAGACCTTGGACGCCCAAGAGGAATTCGGCGCCATCGAAGCCGTGAAGACCACCGCTGAACTGCTCATGCCTGTGGCTGGTGAGATCCTCGAAGTCAACGAAGCCCTGGCAGACGAAGAGAACGCCAAGCTCGTCAACAGCGACCCCTACGGCGAGGCATGGATCATCAAGATCAAAGTGAACAACGTCGCTGACCTCGACGCCCTCATGGACGCCGCTGCCTACGAAGCCAAGATCGGTTAATACCATCAGCCCATGCCATTTCAAGCCTTTTAATAACATAAGACTCGGAATGACATGCCTTTAAAAGGCGAAAAAAAATCTATGGGCTTAGAAAAAATCACCAGAAATTATTACCCGGGAATCCTGTGTGGAATCGTCATCCTGATTCTGACAGGGCTTCCGGGTTCTGTTTTTCCTCACGTCAAGCCTGTTGTCGGCCTCGACAAAGTGGTGCATTTCCTGATGTATGCCGGCTTCGCCTTTGCGTGCATCTGGGGATACCGCAAACAATTCGTTTCCAACGGTTTGTCATACAAAAAGAAAGCCCTGCTACTCACCCTCGTCATCAGCATCACCTATGGCGGCCTGACGGAACTCATGCAGGAATATTTCGTCCCCTTCCGCACCGGCGACTGGATCGATTTCTTGGCCGACTGCACCGGCACCTTGATCGGAGTTCTGATTTTTTATCTTTTTTTCCGCCACAAAAAATAAAATTCGTAAAATTTGCGTTTCATAAGAAAAAAAAAACTAATTTCGCACCCAAATTAGGAAGCGAATATTTAAAAACACATACACCATGGAAGAGAAAAAATCACCAAAGGCCAACCTCGAGAACAAAAAACTGATGTTCATGCAAATAGGAATGATTATCAGTCTCCTCATTGCATGGTTGGCTTTCGAGCACAAGAACTACGACAAGCGCGAAATTGACGAGAGCCTGCTCAATCGTGAGATTGTGGAAGACCTTGAGATGACGGAAATCACCAAACAGGAGGAGCAAAAGCCCCAGCCTATTGAGACTCCGCAACAGACCACACAACTCGAGATTGTGGATGACGATGTTGAAGTTGCAGACATCGAAATCAATGCCGAAGTCGACCAGCAGGAAGTCATCGAGGAGTACGTCCCCGTTGAAGTCGAAGAAGAAGAAGTCGTGGAGCAGGAAATCTTCCAAATCGTGGAAGAGATGCCTTCGTTCCCCGGCGGTGAGGCCAAACTGATGGAGTATGTCGCCAAAAACATCAAGTATCCTCAGATTGCCCGTGAGACTGGTATCCAGGGCCGTGTGTTCGTCGGCTTCGTCGTCGAGCCCGATGGCTCCATCTCCAACGTGAAGCTGCTCCGTGGCATCGGCGGTGGCTGTGACGAAGAGGCCATGCGCGTCATCAAGTCGCTGCCCAAGTGGAAGCCTGGCAAGCAACGTGGTAAGGCCGTGCGTGTGTCCTACCAGATCCCGGTGTTCTTCAAGCTGCAGTAATCACTGCCACACCTAAGCAAAAGAAAAGCCAGCGTCACGACGCTGGTTTTTTTCGTTTCATTCCTGGTAATAGACCCGTTTCACCCGCTGCGACACTCGGGTCATGATTTCATAGGGTATCGTCTGACAGGCTCGGGCAATATCGGCGATGTCATGCTCTGCATCGAAGATGACCACCGTGTCGCCCTCCATAGCATCGACACCCGTCAGGTCGATCATGCACATATCCATGCAGATGTCACCCACCACGGGTACCTGCCTGCCGTTCACGTAGAACTTACCGTTGCCATTGCCCAACAGTCGTGAGAGGCCATCGGCATAACCGATGGGGATGATGCCTAAGCGCATGTCTTTCTCGGCATGACCGTGACGGTTATAGCCGATGCTATCGCCCGCCGGCACCTGCTTGATTTGGTTGATGGTCGTCTTGAGCGACACCACAGGTTGCAAGGCTCCCTTGTCGGCATCGCAGGTGGGCACCCCATAGAGACCGATGCCTAAACGCACCATGTCGAACTGGTATTGCGGGAAACGCGTGATGCCCGCCGTGTTTAAGATATGGCGCAGCACCTTGTGGGGGAAGGCCTCCACAATCATCTGGCTGCCTTGCTCGAAGTTATGGATCTGACTCAACGTGAACGCGTCTTCGGCAGGATTATCGGCAGTGGCCAGATGCGAGAATACACTCTTCACATTCAACATCGGGTTGGCCTTAATGCGACGGATGAGCTCGGGAAGCTCGGCATTAGAGAAACCCAAACGATGCATACCCGTGTCGAGCTTGACGTGGACATTCAAGGGATGCGCCTCGGGCAAAGCCATATTCTCCATGGCACGTTCGATAAACTCCAGGTTGCGGAAGCTGAACACCTCCGGCTCAAGGTGGTATTTGATGATATTGTCGTAGCTGTTCACCTCAGGGCTCATCACCATGATGGGCAGATTGATACCCGCACGGCGAAGCTCCACACCCTCGTCGGCAAAAGCCACGGTCAGATAGTCGACATTATGGAACTGGAGCACGTTGGAGACCTCAAGGTTGCCGCTGCCATAACCGAAGGCTTTCACCATCACCATGAGTTTGGTCTCAGGCTTGATCTTGGAACGGAAATGGTTGAGGTTGTTGACCAAGTGGTTGAAGTTGATTTCCAACACTGTCTCATGCGCTTTCTCCTGCAACTCCATACCGATTTGCTCAAACTCAAATGCACGTGCACCCTTCAGCAGGATGGTCTGGTTACTGAACTTCGAGAAGGGGAAATGTGCGAGGAAGTCGCCTACGTTGGGAAAGAAATACCGCTCCATGTCAAACTTGTTGGCTTGACGCGAGATGCCCTCGCCGATGCCGATCAGCATGTCCACATCTTTATTCTTTAGCAGTTGCGCGATTTCGGTATACAAATCCATCTCGTTGCGGCCGCTCTGAAGGATGTCGGAAAGAATGACCACGCGGCGTTGGTGTTGGTGTTGTTGCCGCATGACATCCAAGGCAATGGAGAGTGAGTTGATATCGGAGTTGTAGTAGTCGTTGATGATGGTGCAGTTGTTCATGCCCGCCTTAATCTCGAGACGCATGGCGATGGAAGTGAGCGACAGCAGCCGCTCGGCGATGACGTCGGGACGCATCTGAAGCAGCAGTCCTACGGCGATGCAATGGATGGCATTCTCGATGGAGGCGTCGTCGGTGAATGGGATGACATAGGTCATGCCCTCGCCTTGATAGGCGGCTTGGATGGTCGAAGTCTTTTCGTTTTTAGTTACCGAGGTGATGATGAGGTCGGCTTCCTCGAACTTGCGGCTCCAGGTGAACAGTTTCACCTTGGAGGCCATGCCCGACCGAATGATGACCTGTTGGATCTCGGAATAGTCCATGCAATAGACCAGCGACTGAGCCTTGGTGAAGAGGTTGAGTTTCTCCCCTGCCTTTTGCGCCGGATTGATGAAGTTCTCCTCGTGGGCCTGGCCGATATTGGTGAACACCCCGATATTGGGCCGGATGATGTCTTGCAGCGCCATCATCTCGTCGGGCTCAGAGATGCCTGCCTCGAAGATGGCCATGTCGTAGCTGTCGTTCATCTGCCATACCGAGAGAGGTACGCCCACCTGCGAATTGTAGCTTTTAGGGCTACGCACGATGTTATGGTCGGGACTGAGCATCTGGAAGAGCCACTCCTTGACGATGGTCTTGCCGTTGCTACCCGTGATGCCGATGACGGGAATGTCGAACTGCTGGCGATGGTGCGCCGCCAAGGTCTGCAAGGCCTTCAGCGTGTCGGCCACGACGATGAACGTGGCATCGGGGCATTGGTCCAGTTGAGGACGTTTCACCACGAAGGCACGTACGCCACGGTCGTAGAGGTCCTTGATGTATTTATGGCCATCGTTACGTGCACTCGTCAAGGCGAAAAACAGGGCGAGTCTCGGGTCCATCAGGTGACGGCTGTCAATGAGCAGGTCGCTGACCCTCATGTCGACCAGTGCTCCCATCAGCTGCCCGTTGACGATTTCGGCCACTTGCTCTATGGAATAGAATTGATGCTGCATGGCTTCAGTAGATTTTTCTGCAAAAATACGTTTTTTCTAACAAAAACGCTACCTTTGCAACAGCAAATGTAACGAAAAAAAATGAGCCTCAAGCAACACATCCCCAACACGATTACCTGTGGCAACCTCGTCTCTGGCTGCCTTTCCATCCTTCTCATTGCCAACGGCAGGCCTGTGGCGGCCGCTTTGATGGTTTTCATTGCCGGCTTGTTCGACTTCTTCGACGGCTTCGCTGCGAGGCTGCTCAAGGCGCATTCCCCTATCGGAGCCGATTTGGACTCGCTTTCCGACGTGGTCTCGTTTGGTGTGGCACCTGGCTTCATCATGTATTGGCTGATGATCCATTCGTTCGACCTTCCGCAGGTGTTCTTGCAAAATGTCAGCCCTTTGGCTTGCCTTGCTTTCTTGCTGCCTGTGTTTTCCGCTATCCGACTAGCCAAGTTCAACATCGACGACACGCAGAAGACCTCGTTCAGAGGCATCCCTGCCCCAGGCATGGCACTTTTCATCGCCTCCTTGCCCTTGGCGCTCGCCCAACTGGGGCATCTCACTGACGGTGCCTTGGGCTATTGGGCCTGCCTCGGAATCACTCTGGTCTTCTCATTTATGATGGTCAGCAACCTCAGGTTCTTCTCGTTCAAGATGAAGTCGGCAAAATGGAGAGGCAATGAGGTCAGGTGGATCTTCCTTATCGTGGCCGTGGTTGCGGTGGCCGTCTTCCGCTTTGTGGCCTTGCCTTTCGTGATGATGCTTTACATCCTGCTGTCAATCTTTTTTGCAAGGAAAATGGAATAGTCTAGGGAATCTCCTACAGCTCTTTCTTATGTAGGATGAAATTATGCCCGAGGTATACTTCGCGGACGTGTTCGTCGGCAGCAAGGACTTCAGGCGATCCCGACATGAGCACCTGACCGTCGAAGAGCAGGTAGGCGCGGTCGGTGATGCTGAGCGTCTCGTGGACATTGTGGTCGGTGATGAGCACACCGATGTTTTTGCGTTTCAGCTTGAAGATGATGCGTTGGATGTCCTCGACAGCAATGGGGTCGACACCGGCAAAAGGCTCATCCAAAAGGATGAAGTTGGGGTCGATGGCCAAGGCTCGGGCAATCTCGGTACGGCGGCGTTCGCCTCCCGACAGCTGTATACCCTTGCTTTTGCGCACCTTCTGAAGGCCAAACTCGTCGAGCAACGCCTCCAGTTTCTCCTGCTGCTTCTGCTTGTTCAGACCTCGCTTGAACTGCATCACTGAGATAATATTGTCCTCGACACTCATCTGCCTAAACACCGAGGCTTCCTGTGCCAAGTAGCCGATGCCGATTTGGGCGCGTTTGTACATGGGAAGGTCGGAAATGTCCTTCTCGTCGAGGAAGACCTTACCCGCGTATGGCTTGATGAGGCCCACCACCATATAGAACGTCGTCGTCTTGCCAGCGCCATTGGGGCCAAGAAGACCCACAATCTCGCCTTGTTCGAGTTCGATGTTGACATTGTTGACCACGGTGCGTTGACCGTATTTCTTCACCAGATTTTCAGTTCTTAATTTCATTTTCAGTTGTTCAGTTAAAGCAGGTTGCTGAGCATGTCGAAGCACCGTCTATAATCTGTCGGCCCTTCGACAGGCTCAGGGACCTTGGCTACTTCAAAATATCCCTTCCTTCAAAATATCATGTAAATGTATGATACCCAAATATCTGCCTCCACTCACCACAGGCAATTGAGTGATGCTATTCTCTCTCATCTTGTGCAAGGCGTCAACCACCAGTGCCTCCTCGTCGATGGTCTTTGGGTCGGTGGTCATGATTTGCGAGGCCTTCACGTGTTCGATGTCGGTGGTGTTCATCAGCATACGGCGCAGGTCGCCGTCGGTGATGATGCCCAGCACCCCGTCGCCGTCACAAACTACAGTGGCACCCAAACGCTTGTGGGTCATTTCGATGATGACGCGGGTGAGGTTGTCGTCAGGGCTCACCTCGGGACGTTCGTTGCGAGTGTAGAGGTCTTTCACGCGCAGGTAGAGCTGCTTGCCGAGGGCACCGCCTGGGTGGAACTTGGCAAAGTCATTCGTAGAGAAGCCGCGGCACCTCATTAATATAAGGGCCAAGGCGTCGCCCATGACGAGTTGCGCCGTGGTGCTGCTCGTGGGGGCGAGGCTGCCCGGCATGGCCTCATCGCCCACTGTCACATCGAGGACATGATCGGCCTGCGAAGCGAGATATGAGTTGCGGTTGCCGACGATGGCCACAATCTTGTTGCCACGCAGTTTGATGAGCGGCACCAGCACCTTGATCTCAGGCGTCTCGCCGCTTTTCGACAGCACGACCACCACGTCGCCCTCGCGCACGATGCCCAGGTCGCCGTGGATGGCGTCGGCGGCATGCATGAAAACGGCAGTGGTACCCGTCGAGTTCATCGTAGCCACAATCTTTTGGGCGATGATGGCGCTTTTCCCGATGCCGGTGAAGACGAGGTTGCCCTTATTCTCGAGCATCAGCTCCACCGCTTTTTGGAAATCCTCATCGATTCTCTGCCTTAAACCCATTATCGCATTAGCTTCATTTTCAATAATTTGAGTAGCTAATTCGATAATAATGTCATTTTTTTTCATTTTTTCTCGCTTTTTTCTTGCTTCGTATGACCTAAAACCTATAACTTTGTCTTTGCGACAAAAGCTCAAACCGGCTTCGTCTACAAAAACGCAGTTTCTCGTTTGAGATTGCAAAGTAACGCAAAAATTCGGACAATACCAAAAGAAGGAAATCATGGCAAAAAAAGCAGACCTGGAGATTCACAAGCTACTGAAGAGTGTTTTCGGCTTCGACCAATTCAAGGGGAACCAAGAAGAGATCATCAAAAGCATCCTTGGCGGCAATAACACCTTCGTCCTGATGCCGACAGGTGGTGGCAAATCGCTTTGCTACCAGCTGCCCGCGCTGATGTCGAAAGGCACGGCCATCGTCGTCTCGCCGCTCATCGCCTTGATGAAGAACCAAGTCGACATGATCCGCAACTTTGGTACCGAATTGGGCATCGCGCATGTGATGAACTCGTCGCTCTCGAAAGCCGAGCTGATGGAGGTGAAGGAAGACCTCAAGAGCGGTAAGACCAAGCTGCTGTATGTGGCGCCCGAGTCGCTCACCAAAGACGAGACGGTTGATTTTCTGCGTGGGCTGAAGATTTCGTTCGTCGCCATCGACGAGGCGCACTGCATCTCGGAGTGGGGCCACGACTTCCGTCCTGAATACCGCCGTCTGCGTCCCATCATCAACGCCATCGGCGACAGCCTGCCCATCATCGCCCTGACAGCCACTGCTACTGTCAAGGTGCAGAACGACATCATGAAGAACCTCGAGATCATGGATGCCAAGGTGTTCAAGTCGTCGTTCGACCGCCCGAACCTGTACTACGAAGTACGGCCCAAGACCAAAGACGTCATTAAGGATATCATCAAATATATCAAGCAGAACCCAGGCAAGTCGGGCATTGTGTACTGTTTAAGCCGCAAGAAAGTGGAGGAGCTTGCCGAGACCCTCGCCGTCAACGGCATCCGTGCCCTGCCCTACCATGCCGGCCTCGACAGCCAGACACGTAAGGAAAACCAAGACAAGTTCCTCATGGAGGAAGTCGACGTCATCGTGGCCACCATCGCCTTTGGCATGG
>CAMYYV010000030.1 GCA_947303625.1 uncultured Bacteroidales bacterium | reverse complement strand
GTCGATGTGCAAGGCGATGGCTTGATTTTCAGGAATTAAGCCTTTGCCAATACGATTGAAAAGCCAAGAGGCGCGAAAGTGCCTCTTGGCTTTTTTATTGGGAAGTTTTTGTAAATTTGCAGCAAATCTAAGACATCCTTCCAACGCATAGTTGCCATGAATCCATCAGGGGTGATATATCAAAGCGAAGACGCCGTGTTAAGTCTTGATGACGGCAAGGCGACATTGTATCATGGTGGCGAGATGTACACTTTCGCTTGCCAGCCCTACGAGCCGATGGCCATCATCTGCAAAAACGATGCTCCGGTAGCATATATTCATAATGCTTTTGATGTGGATGCAGAGTGTGAGACGTTTATGACGAATCCGGAACATCTTGTCAACACCATCACACGCCGTTACCACAATGCAGAGCATTTCTGCCGACTTCTTACCGTTGCCATCGACCGTGGTTATGAATGGCAGATTGACGACCTAGAGAAGGAAATGTTTGAACTGGTACGCTGGGAAAACCATGAAGTGTTTTACAAGATCGAGGATATTGAGCTCGGGCGTTATGGCGATGAGCCGGAAGACGAGGTGGACCCTTCAGAATGGGACGAAGAACCTGATACTGATATCTTGGAACATCCAGAATATGAAATCCTATATGTCATCATCGATGGGGTGAAATATCTGTTACGTGGGGATTGGATATCCACATTGAGCATAAAAACCGCTGGTGAAAAAGGCAAGAAAGCCATCAAGGCGCGCATACATCAGTTCAATGGAATACCAGAGGCCTATCCTGGCTATTGGCGCGGTGGCGCACTTTTCTCCCTTGTTGGAGGTGGGATAAAATATAACACTGAGATTTTCTGTCAAATCCTTGCCTACGCTGTCCGTACAGGCAAGAAAGACTATAACCTACGTGAGATTGAGAAGGCGATAGGTTTGCGTGGCACTTGAAAAGGGAGGGGATGGTTACTCTCCCTCCATCTCTGCAGCATTGATCTCATCCAATAGCAGCATTGCCCTGTCGTAGTCCTTTTCGAAGACATACACTGAGGCGTCGCCTTTGAGGGTGCCTGCCGCCCAACCTGCCACGAGCCCCTCTTGCCGGAAGTTGCGGATGAGGTACTGGATGTCGTTATCTGCAAGCACGCTGCCAATGTACTCGGCATTGACCACCGAGCCGGAATAGATTTTCTTGATTTCGTTGTCCATGATGTTACGTTTTTGTTGTTGCTGCAAAGATAATCAAATTATTTGGATTTATCTGCATTCAGCATCACTATCGCAAACAGCATCACGAAAGCCGCTGCCCATTGCACGGGGGTGTACTTGGTGCCGTTGACGAAATAGTCCAATACCACAGCCGTGATAGGATACATCAATTCAAGGAAGGTGGATAAAGAGGCTCTCACGTGTCGTAAGCCGTAGTAATACAGGAAGATGGCTCCCGAACCCGTAGTCAGGCCGATGAGGGCGATGAAGAGCCAGTTGCGTGGCGTCACCTGCGAGAAATCACCGATACGACCCATGCACAACACGATGACAAGCATGATGACCGTGGTGAAGCCATAGCGGAAGAAGGTGGAGGTGACGAAGGAATAGCTCCCCAGTATCTTCTTGGAAAACACCGTGGAGCTACCGAAGGAGAAAGCCGCCAACAGCGAAAGCAGGGCCGCATACACCGTGGTGATGCCCTCGGTGCTGAAGTCTGGCAAGGCCCAGCCAAAGGTGAGGAAATAACCGCCGATGAGAGCCACACAAGCCCAAAGCGCGAAATGCTTTTTGATTTTTTCTTTCAGGATGATGCGCGCTAAGATGACGGCAAACACAGGTTGTAGCTTCTGCAGCAGCACCACGACGGAGAGGCTGTTGAAATGCAGCAGAAACAGCGACTTGACGATGGCCAAAGTGCCCAAGGCACCGCCAAAGAGGGCGATAAGGATGAAATAAACCAAGTCGGAGCGCGTCATGGTCTTCAGATGGCGGTATTCCCTGAAGAAGAACACGTTCATCAGCAGGAAAGGGCAGAGGTGGATGACGAAGACCACGAAAGCCGTGTTAAGGTTATAGAGCTGCGGCGTAAGCAGGATGCCATCGACGCCCCACAGCATGGCGGAAAGCGCCACGGCCAAGGCTCCAATCAGCTTTGTATTTCTTTGGTTGTCTTTCATTGAAGGAGTTTGTCGTTGGCGCAGGCTTCCTTCTCCCAGCGTACGCACATGATGATGGAGTTGACGAGATAGACGACATACATCATCGTGATGGGGAAGTTGCCCGCCTTGATGTACATAAAGATGCTGACGCAGTTGATGGCGATCCACAGCCACCACTGTTCGCTGAACATCCTGACCATCAGGATCATGGCCACCACTTGCATCACGGCCTTGGCAGAGTCGGCGAAAGGCGCAATGTCGTTGGTGAAATACTTCATAAGGAAGCCGAAGCCCACCGTGCCTACTATGATGATGGCAAGGCTTATGAACCGCACTTTGTTAGGCGCATGGAGTTTCATTACCTCGTGGGTCTCCTTGTTCATGTTCTTCGCCCAAGTGAAGAAGCCCACGAACTGCATGACGAAGTTGTAGACCGTCACGCCGAAGTCGGCATAGAGCTTGGAAATCAGTGTGATGTAGATCATCAGGCAACAGTGGATAAAGCCGAAGAGGTAGTTCGACAGTTTGCCCTTGCCGCCTAGCACCACGTTGATGATACCGCAAGTCGCCGCCACGATATGGATCCAATAGAACTGGTCTTCGGCCTTGTCGTACTCGAACAAGATGGACATCACCGTGATGACGACACTCACCACGACCAGCCAGATGACATCGAAGGGCTTCCATCCTTTGAATTCCTCTTTTATTAAGTTGCTGAATTTCTGCATGATGCGTGGTGTGTTTCGTTGGTTAGCGCGGCAAAGGTAAGAAATATTGCCGATTTTGCTTGGCTTCACGACAAATCTTATTATTTTTGCATCTTGTAAAACTATCGAATATGAAGAAAACTATACTCATTATGGCCTTGGCGCTTGGGATGTTGCCGATGGCCCTCCATGCACAAACGAAGGACGTTGCGCGCGAGTGCGTGCTCTTCGAGTTGTTTACTGGCGTGCGCTGCCCTTATTGCCCGGCGGCTGCCAACGGCGTGGCCCAAATGCTTGAAGAGGGCTTGGCTATTGCGCCCGTGGCTTACCACACCTCTGCTTTCTCGACGGATCTTTACTATACCAACGAGACCAACGCTCGTGCCAACTACTACGGAATCAACAGTTATCCGACCTTAAAGGCCGATGGCGTCATGGGCATGTCGGGTGGCGGTGGTGCCTCCGAGACCATGTATACGACCTATAGGAACTACTATAACCAACGCATCAACGTGACCAGCCCTTTCACCATCGACTTGAGCTATGAGCCCGTCGACGGCACCACCTGCCGCGTGAACTGCACCGTCAACAAGGTGGGCGACTGCAGTGGCACCGACGTGCGTGTGTTCATCGCCCTCACACAGTGCAACATCGACGTGTCGTGGCAAGGCATGCAGGGCTTGCACCACGTGTGCCGCGACCTCATTCCTTCGCAGACCGGCACTCCGTTCAGCGGCACCACGATGACCATCAGCGAGACCTTCGAGATGCTCTGGCCCAAGGAAGACTGCTACCTGACGGCATGGGTGCAGAACTACTCGGGCGGCACCAAGGAGGTGTATCAAGCTGTGCGTCTGTCGACCGCCCTCGACCTCGACTATGACCTCGTGCTGAAAGACGTGGAGAGCGTGGTGAGCCAGAACTGCTCGGGTATCCAAAGCCCGCGACTCGTGGTGAAGAACTACGGCCACGAGACCATCACCTCGTTCGTGATGCGCGCCTACGACGGCACCAACAGCTACAGCCAGACCTGGGAAGGCACCCTCGCCGAGGGCGAAACCGTGGAGGCCGTCATGGATGAGTTTGTCGCCGACAAATGCGACGAGATGCAGTTCTTCATCGAACTGCCCAACGGCCATGACGACGGATTCTCCGCTGACAATGTGAAGACAGCGGCGCTGACCGAGCCTCCCACCATCGACGGTGCCTTGACACTGCAGCTCAAGACAGGCACCAACCCCGAGAACCTGAGCTTCGAGGTGCGCAATATGGACACCGACGAGGTGGAGTATAACTTTACCTTCGACGAGCCCAGCCATGTTTATAGAGAAGACTTCGTGCTCTCACATGCCGCCTGCTACCGTCTAACGGCGCGCGACGTAACGGGCGAGGGTATGGGCAACGGCTTCTTCCAGGTGAAGGACTCCGAAAACCATGTCGTTTTCCGTGGCGGAAGTTCGGGCTATGAATTCACTTACGAGACGGCCACCGAGTTGCACTGCGACGGATTCGTGGCAGTAGAAGAGGACGGTCCTTCAACGGGTTCGGACGTCTTCAGTGTTACCCCAAATCCTACCTCAGGCATCGTTCACCTCAACTTGGGCAAAGGCCAATGGCACGTCCAGGTGTTCGATATCACTGGACGCAAGGTGATGGAGCAACAATGCGAAGGCCAGTCGAGCCTTGATCTCAGCCAACAGCAGAAAGGCCTCTATCTGCTGAAAGCCCAAAACGATACCCAAGAATACAGCACCAAGATTATGGTACGCTGAAATCATCATTGTTGAATAATAATGCATAAAATACACTAATTTAAACACTTAAGTAAAATGAACGACATGAAAAACAATTCAAACGAGATTGCCAAGCAATCTGTGAACCATGACACAATCAATCGCAAGAGCAAAGCCAGCCTGTTGCTTGGTCTGGGTTTGGGCTTGGCCGTAGTGCTCACCGGCTTTTCGAGCTGTGGGAGCAAGAGTGAAAAGGGTGGCGGCAAGACCGACGAATCGGAAATCAAAGCTTATGAGGCTTGTGCTTCGGTTGCTGACTATAGGGCCTATATGAAAACCTATGGTAGCAATGGCAAGTTTTACAAAGAAGCCAAAAATGTAGTCGACAGGTATGTGGCCGACAGCATCACCAAGGCGCAGTCGAGAGAGCGTACCGCGAAAAAGGAAGAGGCTGCCGAGAAGGAGGAGGAATGCTATAATAAATGCACCACTATCGAGGCGTGCGAAACCTACCTGAAAGAATACCCCAATGGCAAATATGTGAAGGAAGTGAAGGAAAAGAAAAAGGAATTGGAAGACAAGGCCGCAAAAGCCAGGAAGGAAGAGGACGACATGTATAACAAATGCACCACTATTGAAGGCTGCAACAACTACCTGAGAGCCTATCCTCAAGGCAGATACGTGTCGCAGGTGGCTAAGAAGAAGGCCGAACTGGAGAAGAAAGAAAACTCCGGAAAGAACAAGGTTAAAATTAAAGACGAAAAGAATCCGCAGCCAAAGACGAAAGGTGCAGGCCTTAAGAATAAGTAATCTTCATGAGGAAGAGTATCCTTCGGTTTTAGAAAAGAACACAAATTATGAAAAGAGTATTATTGTTTGGGGTACTTGTTGCTCTGTTGTGTGGATGCGACAATACCACTGCTAACAACACGGAAAAGACTTCTACCAAGGTCGACTCCACGGCTGCTGCTGTCGAATCGTTTCTTCTGGGACAGCCCGATGGGACAACCGTGCGTTATCTGGACGCCCTGCCTGCCGAATACAAAGAGGACGACTTGTTCGGCCTTATCTTGGATTACGGTGGCTACTCCATGATTGTCTCCACCTGGCAGATGCCCGATGGCGACTGGCTCATCACCAGCCATTGGTGTGAAGAGGAAGACGGCGGTACCTATGTCACTGAAGACGCCGAAGGCAACGAGGTCGAGGTGGAATACAAAGACCCCTTCGAGGGACATCCCTATCCTGTAATCCACAACCCAGAGTTCTCGTTTGCCACTCGTAACTATGGTGGCGAGACCATCAATTTCTACAAGGCTGCCGACAGTCAAGAGGTGGCATGCAAGACCGAATACAAGGAGATCTCCTTGCATGTGCTGAACGTCGATCCCAAGACGCGTCGTCTGCTGGTGCAGTCTGATGCCAAAGACTGGTGCTGGGGCGAGGTCGAGGAGGCAGGTCAAGAAGACTATCGTCATCCTTTCGTGGAGCTCCGTGGTTGGGTCGACGAGGAGTGGGTGTGTGCCAACACGGTGACTACTTGCCCTTGATGGTTTGAGCCATCATCTTCACCGCCCTGAAACCCTCAGGGATGGGGAACATCGCGAAGGTGTGGAACATGCCTTCAAACTCATGGAACAGGCCGGCTTTGCCGGCCTTTTTGTATGCCTCCTCGAGAAGGAGGTCGTCGGGCTGAAGGATCTCGTCGGAACCGTAATAGACGCTGAGGCCGTCGACGCCGCTGAAGTCGCCAAACACAGGGCTGACCCAGGGATGCTGTGCAGGCAAGGCACCTTGCCAGATGGCGTTGAGCATGATGACGCGGTCGAGTTGGAGCATGGTATCCTTGTCCTGCAGGGCACGCATGTCGTTTTCGCGGCTGTGACTCAGGTCGACGCATGGCGAGAGCAGCGTGGTGGTGGCAGGCTTCTGCCAGCCGTTTTTGTGGGTCTCCTGGGCCACAATGAGGCAGAGGCAGGCTCCTGCCGAGTCGCCCACAAGATGGATCTCGTCGTATTGTTTTGAATCAGAGAGGTTTTTGTAATACTCCAACAAGGTCTTGACGGAGTATTCGCAATCGTATTCCGGCGACTTGGGGTAGACAGGCATCAGCGCGTCGCTATGGGTGCGCAGGCAGAGGTCGTGGAGGAAACGCCAGTGGAAGAACACGGGCGGATAGATGAAGGCACCGCCGTGGAGGTAGAGGATTAATCTTTTAGGCCGGCCCTTCGACCCTTCGACATGCTCAGGACTCAGGGACCTTGTTGGTTCATCATGTCTGAACACCTGCATCTCGAAGCCTGTCGAGGCCATAAACTTCTCCTCGGTGAAATAGCCTCGGAAATAACGTGGCACTCTGACGGGACGGCGGTTCTCGCGGCGGCAATGTTCCAATTCCTCCTTAACCTCGTCGGGCGTGGCATCGCGCAACGATTTGAACATCAACCGCAGATATTTCTCTGTGAAAACTATTCCGGCATTCATGACACTTTTGTTTTCTTTATTTTGGGACGTACGGCTGCCACGTTGTGACAGCCCTACATCTTAATAACTCTAAATCCTCAATTATCAACCGACACTAGTGCCTTTGATAAATCTTCAAGTCAAACATCGGGGCCGCCGAGATGATGTGATCGAAGATGTCGCTTTGTATCTCTTCGTAGTTGACCCATTGCTTGTCGCTGCTGAAGGCGTAGATTTGCAGTGGCACGCCAAACTCGTTGGGCTCCATCTGCCGCACCAACATGGTGAGGTTGTGGTTCAGCTTCGGATTGTTGTTGATATAGGCTTTGATGTAGGCACGGAAAACGCCCAGATTGGTCTGTTGTCGGCCATTCATGACGACGCTTGTGTCGATGTCGTTAGCCTTGTTGTATTCGGTGATATCCTCTTCGCGTTGTTCGATGTAGTCTTTTATCAACGCATAATGCTTGTATTTCTCTATCATCTCGGGGGTACAATAGCGCACGGTGTTCACGTCGATATTGATAGTGCGTGCGATGCGTCGGCCTTCCGATTCTTCCATGCCCCTCCAGTTGGTGAACGGGCTTGAGACCAGGTTGTAGGTCGGGATGGTGGTGATGGTGTTGTCCCAGTTCTGCACCTTCACGGTGGTAAGGTTAATCTCAGTGACGGTGCCGTCGGCGGGACCTGTCACAATCCAGTCGCCGATGCGGAGCATGTCGTTGACGGAGAGCTGGATGCTGCCCACAAAGCCTTTGATGGTGTCTTGGAAGATGAGCATGAGCACGGCGGAGAGAGCACCCAAGCCGATAACGATGGTGCTGACGCTCTTGTCTAAGAGGAAGGCGGCGATGAGGAGCGCGCAGATGGCGATGAGGATGCCTTTGATGACTTGCACCAGCCCTTGGATGGGCTTGATCTTCGACATCTCGAACGAGTTATAGAGCCCGTGTGCGGTGTTAACCAAGGCCAGCAGGATGGAGGTGTAGACCGTGATCTCATAGATCTTCGTGACTTTGACGATGATGGTAGCGGCTTCAGTGAAGTCGGGCAAGGTGTCTTTGACGTAGAACTTGATGAGGATGACGGGTATGAGGAGACAGATGCGCACCAACACCTTGTTCCTGACGAGCAGGTCGTCGTATTTCGAAGGTGTCCTTTTGACAAGGACGTTGATGGTCTTTTTGATGATGAGACGGGCAAGGAGACAGAGCAGGATGCCGATGGCTAGCAGGGTGACAAAGGCGATGCCCTCGGCGATGGCTAACGAAGTGGTCGTATCAAAATGCATCGACTTGCCGATGCCGCTGAGGATTTCTATGTATTTTTCAATCATTACAGATGATATTGAGACTCATTGGGTTGACTTTGATGTGGAGGTCTTTCTCCATCATGACCGATTCGCCGTCGAGGTTGATGACGTCGGCCTTGGGACGGACGATGGTGGCCTCAGGGGTTTGTATGATCCTGACCTTAGGCGCCTTGTCCATCATGCCGTCGAGCATGAAACCACCCATGATGGGGAGCTCCAAAGGGTTGGGTTTCTGCACGATGCAGAGGTCGACCAAGCCGTCCCACAGCGAAGCCTTGGGTGAGATGGGCATGTCGTAGCCCATCTGGTTGGAGTTGGCGAACGAGATGAAGAAAGCGTTGACGTCGAGCGTCTCGTCGGGCATGACGATGGAGTAGTGTTGCTCCTTCATGGTGAGGTAGTTGCGCAGGATGTATTTGAAATAGGTATCAAAGCCCCGGCGCGGATCCTTGCTGTAGTCGTCGGCGACCTTGGCGTCATAGCCCGTGCCGGAGATGCTGATGAAAGGCAGCCCGTTCACTTCAACGGTGTCTATCTTTCTCCTTTTGTTGCCGTTGATGACTTGCAGTGCCTTGACGGTGTCGAGCGGGATGTTGAGGCAGCGCGAAAGCCCATTGCCAGAGCCGCAAGGGATGACGGCCAAGGCAATGTCGGTGCCGATGAGCTGAGTGCCCACCTCGTTGATCGAGCCGTCGCCTCCCGCCACGGCGAGGATGTCGTAATGTGCATCGATGGCTTCCTGTGCCAACAGTTTGGCATGGCCGGCATATTCCGACACGGTGACCTCGTAGTCGAACTGCGACAGGTCGAGATGAGCCTCGATCTGCTCCGGAAGACGGTCTTTGTGCTTTTTCCCCGAAATGGGATTAATGATGAAGCGTATCTTCTGCTTGCTCATGGATGCTGTCGAATTTAGGTTTCAGTTCGTGGGATGACATCCTGCTGTTGTATTCTAGCAGGAAGTCGTACATCTTTTCGAAAATATCAGGGCATTGCAGCCGGTCGATGAGGTTGTCGCTCATGGTCGGGTCGGCAAAGGGCTTGTAGATGCCGAAGGGGTTTTGGCCGTCCGACTGCACCATGTAGGAGTCGTAGTAGTATTGGTAGGTGAGGTTGAAATAGCTGATGAAAGCAGGCTCGCTGAGGCTGTCGAAGAGGTTGCGTCCAAACGAGAGCATGGTGTCGTTGACTTGGAGGGCGGATAGGATGGAAGGCCCGAGGTCGATCTGTTGGGCTACCTCGTCGGTCTTCATCGCCTCGATGCGTTCTGGCCAATAGAAGGCGATGGGGATGGCATACATACCCCACACATTGTTGTATTCGGGTTGGAAATGCAGGCTGTTGGAGCAGTCGGCAGTGAGGACGAAGAGCGTGTTGTCGTACCAAGGCTGTCGCTGCGCCTTGGCGAAGAAATCGCGCAAGGCACAGTCGGTGTAGTAGACGGTCTTCTCGAAGCCTGTCCAATAGTAGCTGTCTTCGGGGAACTCGAAGTGGCGCGGCACTTTGTAGGGATATCGCGACGAGAGGGTATAGATAGCCGTGGCGAAGGGTTTGTGGACGCGGCCAAGGGTGGTGGCGGCATATTGCAGGAAGGGACCGTCGTAGATGCCCCATTGCCCGTCGTAGTCGCTGTCGTCGCCATATTCGACGCGGCCGAAATAGCGCTTGAATCCCGCTCGTTGTGCGAATTTGTCGTAGCCCATCACTCCGTTCTTTCCGCCGTGCATGAAGATAGTGTTGTAGCCTCGCTTTTGCAGGTGTTGACAGAAGGCATCGAATTCGCAGTTGGCATACGTCGAGCCGACGAAGTCGTCGTCCATCAGCGGAGGCAGGCTGGCCAAGATGGAAGGCAAGACCTCCGAGCTCTTTCGGCTGTTGGCCATACCGTTGAAGGTCAGGCTATGGGAGAGCAGCGAGTCGAGGAAAGGCGTCACCTTATGCTTCCGGTCGGGGTTGTAGTATCCCGTCATCTCCTGTCCGATGCTTTCCATGATGATGATCACCACATTGGCAGGGATGGTGTCGGCCTTAAGGGTGTCGTTGAGGAATCGGTTGGCAGTCAGGTCGGTGTGTATCGCAGTGAACTGAGGCTTGCCAGAAGGAGCCTTGATGGGTTTCGGCGCGTCGTCGCCGTTGAGGAGGCAGAAGGGCGTGTTGAGCAGGATAGGTGCGTTCTGTGGGTCGGTGTATTCCAAGGCGGTCTGCATGGTGATGCGATGTTGTTGGAATCCGCCACGCCAGGCGATGAATGTCAGGGCGAGGATGACAGTCATCCTGATGGCTTGTCTCAACGGCCACCGTGTCGTTTCTTCCTCCTTGAGCCTTGTATGGCGCGCCACCACTACGACAATCAACACGAAGAGAATGAAGATGACTAACAGATACCAATAGTCAAACAACACCTGTCGGATGAATCCGAAGTTGAGCTCGCCGGATTGCCCCAACGTCTTGAGATAATCTATGCTGATGTGCTTGCCTAAGAAGTTGAAGCAGATGATGTCGATGAAATTCAGCAAGATGGCGATGGAGTTGAAGGTGACGTACCAGAAGTCGACGACCCGCTGCCCACTGTGCTCGAAGATGAGCCGCGACGGAAGGCAGTAGTAGATGATGACGAACAGGTTGAGCAACACCGTTACCGAGAGGTCGAACCTCATGCCGTAAAGGAAGAGGCCGAGGGCTTGTCCCTCCTTCAGCTGGTGGAAATACTGCGAGTTGAAGAGATAAAGCATCCATCGGCTGATACTGAGTGCCAGCAGGATGGCGAGAAGCCGATAGAGCAGCAGCATATAGGGTTTGCCAAGCCACTCTTGGAATATTTCTTTATTCGTCTTTTTGCGCATCGCTTTATTCCTTTTTTCGTTGCAAAAATAGGAAAAAAGGTGTATCTTTGCGCATTAATTCATCTAATTAGCCCTATGACCTTTTTGAAAACACGCTCCGCGCTTGTCATGTTGCTCGTCATGGCCGCGCTCGGCCTCACGGCGCAAGAGAAATACCCCAAGTACCGCAACCCTTTGGACATCCCGATTTACCTCTCGGCTACCTTCGCTGAGATACGTCCCAACCACGTCCATTCAGGCATCGACATCAAGACACAGGGTGTGGAGGGCAAGAATGTGTATGCCGTGGCCGACGGCTACATCAGCCGCATCGGGGTCTCGCCCTATGGCTATGGCAACGTGCTCTATATCACGCAAAACGACGGCTATACTACAGTGTACGGCCACCTGCAGCGTTTCTCGGGCAATGTCGCGCGTTACGTGAAGCAGTATCAATACAAGCATAAGAAATACACCTCGCAGATCTATCCCGAGAAAGAAAAATTCCCTGTGAAACGTGGCGACTTGATCGGCTATTCGGGCAACTCTGGCGGCTCGGGTGGACCGCATCTCCATTTCGAGGTCCGGAATACGAAGAGCGAGAAACCTGTCAACCCGTTGTTTTTCGGCTTGAAGATCGAGGACAACGTGAAGCCTCTTATCCAAGGTGTCTCGGCCTATCCCTTGGGCGAGACTTCCACACTCGAAGGCGACATCCAGCCGATGTATTTCTCTGTCACCGATGACGGCAACGGACGCTATAGCCTCAAGGACAAGCCTTATGTCTATGCCAACGGCGAGATTTCGTTCGGCATCTGCACCTACGACCAGGTGGGCACCTCCACCAACAAGAACGGCCCTTATCTCTATGAGCTGTATCTTGACGATGCGTTGGCCTTCCAGGTGAAATGTGACGACTTCTCCTTTAGCGAGTCGCGCTATGTCAATAGCCTCTTGGACTATCGCCATTATAAGCAGAAGAAGTCGAGCTATGTGCGCACTGAGACCGACCCCTTCAACAAGCTGGGCATGATCACCAAGCGCAACGGTACGGTCAAGGTGGCCGAGGGCGACACGGTGAATGTGTGTTTCAAGATTTCCGACTATATGGGCAACAGCTCGACGGCCAAGTTCAAGTTGGTGGGTGTGGCGCCTGTGGAGGTCACTCCTGTAGAACACCGCCGCAGCGAGTATTTCGTCAAGGCCGACGGCTCGCTCAATAGCAACATCACCATCGAGGACTTCAGCGTGTCGATGGAGAAAGGCACGTTTTTCCGTGACGAATGGGTGCAGACGGGGCAGCGCGATGAGAAGGGTTGCTGTTCGCGCATCTATCGTTTCGGTGACGAGGGCATGACCACCTTCAAGAACCTCGTCGTGCGCATCCGTCCCTTCGAGGAATGGGCTGGTGACAAGCGTCTGTTCATCGCTACTATCGATGACAAAGGCAAGGTCAGCTCGCTGGGTGGCACGCTGAAAAACGGGGCAGTGGAGACCAAGACGCACACCATGGGCGAGTATGTCCTGAAGATCGACTCGATAGCCCCAACGGTAAAGGCCTCAAACTTCAAGGACGGCCAGTCAGTGAAGGGACTCAAGTCATTGCGCTTCAAGATCTCCGACGACATGACGGGCATCGAGACCTACGACATCTATTTGGACGACGTGTGGGTGCTTGGGCAGTACGACGCCAAGAACAGCCTGCTCTACTATGAGTTTGACGAGAAGATGAAGAAAGGCACCAACAACGTCAAGGTCGTGGTGACTGACGGGGTGGGGAACAAGAAGACGTTGAAGGCAAAGGTAGTGTATTGATGTTTATGATTCAGTATACAAAAATCAAATACCATGAGTGAAGAAAATGCTTTTAATGTAACGACCAGTAATGAAGACCTTGTTTTCACGGTCAAGGGAGTTCAGTTTGTCATGAAAAAGGTAGAGGGCGGCACGTTCTGGATGGGCGCGGATAACGGAAAGTGTATCCGCACATATACGGTAAAAACAGGATTGTTCAGAAAAGAAGAAAGGGAAGAGGAGTATATTGATACCAATGTGAGGAACTACGACAGCGAAGCCGAAGATGATGAAAAGCCAGTCCATAGCGTTACTATAAGTTCATTTTTTATAGGCGAGACGGAGGTCACGCAGGCTTTATGGAAGGCAGTGATGGGCAGTAATCCGAGCCCGTTTTTGGGCGATAACAATGCCATTAATGTCGTAAGTTGGAACGACTGCCAACAGTTTATTGGCAAACTGAACCAAATAACGGGAAAGAGTTTTCGTCTGCCTACGGAGGCAGAATGGGAATTTGCGGCCCGTGGCGGCAATCGCAGCAAAGGATACAAATTTGCAGGTGGAGATGATATAGAGGCAGTGGCAATTTGTTATATGAATTGTGGCGAAGTGGGGATAGATGATGATGGAAACTTTGTGTGCGGCGATGCATTGACGGTAAAGACAAAAATGCCTAATGAACTGGGACTTTATGACATGAGCGGTAATGTTTGGGAGTTTTGTGGTGATTGGTATGGCAGATATAATCGAGAAGCTCAGACCAACCCTACAGGTCCAGCAAGAGGTGAGTACCGTGTGATGCGTGGCGGTTCATGGGATGTGGAGGTGGGTGGTTGCCGAGTGCAAACGAGGGGGTGGTTGTCTCCTGACGCGGGAGGTGACTATTTTGGTTTCCGTCTTGTGTTGCCATGATGATCGATTCCATCGGATTGCCAATCCGTTGGGACCTTATATCAACTGTAGCGAGAAAGCCTCAGAATAGGGAATGAGCTGGCTGCCGTCGCGGTAATGTTTCCATGCCTCTTCCTCGTGGCTCTTATCAATTACCTTCTGCCTGCTCATGGGTTGAATCTTGGCCAAAACATCATTGAGCGTTTTCAGTTCCTGCTCGCTAAACACTGAGGTGTCGCATGAATGGCAACTCAAACGGGTGCTTTCCATGTCGTGCGCCAATACAATCTCTTTGCTAATGCCGTCAATGTTGTCGTAGACGGTATCATAATGCACGGGCACAGGACCATATTGGATGGCCTGATATTGTAGCCCGCTAATAGACTGTCCGTGGAGTTTGTAGTGCAGAAAATCGGCGTAAAACATTTCCTTGTTTAGTTTCGTGGGGAACAAACCGCGCTCTTTGCAAATGAAGTATTTAACCATCTCGGAAACCTTTTCGACGCTTAATTGGCCGAAGCCGTTATAGACGGAACGACGGATGTCGCGATAGATGAGCCGCCTCTGTGCCTCATTCTCGGGCTTTGTCTCAGAGGCCATGATCGACAGATATACTTTGTTATATTCAGCCTCGTCAAATTCGGCACGACTGTCTTCCAGCAGATGAAGCATGAACTGACGATTCATGATGGCCGAAAGCAGCTTGCCGTTGGATTCCGAAGGCATCTGACCTTTTTCGTATTGCGCGTACTGATTGATGCCGAAACCAAGAATCTTGGTGATTTGCTGGTAATTCAGGCCGTAATGCAGCCTAATGCCTTTGATCTCTTCGGGAAAAGGGATGCCGTGGCTCACACGGTACTGGGAATATAGTTCGTTGAACAGGAGTTCGTCTTGTTCTGTCGTCGTAAACCGCTCGCCGGTATCTTCACAGATATAGTAGCGCACATGGACCGAAAACACCTCTTTTCGGAATTCATGCTCTTCTACGGTGCTGACTTCCTTTACCTTTCCGCCAGTGAGAGGGCTTTTAATGTCGACATATTTTTCCATGTTATTCCTCCTTTTTGAATGCATAATGAATAGGATGTTCCGCTATGTGGAATGAGATGCAGATGGTCTTGTCGTTCGGTTGCCCCATGGCTATCTTGATATAGAGCTCCGTCCCGTCCATGTCCCTACCGAACACCCACATTTCGTCAAAGAAATCCGTGGGCAGGGTCTCCACATAATCGTCAGGATGCAGTTGGCGAACAATCTCATCTCTGGCCTTAGGGGTGATGCCAAGTGCCTTCAAGGCTTCTTCGTTCTTGTCCCAGTCCAGATAGAAGATACCCTAGACATCGAACTTGATGCCGAATTGGGCGAGAAATTGCTCTACTTCTTGCTTTGTCTTGATCATGAATTATCTTTGTTTACGATGCAAAGATACAAATATTTTTCATTATAAAGTGAAAAATATTCAAAAAATTACATTTTTTAGTGAAAAAAGAAGACGTCCATTAATCTTGTAGAGACGCGAATCATCGCGTCTCCCAACACGAATAAATCATCTCGGAACGTATTGATACGCCCCCAAATCCGGCGCGCCAACCCTTGATACCCCATCCAAATCGTAGGGCACTTCGTTGCCGAACAGCGGATTGCCCATGCCGATGGCGGGCGAGGCGATGCTGTCCAAGTGGCAATCAGGCTTCGTCACATTGGCAAAGCAGGGGTCGAGGTTGAAGAGGCAGTGGCTGAAGCCAGGCTTCGTGCCGTTGTATTTCTCCGACTTGATGAGGCAGTGGTCGAAGGTGTAGAGCGAGTCGGCATCGGGACCGAAGGCGGCCTTGAACTCGTCTTTCTGCTTGCCGTAGACGATGCAGTTGTCCATCTCCATGCGGAAGGGATAGTAGACGGGTCCGCTGCCTCCAATGGCGTAGTTGGCTACCGAAATGGCATTTTCGTTGTTGTTGTGTTCATTGGCATTCCAATAGTTGGCGATGGTACCATGCACGAAACGATAGTCGCCGCCGAAAGCCCAGAAGTTGGCATAGCCGCAGTTGGCGATGACAAAGTTTTTGGCCTCAACAGCATATAAGATGGAAAACAAACCATAGCCGTTTTGGTTTTCAACGATGGTGTTGTCAATACGTAAAGCGCATTCCGTGGCTTTCAGTACTGACTGGCAATTGACGCCGATGGTGCCGTTACGGATGATGGCATGGCTGATGCGGTGGTCGGCACCGGCGCGACCGTCCATCATCAAGACCTGTTGCCATTGTCCAGGCATGTTTTGGTAATACGCTTCCAAACGGTCGCCTTGGATGACGACAGGTTCCTCGGCCGTGCCTTCGATGACGAGCTGGCCGTCGCTCCAAGAAAGAATGCCACCGTTCTGGTGACAATAGATGTGCGTGCCTTCTTCGATTCTTAGGGTTCCATACGAGTTGATAAGCGCATAGCCATAGACGACATAAGGCTTTTCCTTGGTCCACACCGTGGTTTGCAGGCTGTCGGCGACGATATGGTAAGGATAAGGCTCATCGCCAATGTAAACGACCTTGTCGGCGACGATATAGTTGGCATTCTGTCCCCAGGCCAATAGCTTGATGGTCTGCGTATTGCCGTTGGTGACAAACTCCAGGTCGTCTTCCACCACAAAAGGTGTGTTCAGATCGTTGGGGTTAATGGTGACGCGTAGGAACGAGAAGAGGCTGTCGCCGGCTGGGATGGTCTTGTCGTAAAACTCGGTACCGTTCTCGCCGTCGAGGTTGAAACGGTAAGGGGATGCTTCGCCGCCAGCAAGACGTATCGAACTGATTCGTAAATCGTCAGAATGGTTGTTGTATATCTTCAGCTGGTGTGTTGCCGAGCCCAACGAGGTGAATACCGTGTCGAACAAGACCGTGTCGGCCGAGAAGCTGAGCTTCAGGCTGGGGTCGTTGCTGACGGTATGGTCCTTCTTGCAGGCTTGGAAGGAAAATGCCAACAGGATGAGTATGAGTAGGATATGTGTTTTTTTCATGAGTCTGAAATAAAAAGCAAAGATAAACTATTATCAGTTACGGCGGGAAATGTTTTTTATTGTATTTTTGCGAAAATTATGAAGTAAACAAATTAAGGATTCATATTTTGACCATGACCATTGACCATGACCATGACCAATTGCACCCAAGGTGAATAGGTCAGGGTCAGCGGTCAGGGTCAGGGTCAGGGTTAAAAGCAGAAGTCTCTTTTTAAAAAATAGCTCTATTATCATGAACGGTTTTATTCCAAGAAAAAGACTGATTATTGTACCATTGGTTTGTTTGATGCTCATTGGCTTTGCAGGCAAGGCCTCGGCGCAAATCCTTTCCGACGTGCCTGATATGAAAGGCAAGATTACCGTAGGTGGCGACTTTGACTTCGGGATGTATGGGAATTCTCTCAACTTTGGCCTCGCGCCCCAAGTGGGATATCGTATCTTCAGCCCTTGGGAGGTAGGCGTGCGAGGGGTGTACAACCTGTATTGTTATTTCGACCCTTATGCTAGTAACGAATACTATCACTATTTTGGCATAGCGCCTTATACCAATTTCCAAGTTTATAAGGGCATATTTCTCCATGTTGAGGACGAGGTGTTGTATGGCATGGTGCGTTACAACCATGAGACCCTCCAAGGACAATGGTACAACAGTGCCTTCGTGGGTGGCGGCTACCGCTCGTATTCGTACGACGGCAGCACCTATTATTATCTGATGGTGTTATACAACCTCAGCTACGGCGATCAGGACAACTGGGCAGGTGGCCTTTATCCATACGCTACACCCCTTGCGTTGCGTGTCGGTCTCTGCTTCAGCTTCTAATAATCTGCAACCAAACAACCGTTAATTGTCAATTATCAATTATCAATTGCCAATTAATACCTCTCCATCCTTTCGAGTTCGCGTTTCGAATCCTTGGTTTTCAACGATTCGCGCTTGTCGTAATAGTGTTTGCCTCGTGCCAAGGCGATGTCGAGTTTGGCCAAGCCTTTGTCATTAATGAATAAGGTGACGGGCACGATGGTGAAGCCCTTTTCCTGCACTTTGTTCTTCAGTTTGCGCAACTCGCGGGCTGTGAGTAGCAGCTTGCGGTCGCGCTTCGGGTCGTGGTTGTTGTAGGTGCCCTGTGCGTATTCGGCGATGTGCATGCCCACGACGAAGAGCTCGTTGCCCTTGAAGCTGCAATATGAATCCGCCAAGCTGGCCTTGCCGCCACGGATCGACTTGATCTCAGTGCCGGTCAGCACGATGCCTGCCGTCAGCGTCTCCACGAGGAAGTACTCGAAGGTGGCGCGTTTGTTCCTTATTTTGATGTTGTTTGTGCCTCTTTTGTCCATAATGGCCGCAAAAGTAAGCAAAAAACAGGGCATAAAGGCCGAAAAACTGACAAAAAAACGATGCGCTTTCAAAAAATGCCTATATTTGCAGTTCCGTTTTGGCGGAATGACCTTATTATGTACAACCAAAATCGGGCCCACAAGCCCTGATTGTCCTAAAACTCTTTGAAATGGAAAACAACGAACAACTGAATCAAGATCCCGTCGTGGAGACTACGGTCAACGAGGGTATCGAGAATGAAACGAAGACGTCGAAGGCTCCGAAAAAGGCCATCGACGGTAACGAGAAAAAGAAGATTGTCAAACTAATCCAACCCAGCATCCTGCCTGGAAAGGTGAGGGTGGAGGTGTGCACCTTGACGGAAGACGCCAAAGCTGAGCCTGCCTCCGAACCTGCCCAAGAGGAGGAGCTTCTGCCTGCCGTCGACGAGAATGCCGAGATGGAGGAGGAAGATCTGGTGGAGGAGAACAGCGATCTTGAAGGCCTCAACAAGCTGCAGCTGGTGGAGATGCTCGAAGAACTTGTGCAAAACCCCGACGTGCAAGCCATCAAGGACAAAGTGGCCGCCGTTCGCATCCATTTCAACAAGTTGAACAAGGAAGACATGGACCGTGAACTCGAGCAGTTCCTCCAAGGCGGAGGCGAGGCCGAGAGCTTCCAGCATGTGGAAGACCCTGTCGAGCAACGCTTCAACGCCGCTTTCGGTATCTTCAAGACCAACCGTGCCAAGCAGAACGAAGACATGGAGAAGCAAAAGCTCGAGAATCTGGCCAAGAAACAGGCCATCCTCGAAGAACTGAAGGCCATCATTGCCTCCGATGACTCGCTGAAGAAGACCTACGACGACTTCCGCGCCCTGCAAGACCGCTGGAAGGAAATCGGCCCTGTGCCGGCCGCCGAGAGTTCCAACTTGTGGAACAACTACCATTTCCTCGTCGAGAAGTTCTTCGACAAGGTGCGCATCGGCCGTGAGCTCCGCGACCTCGACATGAAGAAGAACCTCGACGCCAAGATCGAGCTCTGCGAGAAAGCAGAGGAGCTTCTTGATGAGAAGTCGATCACCAAGGCCTTCAAGGCTTTGCAGAAACTCCATGAGGAATGGAAGGAGATCGGCCCCGTGCCGCAGGAGAAGAAAGATGAGATCTGGGAACGCTTCAAGGCGGCTACCGACAAGATCAACGCGATCCGTCGTGAGCATTATGCCCAACTCGAAGGGGAACAGACTGCTAACTTAGAGGCCAAGAAAGCCCTCTGCGAGAAGGCAGAAGAACTCGTCGCCGGCGAGTATCCCAGCGTCAACGCCTGGCAGAAGAAGTCGGAAGAACTCACCGAGCTTTTCAATGTGTGGAAGACCATCGGTCCCGCCAGCAAGAAGGACAACGAAGAGATCTGGCAGCGCTTCCGTGGCGCCATGGACGCTTTCTTCACCAAGAAGAAGGCTTTCTTCACTGGCCTCAAGGACCGTCAGACCGAGAACCTCGAACGTAAGACGCAGCTCTGCATCGAGGCCGAGGCCTTGATGGAGTCGACCGAGTGGAAGAGCGCCACCGAGCAGATGAAGAAGCTCC
>CAMYYV010000029.1 GCA_947303625.1 uncultured Bacteroidales bacterium | reverse complement strand
CAAGGAAGCCTTCTGGAGTATGTCGAATTATTTGGTAGTATCCATCAAATAAAAAATCCGTTTTTAACGGAACTGCTCGTTTTCAATTTTTTTCAAAAACGCCTCACATTTCCCCAATGTGGGGCTTTTTTTTGTGTGTATTTTTGTGGAATCAACGAAATAATGCTATCTTTGCAGCATGAAATGTAGAATTCTTGTTGTGGAAGACGATGCCTCCTTCGGCCTGATGATCCAGTCATGGCTGAAGAAGAACGGTTATGAGGCCGTGTTGGCGTCGCGCTACGAGCAGGCCAAGATCGAAATCTCGAACGGGGCTTTCAACCTGATCCTTACCGATTTGCGCCTGCCCGATGGCGACGGCATCCTATTGATGACATGGGTGCGCGAGAAGCTGAAAAGCAAGGTGCCTATCATCGTGATGACGGGTTATGCCGAGGTGCAGACCGCAGTGTCGGCCATGAAACTTGGTGCCTTCGACTATCTTAAGAAGCCTATCAATCCCAGCGTGCTCGAAGAGAAGATTTCAGCCGCCTTGACCTCTACCGAGGAAGAAGCGGAAGAGACCTTCATGCCCGCCAACAAGCAGTGGGTCAAAGGTAGTAGTCCAGCCATGCAACGGCTTTACAAACACGTCGAGTTGGTGGCACCTACCAAGTTCTCGGTACTCATCCTTGGCGAGAGTGGCACGGGAAAGGAATACATCGCCCGCATGATCCACGACCATAGCCAATACAAGGACGGGCCTTTTATCCCCGTCGACTGTGGTAGCCTGTCCAAGGAATTGGCTCCCAGCGAGTTGTTTGGCCACCTGAAAGGCTCGTTCACCTCAGCTATTGCCGACAAGAAGGGTGTCTTCGAACAAGCCAAGGGCGGCACGGTGTTTCTCGACGAAGTGGGTAACCTGCCTTACGAGGTTCAAATGCAGCTGCTCCGTGCCTTGCAGGAGCAGAAAGTGAGGCCTGTAGGTTCGGCTGTCGACATCCACGTCGACGTGCGTATCCTCGCCGCCACCAATGAGAATCTGGAACAAGCCATCGAAGAAGGCCGCTTCCGCCAAGATTTGTTCCACCGCATCAATGAGTTCGCCATTGAGGTGCCGCCTTTGCGTGACCGCCTCGAGGATTTCGACGAGCTGACAGCGTTCTTCATCAGTCAAGCCAATGAGGAACTGGGAAAGAACGTGAAAGGCATCTCCGACGATGCCCTCCAGCGCATGAAAGAGCAACGATGGAATGGAAACCTGCGCGAGTTGCGCAATGTTTTGCGCCGTTGTGTGCTCTTCGCCGAGGGTGAGAATATCGAGATGGATGACCTGCCGGTGTTCAGTCCCCCCAACAAGAAGACACTCATTGCCACCGTCGAGGATGACTGGGCATTGCGTCCCGATCATGAAAAGGAACAGATAGAGGCCGCTCTCCAAAAGGCGAGGGGCAACAAGACCGTGGCGGCCAAACTGTTGCAGATTGACCGCAAGACGTTATATAATAAGATGCATCTTTACGGAATAGAACTGTAACCTGTAAAAACTATACTGCCATGAATAACAAGTTTTTAATCATCTGTGGGGTAATTGCACTGCTTTTCGGCTTAGAGGTTAACGCCCAGAAACACTACGACCTGGAAGACTTGGGTGAGACTGAGCATCCGATGAAAGGCACTAAAGCCTCTATCAGCGATTTTGTCTCATGGATGCTCACCGAGCCCGAGGATGAGGTGCACGGTCCCATGAGCGAAGCTTGGAGCCTTTTCCGCAAAAACAAGCCTTTGCCAGAGGGCATGACCATTCTTTTGGATGAAAAGAACGGCTATTTCAGGTATGATGTCGAGTTTGTCGATGAGTACGAGAACGAAGGGACAACAGAAATCTACAGGAGCAGCCTTTTTGTGGAGATGGTGGTGTGGAATTGTGCCGATGGCAAGCATAAGGTGTTTAGTGAGAACATTGGTGGTACCATGGATGGCAAGCCTCATGACTCTGGACAATACGATGGAATTATCTTTTATCTTTACGACAAGAACACCCATAAGGTGTATGTGCTGTATGATGCCATAAAAGACGATGAGAGGTATGGCCTGGTGCCGTCTCAGAACTATAGTTACGATGGCCAGCAATGGTATTATGCCAACGATCACGTCACCGGCGAACCAAGGCAAATGACCAGCGAAGAATTCGACCAATGGCTGGAAGACCGCCCAGTGGTGGTGTTCTCGTTGCCTCGCGTCGGCAAAAACATCAAGGTCACGATTTATTCTGTGAAGGGGGTAGAAGAGAAGGAGTTCGTCTGGGACGGCTACCGCTTCCACCTCGCCAAGTAATCAGCCGATTCCGTATTTCTCAGCCAACAAGTCCATCAATTCGTCGGTTTGTGTCATGAATTGACGGGCATCGTCTTTCCATTTGCGGTAGTGTTTCTCTTTCTTGCCTGTGCCACGCAGAGCGTTCATCTTGGCCAAGAAGGTAGTGTCGCGTTCCAACTGAGTGAACATGGGTAGCATTTTGTGACAAAGTGCTTGCATACCAATGAAATCCGATTCCTCAATTAAAGTATTCATTGAAACTAAATCGTCGGCTGTCGACTGGACGAAGACGTTGAGAATCGCGGTCATGGCTTCCTTGTCATTGCCCATCATCTCGCTGAATGCAGGGAAATCTGGATAAGCAGTCTCGGCCTCGCTTTCACTTAAAGCAACGCTTCCAAACATATTTTCTAACTGCTTGAGGTTGAATGGTTTTTGTAGGAATCCATCAAAGCCTTCTTCCTTGGCTTTCTCGGTGGTATACTCGATGCGGCCGGTCATCAGGATGATGGGTTTGCTGGGGTCAACCTCCTTGACTAAGTAGAGGACGTCGTTGCCTGTGACGGCGCCCATCTCGCGGTCGGTGAGGATGTAGTCGAAATCATGGATTTGTTTTAAGGCATTGTCCAAGTCGTTCATCGAACGGCAGGGGATGGCTTGGTGGCCGAGGCGGTGCAACATATTGTCGATGACGGAGAGTAAAGTGTTGTCATCATCAAATACCAAGATATTGAGACTCCTTTTTTTATCATCAGTTATCTCATCTTTTTCTTCAACTGATGATTCCACTTCCTCCACAGGAATCCTGATCTCGAAATGGGAGCCTTTGCCCACTTCCGACTCGGTGTGAATCTCGCCTCCAAGCAGGTCAACGAGACCTTTGACGACCGACATGCCGTAGCCGCTACCTTCGGCAAATTGGTTATAGGTCTCGATGCGCACGAAGGGCTTGAACACCTCTTCCAGCTTGTCTTGCGGGATGCCTACGCCCGTGTCGACGATGTCGAACACGACCAAACTGCGGCCCAACCTGGCCTTGAAGGTGACGCTGCCTTCCAAGGTGTATTTAATGCCATTGGAGATGATATTAGTGAGTATTTGCCTGATTTTCAGCTTGTCGGTATTGAGTAAGGTCTTGGGCGCAATCTCGTTCTCGAAGTGGAACTCGAGGTTTTTGTGCTTGGCGATGGGGGCAAACATTTCAACGATCTCTTCGCAGAGTTGCCCGATGTCAAAGGTCTCCTTGCTGATTTGCAGCTTGCCTTGCTCAAGGCTTGAGTACTCCAGCAAGTTGTTGAGGAGGTTGAGGATGTGATCGGCCGACTGCTGGATTGAGACGATATCTTTCTCGTTCTCAGACTTGTCCATCAGTTCCACATGGCCCATGATGGAGGTCAGTGGCGCTTTGATGTCGTGTGAGACGGAGAGCAGCAGTTTATGGCGGCTTTCCATGAGTTCTTCGGTCTTTTTTTTGGCTTCTTCGGCGGCACGCCGGGCGCGGTATCCTTTGTTTACATCGCTGATGATGAGGATGATGAAGATGATGATAAGCACCAAGGTCACGGCACCAATGAGGATGGAGGTCTGTGTGTTTTCCTTGATGATCTCTTCACTCTTCTCGATTTCGGCCACGGTGCTATCGAGGATTTCTTGGTTGAGGCGTATCAATAAGGAGGAGATTTGCTCCGAGAGTTGGTTGTCGGCTTTGGTCAGTTCCTGTGTCTTCTTCTCGTACTGTTTGATTTTGCTCCAGTATTCGGTCTTGGCCTTATCAGAAAGAATGCGTAGGTCGGCGAGGATGTCGACGGTGTCGGCACCCTGATGCTGGATGCGTAGTGTGTCGGAGCGTTCGATACTGATGTGAACCAAGCTGTCTTCTTGTTCTTCTTCGGGGTTGAACACATTGCCGACCCGCTGCCAGAAACCTCTCTTTTTCTCGGCCTTTGGCACGTGGAGGACAGTGTCTTTAGAGACGGTGGTGATGACGATTTCCTCTTCGGGTTGAGGGGGCGTATATTCGTCGATGGTGCGGTCAAACTCGGCCAGTGGGTTGAAGTCGTGGAACTGCCGCGAGAGCTCATTGCTTATTCGACCTTTACTTTTAATAAGGTCATTTATCTCATTTACCATCAGCAAATTATCTTCACTTACCTCGAACTTCATAAGTGAGTCGGTCAGCACCTTGATTTCGTCGCGGTAGGCATTGAACTCGCGCTTGTATTTTTGTTGTTCGGTGAAGGCATAGAGGTTGGCTGCGTTTTGTGCGCCATGCACGCTTTTGGTGAATTCGTTGACCCATCCCAATGCGTAGTGTTGCGAATTGATGTTGGAGCGCTGATTCTCGATGCTCTTGCGCAGGTTGAAGATATAGTAGAACAATGCCGCGCAAAGGGCGATGACGAAGAGGTAGGTGATGACCACCTTCCAGCTTGTCCTGCTCCCGCTTGGGTAATCGTTTTTGCTTTTCTTCGACATGGCGGCGCAAAGGTAAGAGTTTTTTCGTAAATTTGCAGCAATTTCTAATAACAAAGACCCATGAGTAATAAGAATAACAACAAAAAAAAGAGATTGCTATTATTACTGGCCTTGGTGGCTATTGTGTTGTTTTTGGTTCTTCGTCCCCGCTCTAAGGATGAAGGCGAGCAATCCGAGAGCAAGCCGGCTGGAACAGAAACGCCAGCATCGGTTGGAGAGGGCGAAGTCGTCATCCTGTCAGTCAACGATATGCACGCCTCCATCGACCAGTTCCCCAAGTTTGCTGCGATGGTCGACAGCTTGCGGGCCGTCTATCCCGACCTGCTGCTCTTTTCGGCTGGCGACAACCGCACGGGCAACCCTGTTAACGACCAGTATGCTCCCATTAACTATCCTATGATTGAGTTGATGAACCGCACGGGCTTCGACCTCTGCGCTGTCGGCAACCACGAATGGGATGCCAACATCGAAGCCTTCCATAACGACATCGAAAGGGCCAACTTCCCCTTCCTCTGCGCCAATGTATTCATTCCCAGCACGGTCGACCTTGACATCAAGCCGTTTGAATCCTTTGAGCATCATGGCGTTAAGATGGCTGTGATTGGCATGATCGAGTTGCGCCATGGCGACATCCCGGGAACCCATCCTGACAACCTGAAGAATGTGAGCTTCAAACGTCCCGAAGTGGTGTTGCCCCAATACAAATACCTCAGAGACGAGAACGATGTGGTCATTTTGCTTTCGCATTGCGGCTTGGATGACGACCTCGAACTCGCCCAAGCCAACCCCTGGGTCGACGTCATCATCGGCGGCCACACCCACACTTTAATTGATAAACCCTCTGAGACCAACGGTGTCCTTATCACCCAGTCGGAGTCTCATCTGAAATACGCCACTTTGGTGAAACTGAAAGTGAAAGACCATAAGGTGGTTGAGAAAAAGGCTACCGTGCTGAACGTCAATGAAGTAAAAGACGAGAATGCCGAGATTAAGCGTCTTGTCGACGACTTCAACAATGCCCCTAACCTCAACGTCGCCCTGGCCGTAGCCAAGACCAAGTTTGAGAATACCGAGGAGCTGGGTTGCATGATGACCGACGCCATCCGCGAGGTGAGCGGAGCCGACTTCGCCTTCCAGAACACAGGCGGCGTGCGCATCAATCACCTCAATAAAGGCCCTATCACCATTAAAGACGTCTATAGCATTGACCCATTCAACAACGAAATTATCATGTACGAGATGACCGGTGCCCAGGTGAAGAAATTCATCATTAACTCCTACCGTAAGAACGGTGGATTCCCGTCCTTTGTCTCCGGTATGCGCTACACAGTTGGCGACGACGGCAGGTCGGTGTGGGTCGACATGGACGGCGAGAACTTCTCGACAAGCAAGGTCTACAAAGTAGCTATAAGCAGCTATTTGGCCTCGACGGTGATCATCGAGAGCGAGGACGAGGGGCAAAGCCTGTTCAAAACCTCGGAGGAGATGATTGTCGAATTTTTGCTCAAACATAAAGAAGTTGATTATCAAGGTGTAACTAGAACCAAGTAGGCACCAGCGCTTTTCGAAGAATAAAATAGTGTTTGCACGGAAAAAAGAGTTTTCGTATTTTTGCAGCCCTATTTCTGATGATCTGAAGTCGAAAAAAGATGAAAAAAGCATTATCGATTTTTGCAATCGCTTTATTATTAGTCGGTTGCAACCAAAAGAAAGAAGTTAAGTTGATCCCTGCCGAGAACTTCAACAAGGAAGTGGAAGGCAAACAAGTGTCGCTTTATACCTTGCACAACGGTTTCATGACGATGCAAGTCACCAACTACGGTGGTCGTGTGGTGGCCCTCTGGATGCCCGACCGTCGTGGCAGCTATGAGGACATCGTGTTGGGTTACGACCATATCGACAAATACCTTAATAACCCTGGCGAGCGCTATCTCGGTGCTGTGGTGGGACGTTGCGCCAACCGTATCTCCAATGCCACTTTTAAATTGAATGATACTGAATATCAACTGACTAAGAACGATGGCGAGAACACCTTGCATGGCGGCCTCATTGGTGCTGACAAGCGCGTGTGGGACGTCACCTCGGTCAACGACAGTGTGATTGAGATGCACACAGTGTTTGCTGACGGCGAAGACGGTTTTCCTGGCAATCTTGACGTGACCATGAGCTACACGCTGACCCACGACAACCAGTTCCAGATCCGCTACAAAGCCACTACGGATGCGCCTACGTTGTGCAACTTCTCGCATCATTCCTTCTTCAACCTGAAGGGCGAGGGCAACGGCTCCATTGTTGACCAAGAGCTGCAAATCAATTCGCGTTACATGACCACGATTAATGACCAGCTGATTCCCGACGGAAAGTTCTCGGGTGTGAAGGAGACCCCGTTTGACTTCCGCGAGAAACATCGCATCGGCGATAACATCGCTGCCGACGACGAGCAGATTCGCAATGCCAAGGGATATGACCATAACTGGATTGTCGACAAGAATGACCCCAAGGCATACGCTTGGAATGCTACGCTGACCGACCCGGCTAGTGGTCGTGAGATGCAGCTGTGGAGTGACCAAGTGGGTCTGCAGTTCTATAGCGGCAATTTCTTCAACGGCAAAGGCACGGGTAAGTGTGGCAAGTCGCTGAAATACCGCGAAGGTCTGGCACTCGAGCCCCAATTCTTCCCGGATGCAATCAACCACGAGACACTGGCTCCCATGCCAGTTCTTAACCCGGGCGATGAATACCACCAACTGAGCATCTACAAGTTCGCGGTGCTGCCTAAAGAGAAAAAATGAACCTATTAAATAAAATGAGAGCCTCGCTTCTACGGATGCGAGGCTTTTTTTTATCTTTGTGCCATCAAAACTAAGAGTTATGCTGAAATTCAAATGCCCGCTATTAGTGGTTACCGATATGGAGAAAGCCATCACATTCTATGAAGAGGTGATTGGCGACCGCGTTGTTATGAACTTTGGCGAGAACGTCCAGTTTGAAGGCGGTTTCGCCCTGCAAGAGATGAAGAAATGGAAGGCGATGATCCATACGACAACGGTTCGCAGGAAGTCAAACGACGCCGAACTCTATTTCGAGGAGCCAGACTTTGACAAGTTCCTTGAATACCTGAAGGAATTCCCTGAAATCCAATATGTACACGGCGTTGAGGAAGCCCCTTGGGGACAGCGCATCGTCCGTTTCTATGACCCCGATTTCCATATCATCGAAGTCGGTGAACCCATGGATGCCGTCATCGAGCGTTTGTTTGCATCGGGCATGACGGTGGAGCAAGTCTCCGAGAAGTCACAGTATCCCATTGAATACGTCAAGCGATTTGCGAAATGAACTATCTGTCGGTCAACGCGATATCCAAGTCGTACGGCATCAAGACGCTGTTCGAGGACGTCACCTTCGGCATCGAGAAGGGCGATAAGACGGCACTGATTGCTACCAATGGCTCGGGCAAGTCGACAATGCTGAAGATACTGGTGGGGCAGGAGACGCCCGACTCGGGCACCATCACCTACGCCAACGACATCAAAATCGGCTACTTGGAGCAACTGCCGGTATATCCTTCTGGGACGCGCGTCACGGATTTGTTGGTCGACCTGAACGATGAACAACACCTCAAGGCGAGACAATATCTGACTCGTTTCGCCATCACCAACCTGAAGCAGTCCGTTGACGAGCTCTCGGGCGGACAGGTGAAACGTCTCGCTTTGGCTTTGGTGCTGCTTCATGAGCCTGACTTTCTGATTCTTGACGAGCCCACCAACCACTTGGATGTGGAGATGGTGGAATGGCTGGAGAAGTTCCTTACCCAGTCGAGCATGACGCTGCTCATGGTCACACACGACCGTTATTTCCTTGACCGTGTATGCAACAAGATCTTTGAACTCTACCAAGGCGTGATGTACACCCACAACGGCAACTTCGACTATTACGTTAGGAAGAGCCGCGAGCGTGAGGAGGTGAAACGTGCCACGGCAGAGCGCAACAGCCAATTGCTGAAATATGAGTTGGAGTGGATGCGCAGCACGCCGCAAGCCCGTACGAGCAAGTCGAAAAGCCGTATTGATGCCTTCTACGACCTCAAGGAACGTTCGCGGTACCAGGAACAGGATGAACGCCTTGAGTTTGGCCTGCAAATGCAGCGCTTGGGTGGCAAGATATTGGAACTTAGCAATGTGACGAAGTCGTTTGGCGACATCACCGTGCTTAGGGACTTCGACTATGTCTTTAAGCGTGGCGAGCGCATCGGCTTGATAGGAAAAAATGGCGTCGGCAAGTCCACCTTCCTCAACTTGATTACGGGCTCCGTTTTGCCCGATAGAGGCCGTATCAAGACTGGCGAGACCGTGACTTATGGCTACTACCGCCAGGAAGGCATACAGTTCGACGAGAGCAAGACCGTGATTAGTACCGTGCGCGACATCGCCGACGTGATGTACTACGGCAAGGACAAGGTCTATACCGCCGACCAGTTGTTGGCACATTTCATGTTCCCTTACAAGATGCATCGTCAACCTGTGGCTTTGCTCAGCGGCGGTGAAAAACGTAGACTATACTTGTTAACTATCTTGGTCCAGAACCCCAATTTTCTCATTTTGGACGAGCCCACCAACGACTTGGATTTGTTGACGTTGCAGAAGTTAGAGGACTTCCTGCAAGGCTATCAAGGCTGCCTCTTGGTGGTCTCGCACGACCGTTTCTTCATGGACCAGGTCGTCGACCAACTCTTTGTCTTCCAAGGTGATGGCAACGTGAAAGGCTTCATGGGCAACTACAGCCAATACAAGGACTGGCTGGAGGCCAAGCAGCGCGAGGAACGCAAGGAGAAGTCGGCCCAGAAGAAAGAGGAACCGCGGCCAGTGAAGCAGCGTGAGAAGGTGAAACGCAGTTTCAAGGAACAACGCGAATACGAACAGCTGACGCAAGAGATGGCCGAACTCGAGGAAGAGAAAAAGACCTTGACAGAGGCCTTAAACAATGAAACTGACTACCAGAAATTGCAGGAGATGGGCAACCGCTTACAGGAGATCAAGGACCTATTGGATGAGAAGGAATTGCGTTGGCTCGAATTAGATGAAATAGGAAGATAAAACGATGAAAAATAAAAAGATAGTATTGGCATTTTTCCTGCTTTTTGGACTGTTTGCCTGCGTACCTAGCGAGACGGATTACCAGGTGGGCGTGGTTTATCTTGGCGGGGCACAAGGTGTCAACTTCTTCTCACAAGGCGACGTTAACATTGTTTCCGACAATGACTTCAACATGACGAACATGGGCTCCAGCCAGGTGGAGTTCGCCTTTGTGAAAGATTTGGTGTATCGTTTGAGTATGGTCAACAAGATTCCCCAGGATGGCTGGACCGACAGCATCGAGCACATCAACCTACAGGACGGCTATGTTGGACGGCTGCTCTTGGACGACGGCACTTACGAATACTGCCGCTTTTGCGTCCACACCATCGACTACGACATGCATGCCGACCAGTATATTCTTTTCAAGTATCAGAGTAACTTCACGACAAAGTAATAGCTAATGATCCTGAGGTCCTTGAACCCGTCGAAGGGTCGAAGGGCCGAAGATTTTCAACGCAACTCCAAACTCACCTTCACTGGCCGATGGTCGGAAGCCACAGACTCGTCAATCACTTCGGTTTCCAGCACTTCTGCGGCATGTCTTTTGAAGATGGCGATGTAATCGAGGCATTCCGTCGGCTCGTCGGCGGGGTAGGAGACTCCGTTGCCGGAAAGGATAGTGAAATACTTCGTTATTTCTTGCAACAGCTCTGAGTCAGGAGTGTCGTTCCAATCGCCGGCAAGGAGGAAAGGCTTTTCCCAACGCAGGGCTTCTTCAATGATGAGCGGGACGGAGGCCAAACGTGGCTCTTCTTCAAGGTCCAAATGGGTGCAGGCTATCACGTAATCCTGTAACTCTACCACCAACAGCACACGGGGCTCATCGCCAGGCAAAGGAATGCGCTTGGCGCACAAAGGTGTCTCGCGAGTGAGGATGCCCACACCGTATTTGCCACCGTCGTAATCGATGGCAGCACCAAAAACTGGATGATACTTTGTTCGGTTAGCCAACTCGCCCAACTGGTATCGATGCTCACTTCGGCCCGTCATGCTGTCCAGCTCCTGAAGGGCCACCACATCAGACTGCTGCTGGGCAATCACGGCGGCGGTGCGGTCGTAGTCCACGACGAGGTCCATGCCCGCACAGTGGCGCACATTGAAGGTCATCACCTTCAGCGTGTCTTGTGCAGATACAGTCAACGCGATGCCCCAGAGCATCCATGCCAAAACGATGCCTCGTTTCATGCGAATCAAATCATTTTCTCGATATTCCAGCAGAATGCCCTCAGCCCCAGCTCCGGGGTCTTGAGGTCTTTCTCGTGCAGCTGGTCGAGGATGGCGTCCACCTTGTCGTCGGGGACGATGCTGATGATGGCGTTGTTCAGCGTAGGCCATGCATGCGTGCCGTAGTGCGGGACGCCCGTCTCGCTACCGTGGCCTTTGATTTCGTTCCACTCTGTGAAGCCTTTGACACCATTGTTATTGAGTGTGGCGGCTATCTCGTCGTAGTAGGCTTGATTATAGGTTATTAGGATGGCTTTCATGTTTTTATGAGTTTTAAGCTATAAGCCATAAGCTGTAAGCTTTGTTTCTGCCGGCTTATGGCTTGATCGTTTATTATGAATGTAAAGTGTCGATGAGAGCACCAAGCATAGCTTTGATTTCCTTTACTTCTTTATCTAGTTGTATATACGATTCCTTATCCATAAACTCAAGGTCGAAAGAAAGAAGTAATTCTTCTTCTACTTCAGAAGCAGAGCCAGCTGCAATGTTGAGAAAATGAGCAAATTCGGCATCGCTTCTTCGTCCACATCCTTCTGCAATATTTATAGGAATGGAAGTACTAGCTCTGCGAAGTTGAGACGTCATTCCAAATAATTCATCTTTTGGAAAACGCTTTGTTTGCTTGTAGACCTCAAGAGAGAATAGATGCCCTCTTTGCCATACCTTGTAATTATGGAAATCCCTCATGTTCTGTTGTGTTTTATCAATCCGTAGATTTTAGCTTATGGCTTACTGCTTACAGCTTATAGCTAATAGTTTATCGAATATTCTCCGTCTTAGTCAGTGCCTCTTCCGCTTTACGTCTCTTACGTCTAACAGCACGGGTTTCAAGCGAGCAGTACAGCGCAGGAATCAGTAACAAAGTGATCAATGTCGAGACCGTCAAGCCCCAGGCGACGGTGATGCCCAACGAGTTCCACATCTCGGCACCTTCGCCACGTCCTATGGCCAAAGGAATCATACCCAAAACAGTGGTTAAAGTAGTCATCAAGATAGGACGCAGACGCGAACGGGCTGCCTGTATAGTGGCTTCCTTGACATCTACACCACGTTCTTCCAACAGGGTGGTGTAGTCGATGAGCACGATACCGTTCTTCACGACGATACCCATCAAGATCAAGACACCGACGAAGGCCATGGCGCCCAAAGCGGTGTTGGTGGCCCACAAGCCGAGCAACACACCGGTGAAGGTAAAAGGCACGGAGAACATAATGACGAAAGGCTTCATGAGGTTTTCGAACTGCGAGGCCATCACTATGTAGACCAAGATGATGATGAGGACAAGCAGGGTGAGCAGGTCGCCGAACATCTCCTGTTGTGTCTCGTAGTCACCGGCGATCTTGGGATAGATTTCGGACGGGATTTCAGTGTCGTCAATCACTTCCTGGCAAATCTTGACCACGTCGCTTAACACCATGCCTTTGCCGACGACGGCGGTGACGCTGACCATACGTTCACGGTCCTTACGCTGGATCTGGGGCGGCGTCAGCGACTCGACCACATGGCCGAGGTCGCCTACGCGGACGGGTTGTCCATAGCTGTTGTAGATCTTGATATTCTCAATGTCCTCGACGCTCTTGCGGAACTCAGGGGCGTAGCGCACGCGGATGTCGTATTCTTCGCCGTCTTCGCGGTAGTAGGACCCAACGGATCCGTTGATGCGGTTCTTGACATAGGTAGCCGCCGTGGTGCTGTTTAAGCCGTTCAAGGCCAGCTTCTCTCTGTCGAAGTCGACTTGGTACTCGGGCGTGTATTCGTCGCGGCCTACGATGACTTGCAGGATGCCACGGTCACGAAGCTTTTGGGCGATTTCGTTGGCCACGCGGTCGGTGGTGCCGAAGTCGTAGCCGTAGATCTCGACCTGCACGGTGCTCATGCCGCCCATGCCGCCACCGCCTTCGCTGACGTTGGCTTTCTTAATCTTAGGCATGGCGTTGAGCTTGGCGCGGATCTCGTCGGCCACCTCGCTGGTCTTACGCAGCCCTGCCTTGCGGCGTTCGGTCTTGGTGCCAAGGCGCAGGTTGAACGACATGATGTGCGTGCCATTGCTACGCATGGAGGCAAAGGCATTGTCGGAGTCGGCCTGACCGAAACTGTAGTTACAGATCTTCACCTCAGGGATGGCCATGAAGTCCTCAGCCAGGCTCTTGGCCAAGGCACCTGTGACGTCTTGTCCCGTGCCTGTGGGCAATTCGATATTGATGCTCAGACGGCCTTCGTCGAGTTTGGGCATCATCTCGGTCTTTAGGGTCGGGGCGAGGAAGACGATGGAGAGTACGAACAATCCCAACATGGTGAATATGACAACCAAGCGATGGTTGAGGCACCATCCGATGAGACGGGCATAGCCGTTGCTGATGGCATCCAAAGCCTTGTTGATGGGACGGAAGATGGCCTTGTGTAGCTTGCTCTGGTGGGGGTTCATCACCAGCATGTGCGAGCACATCATCGGCACCAAAGTCAGGGCACCGATGGTCGACACGACCATGATGATGGATACGATCCAACCAAGCTGCTTGAACATCACGCCCGTGGTGCCTTTGATCATCGTCAAGGGCAGGAATACCGCCAACATGGTCAGGGTGGAGGCGATGACCGACAGCTGCACCTCTTGGGTGGCATGCACGGCTGCCTCTTTGGGTTTCGATCCTCGTTCGATGTGCGTGGTGATGTTCTCTAACACCACAATGGCATCGTCGACGACCATACCGATGGCGATGGTCAGAGAAGACATGGAGATGATATTCAGAGTGTTGCCCGTGGCAAACAGGTAGATCAACGAAGCCAACAGCGAAATCGGGATGGCGAGCACGATGATGAAGGTGGCGCGCCAACGGCCGAGGAAGACGAACACGACGAGCATCACCAGGAAGAAAGTGATGAAGATGGTGTCGCGCAGGTTGTTAATGGTGTTCTGGATGGAGGTGGAGCCGTCGACGATGACGCTCACCTTGACGTCAGAAGGTAGGGTGGGTTCGATTTCTTTCAGCTGTTTTTTGATGCCATTGATGACGTTGACGGCGTTGGCATCAGTCTGCTTTTGGATGACGATGGTGGCACCCTGCCGACCGTTGCTGTACGACTCCTGGATGCGTTCCTCCGAGCCATCGATTACTTGTGCCACGTCGCGCAGGTAGATGGGCGCGGTGCCGCGTGAACCTACGATGACGTTCTCCATCTCTTTGGCTGAGGTGAATTCCTTTTGGATGCGCAGGCTGTAGCTGTTGGAGCCGATGTCGATGTAACCCGCAGGTACGTTGCGATTCTCGGTGGCCAAAGTGTTGGAGATGCTCTCAAGGGTCAGGTTGTAGGCTTCAAGCTTGTTGGGGTCGACATAGACCTGGATTTCGCGCTTGGGAGCACCATTAGCCGACACCGTACCCACGCCACTCACACGCGCCAATGGTGTGGTGACACGGTCTTCGATGATTTTATCCAAGGCAGGCAGACTCTCTTCGGCCGTCACACTGAGCAGCATGATGGGCATGTCCTCGGCGTTGAATTTGAACAAGACGGGGTTGGTGGCGCCGTCAGGCAAGTAATTCCGTACCATGTCGATCTTGTCGCGCACGTTGTTGGTGGCCGTTTCGATGTCGATGCCGCTTTCAAACTCCAATGACAGTACCGAGGTGTTCTCGCGTGAGGTAGAGGATAGATGCTTCAGGTCGGGCACGGCATTCAGCGTGTTCTCCAAGGTCTTTGAAATGTTGGTCTCGATATCGGCGGCACTGGCTCCGGGGTAGGAGGTCATCACCATGATGAAGTTGGTCTCCATGTTGGGCAGCTGGTTGATGGAGAGGTTCATCAAGGAGAAGATGCCGAAGATGGCAATGGCGACGAAGATCAAGGCCGTCGTCACAGGATTATTGACTGCTGTTCTCTGTAGACTCATTAGATTTCAAGATTTATTATTTCAATATTTCAAGATTGAGTTTCCCTTCGGGAATGGAGTGTTTGCTTTGGGTTAAAAGGCGGCGGCAGAAACAAGTTGCATTTTTGTTACACCACATGCCGCCGCGGTTTGAAATAACAATTGACCTCCATTCCCCACGGGGGAATCTCAACATTCATTTCACGGTTACACTCACTCCATCCTTCAGACGTATCTGTCCTTCAGTAACGATTCTGTCGCCTTCGTTGATGCCACTGATGATCTCATAACGGTTGCCAAGGCGTTTGCCGAGTTCCACGAGGGTATATTTCACAGTGTTGTCGGGTTGAAGCACATACACGAAATGTTCGCCCGAGCCTTGCTGTTTAACGACGGCATTGTCGGGAATCACCACATTGTGGTTGGTGCCGAAGGTGGCAGTCACACGGGCAAACATGCCAGGACGCAAACGCTCGTCTTTGTTCTCACTGATGACCTCGACAGGGAAGGTGTGCGTCGTCGCGCTGACGGTGGGGTAGAGTAGGTTCACAGTGCCTTTGAATACCTCTCCTGGGTAAGCATCCACGGTGATGTCGAACTCCATGCCCTTGTGGACTTGGGTGAAGAGGCTCTCCGACACGTTGACCAGCATCTTGACGGGTTGGATCTGCTCGACGACGAAGATGGGCTGGGCCATGCTGTACATGTCGCCCTTGTCGTAGTTACGGGCAGTCACCACACCGTTGATGGGGCTGCGGAGATAGGTGTTCTCAGCGAGGTTGTAATAGGTCTTCTTAGTGATGTTCAAAGCCAGTTTTGCCATGTCGTAGTCGGCCTGCGACACGGCACCGATGTTGTAGAGTTCCGTGAGGCGCGCCAGCTCGGTAGAGTCGTTGACGTACTGCATACGGGTCTTGGCAAGGTTGACGTCGTCCATGGTGGCCAATAGTTGACCTTTGCGCACTTTCTGTCCAACCTCGGTCTTGATGCTCGAGATACGGCCCGCCGTCTGCGAGACGATGTTGTTGGTGGCGTAGGGTTCGATGTTGGCGGTGAAGATGTTGGTGATGTCGACGTCTTCGGCTTGTGCCGTGATGACGCTGACCACAGGGGCTGCCTTCTGCATTTCAGGACCCGATGTTGGGGTGTTCGTCGTTTCTTTCTGTCCACAAGCCGTCATCAAGGCGGCTGCGGCAATGGCGAAGATACTGAGTTTGAGGTATTTCATTTTATCATTCAAGATTTAATATTCAAAATTCAAAAATTGGCTTTCTGCTTGTAGCCGTCAGCTTTCAGCTCGCATCAATTGAGCTGATAGCTTACGGCTTACAGCTTATAGCTTTATTCTTCTTTTCCTAATAATTCATCCAACGAGGCCTTCGCCACCATGAAGTTGTAGACGGCTTGGGCCTGGGTGAGTTGCGCCTGCATCAGTGCGACTTGGGAGTCGTTCAGCTCGACCAGCGTGGCTTTGCCTACCTCGTACATCTTCTCGGAGATGTCATAGCTCTTCTGGGCGATTTCTACCGTGGCGTTAGCGGCTTCGTAGTTCTTAATGCACAGTGCCATCTGGTCATTGTAGTTGCGGATGCCGATGCGCAGCGTGCGCTCGGTGTCTTCGCGTTGCATCTCCAGCATGCTCTTGCTTATCTGGCTCTGTTTGATTGTATAGCGTTTTTGGAAGCCGTCGAACACGGGGATGCTGAGGCTCACCGCTGCCGTCGACGAGGGGAACCAACTCAGCTCATTGTCGCCCATAGCGCTGTAGTTGTAGTTGATGCTGGCGGCAAGGGTGGGGAGGTATTGTTTCTTTTGCATCCTGATAGTCGACTCGAGCATCCGGTCTTGGATGTCGAACTGCATCAGAGTGCTGTTGTTGCTGAGGTCGTATTCTACGACATAGGGTGCCAGCATCTGGGCAGTGTAATCGTTCAGGTCACCGACCACTTCGATGTCCGTGCCGAGGTCGATGCCCATGACGGCCTTTAGCTGCCAGGTGGCCAAAAGAACAGCGTTCTCGGCGCTCGACACGCTTGGCTCGGCGTTCAACATCGTCACCTGGGCACGCAGACGCTCCACCTCCGAGGCTTTGCCCACGTTGAAGCGCTGCAAGGTCTTCTCGTAGTTTTTCTGTGCGTTATCGTAAACCTGCGACACTACCTCAAGCGATTTCTGTGCCAGGAGCACGGCATAGAAGGCTTGCTTTACCTGTTTCACCATGCCGATTTTAGATGAACGGGCCTGCTCCACGGCAAGTTCCACGTCCATGCTCGACAGCTTCAGGCTCTCCCATAGCGGGGCATTGACCAAAGGCATGCTGGCCGATGCTGAAGTGCTGATGTTGTTGTCGCGACCCACCTTGATCTCCATCGGCTGACCGCCCATGTCCATCACCATTACCTGCTTCTGCAAGGTGCGTTGGTAGGATCCGCTGATATTGACGTTGGGATAAAGCGCAGCATAGCTGCCTTTCTTCGCGTACCCCGTCTTTTCCACGGTCATGTCGGCAATTTTGATGATGCTGCTCTCCGACAGCGCAATCTCCAAAGCCTGGTCAAGGGTGAGCTGTAAAGCCTGAGGTCCCTGAGCCTGTCGAAGGGCCGAAGGATTGTCTTGTGCATGCACAAAAAACGGTGAAGCAACTATGGTAATGAATGCTAAAATGCTTATAATCAGTCTTTTCATGGGATTGTTATCTCTAAGTGTCGAATCTTAATTAATTAAGGTGCAAAAGTAGGAATTATTGTCTTGTGTAGACGTAGATTTCAACGAAATATTATGCCGATTCAATGAAAAATAATCCAAAAAGTCTTATTTTTGCAAACTATTTTTGAAGCGATGAAAAAACGGACGTTGCCGACCCTTCCTACGGCCAATTTGGGCCTCCTCGAGCGCCTTTACAAGTACGGGGTGGTGTGGATTGTGCTGTTCATCATCTACTTCATGGTGCACTCCAACGGCAACTACCTATTTAGGGTGGCCAGCTCTTTGGGCTTTGTGGGTATGGCATATCTGTTGGTTGTTTTCACCAACAACGTGCTCATTGGTCCGTTGCTGAAGAAGGGTAGGGTGGTGTTGTTCATCTTGTTCTCACTTTTCGCCATTCCTGCCTGGGCTGTGGCCTTCACTGCCATCGACGGGTTCCTGCTTTATTTCATCACGCAGAAGCCATTGGAAGAGGTATTCGGCTTCCCGTCCATCTTCGTGACCTTCATGGTGCGTCTAGTGTGGTTTATCACCATCTATGCCCTTGTCCTCATCTTCTATTACCAACGAAAGGAAAATGAGGAGAAGATCATTTCCGACCAGCTGAAGAGTGAGAAACTCGATATGGAGTTACGTTACCTCAAGTCGCAGATCAACCCGCATTTTCTTTTCAATGCGTTAAACAACATCTATTCGATGGTTTACACTCACGACAACCACGCTGCCGATGGAGTACTGAAACTATCCGAGATGCTGCGTTATGTGCTTGTCGACTGCCAGGCCGAGACGATACCTTTAGGCAAGGAAATCAAGTATATCGAGAACTTCATCGACTTCCAGATGATGCGTATGGCGGGGCAGCGCAATGTTGTGCTTGAACAAGATGTTGAAAAAGAGGATTTTATGATTGCCCCCATGCTGTTGCAGCCCATCATCGAGAACTGCTTTAAATACAGCCGTTTGGAGACGCATCCCGAAGGGTATGTCCATATCAGCATCTTCCAGAAAGGCGACGTGTTCCGTTTCGAAGCCTACAACACCATCGCACGTAATGTGGTTCCCAACGTAGGCAATGGCGCTGAGAAGAAATCGGGCATCGGACAAATCAATGTGCAGCAGCGTCTCATGTTGCATTATGGAGAGAATTATAGGTTTGACATTCAACAAGATAAAGATATTTACAAAGTCAAGATAGAATTATGAGTACGAAAGACAAATACAATGTAATTATCGTTGACGACGAGTATTTGGCGCAGAAGCTCTTGCAGGACTATGTCTCGAAGGTGGAGTCGCTGCAGCTGGTGGCCACCTGCTCCAATGCCATCGAGGCTATGAATGCGCTGAATGACCACCAGGTCGACATCATGTTTCTCGACATCCAGATGCCCGACCTGACGGGATTGGAGCTGGTAAAGAGTCTTGAACAGAAGCCCGCTGTCATCTTCACTACAGCCTATTCGGAATATGCTGTCGATGCCTTTAATCTGTCGGTGGTCGACTATCTGCTCAAGCCGTTCGACTTCCCGCGTTTCATCCAAGCCATCAACAAGGCCATCGGCACTGAGCAGCCCAAGGTGGCAGGTGTGCAGAAGATGGAGGCCGACACCATCAGTAAGTCGAACGACTTTATCACAGTGAAGGCAGACTACAAACTGTATAAGATCAATTACGACGACTTGCTATACATTGAGGGACAACACGAATATGTCACCTTCCACACCACTCAGCGCCGCATTACGGCCTTATTTGCCTTGAAGGACTTGGAGGAGATTCTACCTAAGGAAAAGTTCGTGCGGGTCCACAAGTCATACATTGTCTCGTTCGAGCATATCCAGGATCTCGACAAGAGCGATGTGACCGTGGCAGGCATCAAAGTGCCGGTCGGTGCCAGCTATCGCGATGAGCTTTTGGCCCGATTGCAGTAAAAAAATCCATTTTTCTCTTTGTTGTGAAGAAAAAATGTATATTTGCAGCGTAAACCAACCTTTTAAAACTGATAATTATGGGTAAATTTGAAATCACAAGCAGAAAGAACGGCGAGTTCCAGTTCAACCTGAAGGCCACCAACGGCCAAGTCATCCT
>CAMYYV010000028.1 GCA_947303625.1 uncultured Bacteroidales bacterium | reverse complement strand
TCGCCCGGATGCTTGGCTTCCAGAGCGGTCATAATTTCATTGACTTTCATTTTTTTGACTTTAATTAAAGGTTTATTTAGTTTTGTTTGAAAGTTTGCTGCTTATAGAAAGCGGTGCAAAGGTAGGGTTTTTATTTGAACAATAATCAAAACTTAGAAAATATTTTCATTTTCTCTGCCTACCCATTGTCCATTTGCGGATTGTTGTCCTCCGACACTACCTTACCATGCTCGTATTCAACGACTTTCGTCACCCTTCCATCAGGGTTGAAATAGATTTCCTTGCCCTGTTTCACGTTGTCGACATAAGGCACCTCAAGGCATTTGTAGCCCGACTCCTCATAACAAACTTGCTTGCCTGTACCCAGTTTGTAATCGGCCTTGCCCGCCAAGGCTCCACTCGGATAGAAGAGGAACCACTGACCGTCCATCATGCCTCCGACATACTGCCCTTCCTGAAAGAGTTGGCCGTTGTCGTACCATTTCTTTGTTTCTCCCTCCAACACGCCGCCAACATAATGCTCCTCAGACGCAACCTTGCCATTGGGATGCCATCGGGTATACTTGCCTTCAAGTACGTCATCCTTATAGTTGGCCTTTGCAGAAAGGTTCCCGTTTTCGGTGTACCAAACACATTCTCCGTTTAACTTGCCATTCTCATAGCGCAGTTCCGACTTGAGTTTTCCGTTGTCCCAATAGTCCTTTTGCACGCTATCGTCACAGGCAGCGAGCATCAGCATGGCGAGGATCCAAAGCACCCATTTCCTCATCACTTGGTCTCCTCGATCTGTTTCTCAAAGGGGTTGATGGGCTTCAACTCTATCTCGTCTTTGTCGTACTGATAGACACTCCAATACATGTTCTCCTTGCCGTCGTTTTGGCTGGGCGATAGGTAGTTGCGATAATAGAAGCGATATCGGGTGTGCATCAAGGAAGGACGATGACAATGGAGGCAACGGAGCAAATCGTCGCTGCCGTAGCGCATCAAGGCAGTCATGAAATAATAGGCCAGATCGTAGCCTTGGAAGGCATATTTTTGAGGCTCGGCGGAATAACGCTCACGGAAAGTAAGCACAAAACGCTTCACCTCGTCGCTTCCATAGTCGACAAAACAGTCGCTGATGTATATCGCGTTCATCTTCAACAGGTTGTCAACCAACAGTTTCTCATATTTCGACCAATCGGGGATACACACCAAGGTGATAGGATAACGATCTGCGGTCTTGGCGAGGCTGTTCAACATCTGGGTGGCAAAGACGTTATTGTCGCCGTATGCGATAATCACATTATCGCGAACACCGGAAAGTTGCGACTTCACACTGGCCAACTCGCTGAAAGGATAGCGTTTGACCGTATTCTCCAGCACCACTTGGTTGGTATGGCCGCTCTGCAAGTCGCTGGTGGAATAGACCTGTCCTTCCACTTCTAAGGTGGGAACCAGACGGCTGCCCAACTCACGAAGCTCACTCTCGTGGCGGGCAAACTGCAGCAACTCGTTGCTTGTAATGACCACTTCCTCGTTGATGACATGATTGAGATGATGCTCCAACTGGTTCAGGAAGATCGAGTCAGTGGACTTCTCTCGGCTGACAATGAAGACGTTCGCATCGGAATAATAGTTCTTGACTAGATTTGTGATGGACATGATAAGTCCCACGTTGCCAGGCTTCACCTTCACCACATTTGGGCTGTCGACGATGACCGATTCGCGGTTGGAGAGCGGGTTAATCATCGTGATGCCCGCCGTCTTTGCATAATCCTCGATAACCGTGAACGATTTACCGTAGAAAGGCCCCACAATCAGGTCGTAATCCTTCCCTTCAATGGCGGTCAAGGCACGTTCGGCAGAAGCGACATTCTCGGTCACGTCAAAGACATTCAAGTCGAGTTTCAAGCCTTCCTTCTCCAGGTCCTTGACGGCCATGATAAAGCCTTCGTAGAACTGAAGGAATGCCATAGAGCGCGACTTCTGTGCCTTGGGCACGTTTTCCTTGGCCACGTCGAGTTTGCCCATCTCACCCAGGTAGAGCGGCACCATCAAGGCCACTTTGTAACGTTTATTGGCATTTTCGGGATCAGCATAGCATTGTTCCATCGCATCGAGGTCTTCGTCAAGAAACAGGACCTGAGGCTCAATCTCTGGCTCTTCCGCCTCGATTTCCTCTTCTTCCTCAACTTCGACGATTTCCTCAGTGACATCGTTGACCCAATAGAAATTGGTAACAGGAGTAATAGGTATCAGAACAATCTGGTTTTCAAACACATGTGTACCTACAGAGATATTCTTTTCACGGAATTCCGCTTCATCGACTTTCCATCGCTTAAGCAGCGACGAGACACGTTCGTTCTTCTCGCATGAGTGCACAATATAGTCGTTCTCATTGATGATGTTGGGGATAGCCACCCGTGTGCCAGCAGCAGGCTCGTTGGTCAGGCCAGGGTTGTTTTTCTTCAACTCCACCACATCGATGCCACATTCCTTGGCGATGTCGTATAAATTCTCGTCAGCCTGCACTATACGATAGGTTATCTCACCGACCACGATCACATGATCGGGATTGACTTCCTTCTTGAGTTTCACGATCGGGCGCACAACAGATCCGGCGGCAGGTTCTTCAACACTTGCAGCCACTGGTTCCTCAATAGTCTCAACTACTGGCTCTTCAACAGCCTCGACTACAGGCTCTTCAACAACCTCGACTACTGGTTCTTCAACAGCCTCAACCACTGGTTCCTCAATAGCCTCGACCACTGGTTCCTCAACAGCCTCGACTACCGGTTCTTCAACAACCTCGACTACAGGTTCTTCAACAGCCTCGACTACAGGTTCATCAATAGCCTCAACCACTGGTTCCTCAACAGTCTCGACTACTGGTTCCTCAACAGCCTCGACTATCGGTTCCTCAATAGCCTCAACCACTGGTTCCTCAATAGCCTCGACTACTGGCTCTTCAACAACCTCGACTACAGGTTCTTCAACAACCTCGACTAAAGGTTCTTCAACAGCCTCGACTACAGGTTCATCAACAGCCTCGACTATCGGTTCCTCAATAGCCTCAACCACTGGTTCCTCAATAGCCTCGACTACTGGCTCCTCAACAGTCTCGGCCACCGGTTTTTCGACGGTTACGGTTTGGGGTTCCTCTTGACTGACAGCCTCAGGGCGAACAGGGATACCCAAGACGTGACCTGTTTTCAGGCCTTCTTTCACGTCTGGGTTGAATACCTCTAACTCCTCTATCGTGACGTTATAGACTCGTGCCAGGCTATAGAGTGTTTCCCCCGCTTTAACATGATGCAGATAATACTCCTTGCCGCTGATTTTAATGATCTCGGTGGAGCGTCGAATGGGTTCTTGAGCGTTTGCATGACCCATCAGCAACATTCCAAAGAGGAAAAAGACGAAGAAAAGAATTCTATTTTTCATGATTTTGCTCTTTTACAGTGTTATTCCCATTCGATGGTCGCCGGCGGTTTCGACGAGATGTCGTAGCACACGCGGTTGACGCCCTTCACCTTATTAATAATGTCGTTTGACACCTTGGCCATGAACTCATACGGCAGATGCACCCAATCGGCGGTCATGCCGTCGGTGGAGATGACTGCACGGAGAGCGATGGTGTATTCGTAGCTGCGCTCGTCGCCCATCACACCGACCGACTTCACGGGCAACAGGATCGTGCCTGCCTGCCAGATGCTATCATATAGGTTGTCGGCCATCTCGTTGGGATAGGAAGCACTTGGCAATTCGCATGGCCAGTTGCGAAGTCCTTTAATAAAGATGTCATCAGCGTCACGAAGGATGCGAAGCTTTTCTTCGGTGACCTCGCCCAAGATGCGGATGCCGAGGCTTGGTCCCGGGAAGGGATGACGACCTATCAATTCACGCTTGATGCCCAAGGCGCGTCCCACTCGGCGCACCTCGTCCTTGAAGAGGGAGCGCAGGGGTTCCACAATCTTCAGGTTCATCTTTTCAGGCAGTCCGCCCACGTTGTGGTGCGACTTGATTTTGCAACTCGGCCCGTTGACGCTTACACTCTCGATGACATCGGGATAGATGGTGCCTTGAGCGAGCCAGCGGGCGCCTTCGATTTTCTGCGCCTCAGCGTCGAACACGTCGATGAAGGTGGAACCTATGGCCTTGCGTTTGGCCTCAGGGTCGGTGACGCCTTTCAGCTTTTCGAGGAACAGCGGTCCGGAGTGGACACCTATCACGTTGAGGCCCATCTCCTTGTAGGAGTCGAGCACCTCCTCAAACTCGTTCTTGCGCAAGAGGCCGTTGTCGACAAAGATGCAGGTGAGGTTCTTCCCTATCGCCTTGTTGAGAAGCACGGCAGCCACGGTACTGTCGACACCGCCCGAGAGACCGAGGATGACTTTGTCGTCGCCAAGCTTTGCCTTGAGGCTTGCCACCGTGTTGTCGATGAAAGAGTCCGGTGTCCAATCACCCTTGCAGCCACAAATGCCGAGAGCAAAGTTGGCCAACATCTGCGGACCTTCCTTGGTGTGGAACACTTCAGGGTGGAACTGTACCGCGTAGGTCTCCTCCCCTTCTATCTTATAGGCAGCGTTCTCCACGTCATCGGTCGAGGCGATGACGCGCGCACCTTGGGGTAATCTGGCAATGGTATCGCCATGGCTCATCCACACTTGCGAAGTCTTGCTCACTTTCTTAAACAACGGCGAAGCTTCGTCGACCACCGTCAGCATGGCACGGCCATACTCGCGGGCGATGCTACCGTTGACCTCGCCACCGAAATGCTGGGAGATGAACTGGGCGCCATAGCAGATGCCCAGCAGCGGCAACTTTCCCTTGATGCCTTCCAAGTTGGCAAAAGGAGCTTTCTCGTCGCGCACCGAGAACGGGCTGCCGCTTAGGATGACACCTTTGACATTGTCACCGATGGCTGGTATCTTGTTGAAGGGATGGATTTCGCAATAGACATTCAGTTCGCGAAGGCGGCGGCCAATGAGCTGGGTCACCTGCGAACCGAAGTCAAGAATGAGGATCATTTCTTGCATAAACGAAAATTTTGCGCAAAAATAGTTTTTTTTCATGGATAAATCCGTATTTTTGCCGAAAAGAAATCACAAACACACCACATCATGATTATCGGATCGCTTTTGGGCCTTACCTTGCTGCCCGTTTTCCTTTTAATGATTTTCATTTACTTTCAGGACAAGTATCAAAAAGAGCCCATCAAAAAGCTGGTCAAGGCTTTCTTTGCAGGCATGTTAGCCATCGCCTTCACGATGGTGCTCGACACCATTATCGAATTTACGCTCGGCCAGATTCCAGCCTTGGCCAACACTGTTTTCTACCAAGCCTTCTTGACAGCTGGCATCCCCGAGGAGCTAAGCAAATTCCTCATTTTCTTGATTTTCATCTGGCGTGACAAAGACTTCGACGAGTATTTCGACGGCATCGTTTACGCCTGTTTCATCAGCTTGGGCTTTGCCTGTTTGGAGAACATCATGTATGTCTTCGACGCTTCAATGGCATCGCTGGCCGGCGGCTTCGTCACCAGCTTCCTCAGGGCCGTATTGTCGGTGCCAGGCCATTTCCTCTTCGGCGTCATTTTGGGCTACTTCCTCTCGTTGGCGAAATTCAAGCCGGAAAAGAAGGGCAGATACATGGTGCTCGGCTTGCTCTTGGCCATGCTTGCCCATGGTATGTTCGACTGGCTGCTCATGATTACCGACAATCTGAGCACGGGAATGACCCTCCTCGTCTATGCCTTCTTCATCATGGGCGATGTCGGCTTGTGGTTTTGTGCCATTGGCCTTATCCGCAAGCAGCAGCGCAATTCGCTCCAGCAAAAAAACGAGGCCGAAATCATAGCCTTTGAAAACAAATACAACCAAACTTTATAAAACATGGCACTCAATTGTGGAATCATAGGTCTTTCAAGTACAGGAAAGACCACCATTTTTAATTGTATCTCAAACACCAAGGCAGAGATCGGCTTTGCCTCGAAATCCAACATCGGCATGTGCGAAGTGGTCGATGAGCGTTTGAAGCTCATCGACAACATCTCGCACTCCAAGCGCATCGTGCCTGCCACGGTCGAAATCGTCGACCTGCCCGGGCTGAGCAAGGGCGGCCAAGGCGTGGGCAACAAACTGCTCGCCGAGGTGCAGACCATGGATGCCTTGATTCATGTCTTGCGCTGCTTCGACGACCCCAACATCCCCCATAGCGAGGGCAGCATCGACCCTGTGCGCGACATGGAGCTCGTCGACTTGGAGCTGCAGGTGCGCGACCTCGACCTCGTCACCCGCAAGCTGGAACGCGTGCAGAAGCTGCTGAAGAATGGTGAGAAAGACAACAAGAAAGCCTTTGACGTGCTCAGCGTCTATAAGGAGACCCTTGAGAACTTCGGCAACGCGCGCGATGCCAAGGTTGCAGAGGAAGACAAGCGTTTCGTGCAGGACATCCAGCTGCTCACCGCCAAACCCATCATCTACGTCTGCAACGTCGACGATGCCTCGGCGACGACAGGAAACAAGTACTCCGATGCCGTAAAAGCTGCCTTAAAGGAAGGCCAAGAGATGCTCATCATCGCCGGTAAATTAGAGGCCGAGATTGCCGAACTCGATGCCGACGATCGTCAGCTCTTCATGGAAGACGCAGGCCTCACCGAGCCTGGTGTCAACAAATTGGTGCGCACCGCTTATCACACCTTGAATTTGCATTCGTTCTTCACCACAGGCCCCGACGAAACGAGGGCATGGACCATCCATGTGGGCGATACCGCCCCTATCGCCGCTGGTGCCATCCACAGCGACCTGCAACGTGGCTTCATCCGCGCCGAGGTGATGAGCACCGAAGATTTCTTGAAATACGGTAGCGAAGCCGCTGTCAAGGAAGCGGGCAAGTTCCGCGTGGAAGGCAAGACTTATGTCGTTCAGGACGGCGATATCCTCAATATTAGATTTAACGTATAAAGGGAACTACGAATTACACGAATAAAACGAATTTGTTTTTGAGAATTCTAGGATGCAAGCATCCTAAATGAACACGAATGGCCAAAGAGATGGGAACTGAAAAGCTCATATATCCACATGAATCATACGAAATCATTGGTGCAGCCATGGAAGTCCACAACACACTTGGACAAGGTTTCTTAGAATCCGTTTATCAAGAAGCCATGGAAATTGAGCTAAAAAAAAGAGATATCCCTTTTGAACCACAAAGTAAAATACAAATACGATACAAAGATGCGTGTTTGGATCATTACTTCATTGCTGATTTCGTTTGCTATGACAAAATAATCGTGGAGTTAAAAGCAGTTTCTACCATACTTCCTGAACACGAGGCTCAAATCATTAATTATCTTAGGGCAACTGGATTCAAATTAGGAATCCTATTGAATTTCAATGAAGACAGCCTTTTCTACAAACGCTATCCTAACATCATGGCGAAAGCCAAGATTCGTAAAAATCCACAGCTTTAGCTGTAAAATTCATTCGCACAATTTGTGAAATTCGTAGTAAAAAATGGAATACGTAGTTCTAGTCGACGAATCCGACCATCAAATAGGTCTCATGGAAAAACTAGCTGCACATGTGACGCCCCATCTGCATAGGGCCTTCTCAGTATTCATCTTCAACTCGAAGGGAGAACTGTTGTTGCAGCAGCGGGCACTGACGAAATACCACTCCCCCGGCCTGTGGACCAACACCTGCTGCAGCCATCCACGCGACGGCGAGACCGTGATAGAGGCAGCCGCACGTCGCCTTATGGAGGAGATGGGCATGGGATGCGAGATACACGAGGTCTATACCTTTATTTATAAGGCTCCCGTCGGGCAAGGCCTCACCGAACACGAATTCGACCATGTCCTCATCGGACGCACTGACGCCCCCCCTGTCATCAACACTGAAGAAGTCGCCTCATGGAAATACATGAGTCTCACCGACCTTGAAAAAGACATCGAGCTCTACCCAGGGCTTTACACCGAATGGTTCAAGATCACTTTTGAGGAGATGACACATCACGCCCGTCTTTTAAAGGCAAGTCATAGTGAGTCATTAGGGCAACCCTAACACCAAAAGCGTTGGATTAATTATCCAAAAACCAATAGTAAATATATTTACTATAGGTATTTTTACTATTTTTGTCGCTCAATAAGAATATATTTATATCGTATAAAACTATAACATTATGAAACGCAATTTCCGCATGATCATCGGGATGCTGCTGTTAGCCATTCCGCTGTGCATGAACGCACAGGTAACAACCAAAAAGTCTGAAAACCAGAAACCTAAAACTGAAAAGAATGCAAAGGAAGAGCCCAAGAGGGAAAGAAAAGAGCCCAAGGGTGGGCTGGAAATGCCAAAAATCTCCGGCTTCGTGCAAGGCATGTTCCAAGCTAACCTAACCGAAGAAGGCAAACTCATGGAAGATGACAAAGCCAGCACTTTCAGGATGCGCCGCGTGCGTCTGTCGGCCAGCGGGAATCTTTCGAAGACTGTGAGCTACAAGATCCAGGGCGACTTCACGCGCAGTCCTATGCTGGTTGACGCTTTCGTGAAGTACCAACCCTGCAGGGAATTCGGCATCCAGGTCGGTCAGTTTAAGACCCCATTCACTTTGGAAAGCCCCATCAACCCTGTCAATCTTGAAATCTTTGACTACGGCGAGGCTGTGCAGCAATTGGTCGGTTACAAAGACGTTTGCGGTGTTGGTGCCCTTGGCCGTGACCTCGGCGTGATGGCTACCGGTAGCCTCTTCCCTGTCATGGGTGAAGAAGGCTATGAATACAGCATTGTAGATTATTCCATCGGCGTGTTCAACGGCAATGGTGCCAACAATCTCGACAACAACAACCGCAAGGACATCGTTGGTCGCCTCGAAGTTCATCCCGGCTTGAAAAACCTGACCCTGAGTGGTTCGTACTACTACGGCAAATATTACAAGGATGAAGAGAATAACGGCATCCGTAACCGTTGGACGGCCGGTGCCCAATACAACGATGGCAAACTTGTTCTCCGTGGCGAATACATCAGCGGTGAAACAGGATATGTCACCGATATTCCTGAAGACCTTGGCTATTTCAACAGCAATGGTTACTATGCCCAAGCCGGATACTATTTCAAGGCTGGCGAGCAGAAAATCATGCCTGTGCTTCGTTATGAGCACTTCACCAAGGATGCCAGCATCGCCAATGGCGGCACCAACTGGTACACCGCAGGCATCAACTACTGGCCTTTGAAGTCCGTGAACTTAAAACTCGACTACTCTTTGGTCCAAAAGGAAAGCGGCTCCAACTCGCACCGCGTGGTCGGTATGGTAAGCTATAAATTCTAAAATGACTGCGGGACTACGAGACTGCGGGACTAATAGTCTCGAAATCTCGCGTCCCGAAGTCTCAAAGTCAAAATAAATTATTATGTCAGACAACAAGGTATCTAACCTCTGGAAGAAGGAGGACTGGCTGGCCGTGTGGATTGGCTTTATCATCATCGCTGTCGGCTGCGTGGCTGTCCTCACAGGTTGGTTCAAATTCGATGCCGCCAAGTTCAAGACCTGGCATTGTGGTGAAGACCTCAAAGAGGCACAGATTTATAACAACGTAAAGTTGTCAGTGGTCACCAATACCGAAGACAACACGACGAGTTATTATCCTTTAAGTCGCGAATTGGCTGCCAACGAAGTCTCCACCGACACGATTGTCGCTTTCAAGACGAAGTTCGACAAAGTGACGAAAGACGGCAATGAGAAATACGAAAAGGTCGTCAACGAGAAAACGGGAAGAAAACTGGAAAAGTCCTATACCAAAGACGACTATTACGTTTACGACGGCAAGGTCTTCCTGAAGAAAACCGACAAGGAGACCATCACAGTCAAAGGCAACGAGAAGATCATCAAGAAAGACAGGTATGTGATTGCCGATGAGAGTTACACCTTTGAAGGCGAAGGCAAGAAAGACGCCAAGATCGTTTCGTTGGGCAGTCAGTTCAACCTTGAGTTCTGGGGCAAAATCCTGCTGACCTTCCTGGTGCTCGGCATTCTGTTTGCCATCGGTGTCAAGTTGCAAGGCGAAAAGGTGGGCAAGTTCTTCATCGCCTTCGTCGTGTTGTTCCTCATCTCGATGCTGGTCCGCATGATCAGTGCCGAGTTCACGTTGAACCGATACCTAGAATGGGCCTTCTGGGCCTTGCTCATCGGCCTGCTCATCTCCAACACCGTCGGTACTCCCGAATGGTTGAAACCCGCCATCAAAACGGAGTTCTACATCAAGACGGGCCTGGTCATCATGGGCTTCTCGGTGCTGTTCAGCAACATCGCCAAGTTCGGCCTCTACGGTCTCGGCATCGCATGGATTGTGACGCCTATCGTCATCATCTTCATGTGGTGGTTGGGCACCAAGGTGCTGAAGATCGACAACAAGCCGTTGGTCATCACCTTGGCTTCGGCCACTTCGGTGTGCGGTACCAGTGCCGCCATCGCCACGGGTGCTGCCGCCAAGGCCAAAAAGGAAGACGTTTCGTTGGCCATCAGCATCTCCATTATCTTCACCATCCTGATGATGGTGTTCGAGCCCATGATCATCCGCGCCTGCGGCATGAGCCAACTCATGGGTGGCGCCCTCATCGGCGGTACCGTCGACTCGACGGGTGCTGTGGTATTGGCCGGCAATGCCCTAGGCCCTGTCGCCGAGCAGTCGGCCGTTCTCGTGAAGTCCATCCAGAACATCCTCATTGGCTTCATCGCCTTCTTCGTGGCTATCTTCTTCGCCACCAAGGTCGACAAAGACCCGAACCAGAAAGTCGGTGCCATTGAGATTTGGACCCGCTTCCCGAAGTTCATCATCGGTTTCTTCGTGGCCTCGTTGGTCGCCTCCTTCATCATCCTGCCGCTTACCGACGGCGCTACCGTGAAGTCCATCAACGGCGTCCTCGACCAATACAAGAACTGGGCCTTCGTGCTGGCCTTCACCAGCATCGGCCTCGACACCAACTTCAAGAGCCTCTTCAAGCAGATGCAAGGCGGCAAGGTACTTTGGCTCTACATCGCGGGGCAGGTGTTCAACATTGCCCTCACTCTGTTCGCTGTGTGGTTCCTGCTGTCGGGTATCGTGTTCGATATCCCCGTCCTCGACATGTTCAAGTGATGAACAAAAACCACAAAATATTTAAAGTGATTACCATCCTTGTGGTGGTAATCACTTTGTTTTTGGCCGTCTGGATCATGGCAAACCAACTCGGCCTCGTCGATGGCTACGACTTCGGCGCAGGCGCCTATTACTACGCCGACATCCCAACAGAGCAATACAGCGAAATCGACCATGAAGGTGCCTATCAAACCTCCATTCCCAAATGGATCTTCTACGTCCTCTTCTTCGCCTGGGGCTGGCTGATGTGGCGGCTTTGGGTGTGGATTGAGACGCGGGGAAAGAAATAGGCCACAAATACCATAATTCCATTTTTTCTTTGTAACTTTGCCACAATAGAAAACAATGGAATTCCATGCAAACCCCTGATATTCAAAACATACTAGCCGAATTGACCCGTTCCATCGGAGAAATTCCCAATGAGATTCAACCCATCGCGGAGTCGGGCTCGGCGAGGAAGTATTTTCGAATCGTCACCGACCAACGCTGCCTGATCGGCACCTATAGCAGCAACATCGAGGAAAACGAGGCCTTCCTCTGTTTCAGCAAGCATTTCCACGACCTTGGACTCAATGTTCCTGAGGTGTTTGCCGTTAATGCCGAGCGCACTTGCTACCTGCAAAGTGACTTTGGAGACGACAACTTGTTTGCGCATGTGCAGAGAGAGTTGATAGCTAACGGCGGCCCTTCGACATGCTCAGGGACCTTATTCTCTCTATACAAAAAAGCGTTAAGCCATTTGGTCAAATTGCAAGTGTTGGGTAATCAAGGTTTGGATTACAGCAAGGCCTACCCCACTGAGCGTTTTGACCGGCAGGCCATCATTGACGACCTCAATTACTTCAAATACTACTTCGTGAAACCCCACGAGGAAATCGATTTCAATGAGACAAGGTTAGGCAAAGACTTCGAGGCCTTCGCCGACTTCGTCAGCCAGGCGCCTTGCGACTTCTTCATGTACCGCGACTTCCAGTCACGCAACATCATGGTCAAGGACGGCGAGCTCTATTTCATCGACTTCCAAGGTGGCAGAAAAGGCCCGTTGAACTATGATGTGGTCTCGCTGCTCTATCAGGTGAAGGCACAGATTCCGCAAGCCGTGCGTGACGAACTGGTCGAGTATTACAAATCAGAGCTGGCACAATACATGAGCCCCGAGGCCGTCAAATTCGACACCTACCAGCCTTATTTCGTCCACCTTCGCCTGATGCAGGTGCTGGGCGCCTACGGCTTCAGAGGCCTCATCCAGAAGAAATCACATTTCATCGAGAGCATCCCGTATGCTTTGCGTGAAATCGAGGCACTGTCAAAGGTTGCACCACTGACGGCTTACCCCGAACTGCAAAACGTCATTAGCCAACTCAGCAAGCTGGATGCGAAATATGCCGCACTTATCGCTCCGCCAGCAGGCAAACTGACCGTGACTATCAACAGCTTTTCGTTCAAAAAAGGCTATCCCGCCGACTTCAGCGGCAACGGCGGCGGCTATGTCTTCGACTGCCGCGCCCTGCCCAATCCGGGTCGCGAGCCCCAATTCAAGACCAAGACTGGCCGCGACTGGGAAGTCATCGACTACCTCATGGCCAAGCCACCCGTCCACGTCTTCCTCGACCACGTGAAAGGCATTGTCGGGCAGAGCGTCGACAACTACCGCGAACGCCATTTCAGCAACCTGATGGTCTCCTTCGGCTGCACGGGCGGTCAGCACCGCTCCGTCTTCTTCGCCCAGACCATCTACGACTGGCTGAAGGCGACCTATCCCGACATTCACGTCATCGTGAACCACATCGAACGCAAAATTAAGGAGGAGCACAACGCATGAGGCACGACACCACCGCCATGATATTGGCCGCTGGCTTGGGCACCCGTCTCGGCGCCTTGACCCAGGACAAGCCCAAGGCCTTGGTCCCGCTCAACGGCAAGCCTTTGCTGCAGCATTGCATCGAGAACCTCATCAACAACGGCTTCCTCCATATCGTCATCAACGCGCACCACTTCGGCGAGCAGATCATCGACTTTGTGGAGCACCATCATTTTGATGCCGACATTGTAATCTCCGACGAGCGCGACCTGCTCATGGACACGGGCGGCGGCATCGTCAAGGCCACGCCACTATTTGAGGGTTCAGAGGCAGTGTTAGTGCATAACGTGGACATCATTAGTGATGTAAATCTTGGTGAGATGAGTCAGCAGTTCCTTGCCTCAGGCGATGATGCTTGGCTGCTGACGCAGGATAGGGAGACGAATAGGAAGCTGCTGTTCGATGAAGAAAACCTGCTTGTGGGGTGGAGGAATAAGGCGGAGCAACAGTATAAATGGGTCCATGATTCTCAGTCGGCCCTTCGACAGGCTCAGGGACCTTTATCCTACCAAGAAATGGCCTTCAGTGGGCTGCATTTCTTTCGCAACGACTTGTTCGCCGAGTTTGAGGTAAAGCGTTCAAGTGTCATTGACTTGTACCTTTATTTGGCCAAGACCAACCGCATCATCTCCAAGCCTATCCAGCCCGGCTATTGGTTCGACTTAGGCAAACCCGAGCAACTGGAAGCCGCCGAAAACCACTTAAAAACAATTTGAAATGAGCCAAGACTCCTTTATTTCCAAACTGGCACAACATATCCAGAGACACTACAATCTTCAAAAAGAAGAGGTTACCGTTGTCTTCAACAACAAAAGAGCCGCCTTCTATCTCCGCAATGCGCTGAAAAAAGACAACCCACAAACGCTTTGGCTCCCCCAGATGCTCTCCATCGAGGAAGCCGTCACCCAATGGAGCGGTATCGCCCTCGCCGACAGCATCGACCTTTTGTTTGAGCTCATCGACATCGATGCCCAGATGCCTCACGACCAAGAACAAAATAACAACCTAAACACTTTCGGCAGCCAAGCCGCACAGATGGCCAAGGACTTCGACGAAATCGACCAATATGGTATCGATGCAAAAGGTGTATTCAACTATGTGCTGGAAAACAAACGTCTTGAAATCTGGGACTTCGACAAAGAGAAAAGCAAGAAAAAGGAGGCAAAATACCTTGAGTTCTTCGAATCGCTTCACAATTATTATCTCCGCCTCCGCGAACGGCTGGAAGCGCAAGGCAAGGGCTATTACGGCATGATCACCCGACATCTGTCGGAGTTGCCCGAAGACGAGCTGCTTGAAAAAGTGGGTAATGGCAGAATCATTTTCGCCGGCTTCAACGCGATGACCACCACGGAGCAACGCATCATCGAGACCCTCATCAGAAACGGCAAGGCCGAAATCCTGTTCGACTATGACCGCTATTACCTTGATGACCCCAACAACGAAGCCGGACACTTCGCCCGCCTCCATCAAGCCAAACATCCCGACTGGATGAAGGATGGCATCTCCGACAGACTAAGTCACGAGGAAAAGACCATCCATATCATCAGTGCAAGCGGCAACGCCTTGCAAACCAAAGCCCTGCAAGCCAAACTCAACAAGACCAACGATGCCAAGCAAGCCGTTGTCCTCGCCGACGAGCAACTGCTGATTCCAGTATTGAACGCCATCCCCGACAATGGGACCTATGACAACTTCAAGGTTTCGATGGGATACCCTATTAACAAGACCCCTGTCAACCAATTCGTGAAAGCCTATTTCACGCTGTGCCGACGTGGCAAAATCAAGCGCGAAACCAACGGCAACGGTGAGAGCAAATTCTGGTACATCTGGCCCATCCTGCGGATCATGGACCTTGAAATCGTAAAGATCGTCTTCCCAAAATCCGAAACCACTGCTTTCAACCGCTGGAAGACCAATGCGGTGAAGTCTGGAAAATTCATCTTCGAGGAGAAAGACCTTGACGATTTGCACCAAATGCCTCAAATCCAAGCTTTTCTGCGCATACTGCTGGCTGACACAGGCGAGCCAACACCCCATTCGGTACTTGACAACCTCAGCGAGCTATTGTCGCTCTTCAACCGCACACTATTGGCAAAAGACGAGGATCCAAAGCCCAACTTCCTCCTTAACCAAGTAAGCGAAATCGGGAAAATCGTCAGCCGTTTGCAGCGTATCATAGAACGCAATTCAATGTACGTCAATGAATTGCAGAATATAGAGACACTTTATCGCCTGCTCTCCTCTGGAGTCTCCATCAAACTGAAAAGCGACAATACCGAAGGTCTGCAGATCATGGGTCTGCTTGAGACGCGCAATCTCGGTTTCGAACAATTGCACCTGCTCAGCGTCAACGAGGGCATCCTGCCACCCGACAAGTCGCGCGGCAGCTTCATCCCCCATTTCATCCGTAGCACCTACGCACTCCCAAGCTATACCGAGAGCCAGGCAGTGGTGGCCTACAACTTCTATCGACTATTACAAGACGGAAAAGACATCTATCTATACTACAACAACTTAGGAGATACCTCTGGTGGCGAAGCCAGTCGTTTTATCCTGCAAATCAAGTATGAGTTGGCCAAAAATGCCAATATCAAGGTCGTGGAAGAGAGCTTCGAAGGCGAAGCCAAAGCATCGCGTGAGGGAAAAGAACTCCGTGCCCAGAAAGCCAACGCCTTGGACCGACTCCATTACTTCATCGAAGAGAAGGGACTCTCGCCCTCCGCCTTGTCCACCTATCTCAATTGTCCGTTGAAATACTACCTGCGCTACATCGCCCAAATCAAAGACGACAACGTGGAAGAGGACATGGGTGTCAACGACATCGGAACCGTCATACACAAGACCTTGGAGCTGCTGTTTGCCGACTATCTGCCCAAAGACGGCACCCTGCAAATCATTGATAAGGAATTGTTCGACAAGGTAATACAGCCCCAATGGAAGACGAAACTCGAACAAGCTATCACTAAAAAGTTCCCCAATGGTTTCCCCGACGTGGGCTTCAACTACCTCAACCGCGTCACCATCGAGCAGCAGCTGACAAACTACTTGAACTACACCTCAAAGCAATTGGAACAGGGCGACTTGATTATCTTGGAAACCGAAGGAGAATTGAGGGCAAGCCTACAGACCGGCCAAGGCGACTTCGTTTTCAGCGGCAATGCCGACCGTATCGACAAGTTCGGTGGCGTCGTCCGTGTCATCGACTACAAGACCGGCCATGTCGACAGCTCCGACCTCAAAGTGCCCGTACGCCACCATAGCGAAAGCGACTTGGACTATCTGCGACAGCTTTCTGACAAGGCCTTGCAGCTGCTCCTTTACAAATACATGTATCTCAAAGAGAATCCCATCACCGAGCCGGTGGAAGGTGCCATCCACGGGCTAAAATACCCTCGCGACATCGAGTTCCGTCTTATGCGAAGCATGCCCAAGAGCGCCGACGTCGATGCCATTGCCACGTTCTTGGACGACAGCACCTTCATCGCCGATATGGAAGCCATGCTCGAAGCTGTAGTGGTCGAGATGCTCGACACCAACATCCCCTTCGGGCAAGCGAAAGACAACAAGAAATGCAGGTATTGTGAGTTTAAACTGATTTGCAAGAAATAGTTCAACTCAAAACGATCTCTTTGATCACTTCCTTCCCCACCCTCTCGTTCAAGTTCTTCATCAGCAAGGACTTGGAATAGTTCAGTTCATGACGCAGGGCATCGCTATCGACACGCACATAAAGAACCTGGTTTTTGATAGAAAGGTCAATAGTGTGTGTGGCAATGAAGGGTCCGACCACCTGAGACCAGGACTGAAGGGCCTTCTGCTCATCCAGATAGCCCGCGCCCTTGTGAAGTTCACAGAACTCCTTAATCAAGTCGCCAAGCGGTTTCACATCATAGTAGATCATGGCTCCCCTCCTATCTCCTTGACTTGTCCTTTGATGACTTCAAAGATCTTGTGGTCGATGTCGGTGTTCTCAAACAGTTGTTCTATCCTGCTCCGCTGTGTGTCGGTGATGAACACCTGCCCGAAATGGTCGTCACCAACCAAGCGGACGAGTTTCATTACACGCTGATCGTCAAGCTTGTCGAAGATGTCGTCGAGCAGCAAGATAGGCTTGTAGCCGATCTTCTGGTAATTGAACTCAAACTGAGCCAGACGGATCGAGACAACGAAAGACTTCTGTTGTCCCTGCGAGCCGAAGCGCTTAAGTGGATGGTCGTCCAATTCAAACTCCAAGTCGTCCTTGTGAATGCCCACGTTGGTATAGCCTGAATAACGATCCTGCTGCAGGCTCTCCTCCAGCAACTCATGCAAGGGTTTCTCGTCGAGCCGCGATTGGTAGATGACGTTCACTTTCTCCGTGGCACCCGAGACGATTTCGTAATAATGCTGAAAGATAGGCAAAAACTCCTCCAAAAAAAGGCGGCGTTTCGCATGGATGTCGTCGGCATGTTGCGCCAGTGGGTCGTCCCAAAGGCGGAGCAAGTCACGGTCGAAGGTGTGGTTTTCGGCAAACTGTTTCAGCTGCATGTTGCGTTGCATGAGAGCACGGTTGTACTTCAGCAAGGCATTGAGATACAAGGGATCGAACTGGGAGATGACGCCGTCGATAAACTTGCGGCGCAGGTCGCTGCCTTCGTTGATGAGGTCACGGTCGTAGGGTGAGATCATCACCAAAGGGAACTTTCCGATGTGATCGCTGAGGCGGTCGTATTCCTTCTTATTGAAGCGGAACGACTTCTTGGAGTCGCGTTTCTGCACACACGACACCAGTTCGTCGTCCTTGCCATCATGCGAATACACGCCGTGAATGGCGAAGAAGTCTTGTTCGTGGCGGATACTCTGCTTGTCGGTGGCACCGAAAAAACTCTTGCAGAAAGAGAGATAATAGATGGAATCGAGGATGTTGGTCTTCCCTGCCCCGTTGAGGCCCACGAAACAGTTGACGTTCTCCGAAAGCAGCAGGTCGGCCGCTTCGCAGTTCTTGAAATTGGTCAGTTTCAGTTCGTGGAGATACATGTTTTTTATGACTTCGGGACTTCGGGACACGGGACTTCGAGACCATAAGTCCCGCAGTCTCGCAGTCACGTAGTCAGATTACAATTTGCTAAGGTCCATGCGTAATGTCAGGAAGTTGGGCGAGCCCACAATGTTGTTGCGCGAGCGGGCATAGTCGATTTGGAAGGCTTTGACCCTGATGCCGAAGCCCGCCGAGAAGCCGACCAAGCTGCGTCTCTCAGGCACGCTCATATTGCGGTAGGTTTCATAGTTGTAGGAAGCCCTCAGGAACAGGTTCTTGCCGACAGCCATCTCTCCACCTATCAGCAGGTGGCAGCCCAAATTGGTAAAGAACTGAGCTGTCTTCGATGGCTCGTTATACTCGCCCGTGACAGGATCGTAATAGTCCTCCAAGTCGAGCGGGTCGTCGTAGATCTTGTTCCAATGTTGGATATCCTTATAGCCCATGACGATGGTCAGCGGCAGGTGGTCGAGTTTCTTAGAGGCCATGAAATCCAAGGAGAACGGCAACCATTTGTTTTCCACATTCAGCTCTTCGCAATAGATCTGACGTCCAATGTTACGACCTGCAAGTGTGAAGGCCCAGTTGGAATAGGACCAATAGGTAGCAGCCACATCGACGCCCAAGGCACCGGCACGGCCCGCTTCGTACTGTACACCGGCATATTTCAGGTTAGCGCCAATGCTCCACTTGTCGGTCAGCTCACGTCCCCAGCCAAGCGTGACGGCATAATCCGACACGTTGAAGGTGCTGCCGTCGGTGTAGCCACTCTCAGAGGCATACTGCATCGCGCCATAATTATAGTACTGCACCGAAGCCGCGAAGCTACCCATATTCTCGAAGGTGTGACTATATTGCGCCGTGGCGAAATTGGTGCCCATCTTGAAGTCGCCGACATACGACAGCGTCATCTGGTTGTTCATCTCGGGCGAGATGGCCGAAGGGTTGAACACGGCCGTCTGTAGGTCACCGTCATGCACTGGCAGCGGTACACCGCCCAAGGCCACCACACGAGCCGAGTTGGCATCCGTCAAGGCACGGTAAAGGCCATTGCTCACCTGAGCATGAACCTGCAGGGTGGCGAAAGTCAGCAAAAAGGCACATATCACGTAAATCTTTCGCTTCATAGTTTCATATTTTTAGGATAACGGACACCGTTTTTATTTATTGTCATTCATCGCATTTATTTGTCAATCAGGCCCAAACCCGTCTTGACGAGTTTCCCTTCCTCCTTGAGCACCGTCGAGAGGCGGTCGAGCATGCCGTTCACAAAACGACGGCTCTCCGAAGTGCTGTAGAGCTTCGAGATCTCGATATACTCGTTGATGGTCACCTTCACCGGGATTTCGTGGAACTGCGTGAACTCAGTCAAAGCCATGAATATCAAGATGATGTCCATCAATGCGAGACGCTCATAGTCCCAGTTGGAGATGTGGGCCTTCACCAGCTCCATGTATTCGTCGGCATGGAGGATGGTCCCCTCAAACAACTTTTTGACGAAGGCTTTGTCCTCCTCCTCGGCGTAGTAGACCGGAGGCATGGGTGTCGCCGCATCGAACGAGCCGGGGAGTTCACTGATATATTTCCAGAGCAGGTAGATGGCAATCTGGTAGTCGCTGTTGAAGAAGAGGTCGCGGTCGGAATAGTAGTCGAAGAGCAACCCGTTTTCGGGCATCTCGTTTTCGATCACCGTGGCGAGAAAAGCTCTGTCGTCGCCAAAGCTGTCCTTGCCGTTGGTCATATACTCCTGATATTCAGTGGTCTCCGTCAGCTTCACGAACATATTGCGGATGAAGTCCTCGCGCGAGTCAGTCCAATCGATCTTGTATTGTTTCCTCAGCGCCTCCAAATGCTCGTTATCATCCAACGCCCTGAGAATCCGGTTGTTGACGAACTTCATATTGGGATTCAGGTCCTCCTCGGTGGGGAAATGCTTCTGCTTGTTCTCCTCGATGCGACGTTCGGCAAACTGTCGCACCTCGACCCAGAAGGTGAGCTGGTAGATGAAGAGCTTGTAAAGCTCGTCGACGCTTTGAAGCAGATGGCGTTCTGCCAGCGCAATATCGCTGCTGTTCGACTGGTGGTAGGCGTAGATCTCCTGCAACGCCTTGACTCTCAGAAATCTTCTATGCAACATAGGGTTGGATGTATTTATCGTCAAAATAATGTGCAAAGATACGAAAATAATTTGTTTGGATTCAAGAAAAAAGCCTATCTTTGCGTTTACTTTTATCAGCAAAACTAACTCATCAAATAAAAACAACCATGAAGAAAAAATTCATCTGCCCCATCTGCGGGTACGTACACGAAGGAGAGGAAGCCCCCGAGCGCTGCCCTCAATGCAAGCAAATCGTTGAATGGAAAGTCGTTGACGAAACGGCTGCTTTGAACTTTGTCACCGAGCACGTCGTTGGCATCGCCAAAGGCACTGGCGACGATATGATCAAGGACCTCAACGCCCACTTCATGGGAGAGGCCACCGAGGTCGGCATGTACTTGGCTATGAGCCGCCAGGCCGACCGCGAAGGCTATCCCGAGATTGCCGAGGCCTTCAAACGCTATGCCTTTGAAGAGGCCGAGCACTGCGCCAAGTTCGCCGAACTGCTGGGCGACGTGGTGTGGGACACCAAGACCAACCTCTACAAGCGCATGATCGCCGAAGCCGGCGCCTGCGAGGACAAGATGCGCATCGCTCGTGTTGCCAAGGAGCGCAACCTCGACGCCATCCACGACACCGTCCACGAGATGGCCAAAGACGAAGCCCGCCACGGCAAAGGCTTTGAAGGTTTATATAAACGCTACTTTGAATAATTATGAATTAGGAATGCGGAATGCAGAATGCGGAATGGCCTCCGGTAGGTACATTCAGCATTCCTAATTCCACATTCCGCATTAAAAAAATAACACTATGATTAGCAAGAAATTAGCAAAGGCCATTAACGACCAAATCAACGCTGAGATGTGGTCGGCTTACCTCTATCTGAGCATGTCGC
>CAMYYV010000027.1 GCA_947303625.1 uncultured Bacteroidales bacterium | reverse complement strand
TTCTGACCGTCGTTGGTCAGGTGGAGGTAGCACTGCATGGCCCAGGTGCTGTTGGAGCCAGCGAAGTGGTGCAGGATGTTGAAGTAACCGTTCTTGCCTTCGGGAACGAGGATGTCGAACTCGAGGTCGTAGTTACCATTCTCTTCGTCGCCGAGGAGGAGGACCTGGTCGTTGCCATAGGTGAGGTGACCGCACTGGGTATCGTCGAAGTCGGCAACAAGACCGTCTTCACTGCTACCGGGATGGTTGCTCCAAGTGGTCCAGTAGTCAAAGCCTTGTGCGATGGCCTCTTCAGCAATGTGATTGCCCACGGTGTAGTCTTCGAAAGTGTCGAAAAGAAGAATTTCGTCGTTGCTTTCCAGCGTGACATTGAGGTTGTCAAGATAGTACTCAGAGGTAGCAGCATTCTCGGGCGGGAAGAAGTCCATGGCGCCGAGGACGCGGTCAGCCTGGTTCTCACCGAAGCTGTCCAAGCTCCACTGCCATTCGGCATACATCTCTTCGGGTTGGCCAACCACGTTGAAGTAAAGTTGGGCAACATCGTTGTCGGCATCGACATGGACGCGGAAGTGCATCCATTCGTCATAGACGCAAGGCAGGTCGCAGGTACCGTTGCTACCAGCGTGGACAGTGCCGTGGCCAGGAGCCTGGGTCGAGTTCTGACCATCGTTGGTCATGTGCATGTAAACCTGCATGGCCCAAGTGCTGTTGCTGCCAGCGAAGTGGTGCAGCACGTTGAAGTAACCGTTCTTGCCTTCCGGAACGTAGGCATCGAATTCGAGGTCGTAGACACCCGTCGAGTGGTCGCCGAGTTGGACGACTTGGTCGTTGCCATAGGTGAAGTAGCAAGCCATGGAGCCGCCGGCTTCAGCGAAGACACCGTCTTCGGAGCCACCAGGAGCATTGCTCCAAGTGCTCCAAGGATCACCAAGGGTTTGAGCGATCTTAGCGCCTGCAGGGCAGTCGTCGAAATCGAAATTCAACTGTGCGAAAGCATTGCCGCAAACAAAGGCAATCATCGCAATGAGTAAAGATACTTTTTTCATAGTACTTTGAATTTAGTTAGTATTTGAGTAGTTTGTGTTGAGTTCACAAAAGCGCAAATAATGCGCTGCAAATATAACGAAAAAATGTTAGGCGCAACCGATTAATAAGAATTTTTTTAAAGTTATAAGTTCATAGATTCCCCCCAAGGAATCTCCTTATTATAGCACCTTTGCCTCTTTCCAGTAAGCTATCATCTCCTCAATGGTGAGATGCTGCACGCCTTTGCCTTGCTCGCGGGCTTTCTGCTCGACGTGGGCAAAGCGTTCCCGGAACTTTTTGTTGGTCTTTTCCAAGGCGTCGTCAGGGTTCACACCGATATAGTTACCGTAAGCAGCCAAGGCAAAGAGCAAGTCACCGTATTCCTCTTCTATATGAGCGGTGTCGTCAGGCTTCTGCAACGCCTCAATGAGTTCACCTTTCTCCTCCTCCACCTTCTGCCAAGCCTGTTCGGCATCGGGCCAGCGGAAGCCCACACCGGCAGTCTTTTGTGCCATGCGGTAAGCTTTCAACAACGAAGGCAGCCCTTCTGGCACACCGCCCAACACACTGCGGTTATGTTCACGCTCCAGCTTGATTTTCTCCCAATTTTGTTCCACCTGTTCAGCATTCTCAACATGCTCGTTTCCAAAGATATGCGGATGTCGCACTATCATCTTCTCGCAGATACCATTGAGTACGTCAGTAATATCAAAGGCACCTTGCTCCTGCCCTATTTTGGCATAGAAGACGAGATGCAGCATGAGGTCGCCGAGTTCCTTCTTCACGTCGTTGAGGTCGTCGTTGAGGATGGCTTGGCTAAGTTCGTAGGTCTCCTCAATGGTGAGGTGGCGTAGGCTGTGGATGGTCTGGGTGCTGTCCCACGGGCAGCCAGCCCGTACTGCGTCCATGATATCTAAAAGTCGCTTGAAGGCTTGAAGTCTTTCGTCCATGATTAATCAATTAGAAGATGGCGCAAAGATAAGGAATAAATTGAGATTCCCTGCGGGAATGGAGGGCCATTTTTCTATTATTCCGCGGCGGCTTGATAGCTTTACGACATGAAAGCAACTTCAGCCGCCGCTATTTACAAGATGCAACGCTCCATTCCCTTCGGGAATCTCCTTAGTATCATAGTTTTTTGTAATTTTGCAGCCCAGATGGAACGTCAAAAAAACCATAAAATCCTTTTTGTTCTCTTCACCTTATTATTAATAGGGAAGGCGGCAAACGCTCAACTGAGCCATCGCAACTACGAGATGGAGGCTTTGATGCACTATGGCTACATGTACTTCCAAAACGACCAATATCACTCTGCCTTAGGACGTTACAGCCGCCATACGCCCAGCTATGAGCTCTCGATTCACCGCAACACTTATGGCGAGCACCGTTGGGAGGTGTTGCACAACTACCCTTCGATTGGGCTTTCGTTTTATTACTCAAGCTTCGGCAACGACAGCATCTCGGCCGAGTTGGGCAAGGTATTCGCCCTCTATCCTTTTATCAACTTCCCCATCACGCCGGGCCAAAACAGCAAGCTGACCTTCAAGTTGGGCGTAGGTGTGGGCTACCTCACCAACAAATTTGACCCCAAGGAAAACTACCACAACTACGCCATAGGCTCGCACGTAAATGCTGCCGTCAACCTGTCGTTCGAATACCGTCAACGCATCGTTGAGCGTCTTTATTGGGTGACCTCGGCGGGTCTGACCCACTTCTCGAACGGTTCCACGCGCACACCTAACATGGGCATCAACATCCTCGGAGCTGCCACAGGCTTATCGTGGTATCTCGCGCCTCCCAAGGATCACATGGACAGGCGTCTACGTCCCAAAAACTACCTCTTCGAGTTCGACGGCAAACGGCATTTCGTCACCGACTACCAATACACCGTGGGCTTCAAGGACATGAGTCAGCAATACGGCACACACCAATACTTCTTCGTACACGACGTGGCGGCCAACTTCATGTTCCAAATCAGCGAGCGCGACCGGTTAGGCTTAGGTGTCGAGTTGGTCTACGACAATTCCGACAAGATCACCAAGCCCGACTGGGACATGTATCTCAAACCCGGTTTATTAATCTCCTACGAGATGCTGTTCAACCAGTCCAGCTTCATGTTCAACGTGGGTTTACGCAACAACGTGCCACTCAACTCGCCTACCTTTGGCATGTTGTTTTACCAAAAGGTGGCAGCCCGTTATTACTTTAACGACAACCTGTTTGCCACTATCGCCTTCACCACCTACGATGTCAAGGCCGACTTCATCAGCATTGGCATCGGCTATCATATCCAACACAAATACTACCTGCCCACCTATGAAAAGAAACGTCATCGCAGTCCTGTGTTTCCTCGTTAGCCTGATGGCCGCTTCATGCAACAAGGTGTTCACCAACGGCACGCCCGTCACAGAGCACCGCAACATGGGCCAACGCTTCGAGACAATTTGCATTTACAACAACGTGAATGTCAAACTCGTCAACAGCGACCACCAGGGCATCGAGGTGACCTGTCCCGAAAACCTCATCGAGAAAGTGACCACCGAAGTGAAAGGCGACTCGTTGATCATCAAAAACGAGAACGACTTCAACTGGCTGCGCAGCTACGAATACAGCATCGACCTGACTGTGTACTACGACAGCCTACGCGAGATCACATACGCCTCCATCGGCGACTTGCGCTGTACTGATTCCATCAGGGGATATGGGATATTTAGCATTGACACCATCACCATTGACACCATTACCATCGATTCCACCAGCACCTATATCGACTCGATTGACGCTCATTGGAGCCGCAACTTCGTCCTTAGGATCAAGGAAGGCAGTGGCGACATCGACCTGTGTTTCAATTGCGACGTACTGAAGACCGTATTCAGTTTTGGCACCTCGACGGTCACATTGCGCGGTGTGGCTGGCTATGCTGAGCATTATGTGAAAAGCTACGGCTGCATCCATGCCGAGACGCTCAACTCTAACATTGTCAAGGTGATGTCGGAATCGACCAACGACACCTATGTCTGGGCCAGAAGCCAGCTGTTGGCTCGTCTCACCAGCATCGGCAACGTGTACTACAAAGGCCATCCTTGGATCGAAAAAGAGTGTACAAGCGACGGCGATGTCATCAAGCTGCAATAAATTCGAAATCTGCCCGCAAGAAAGTCTTTTTTGGTACGATATTTGTATGTTTTCATGCGATTGGCAACTATTTCCAAGAACAAACAAAAACTCAATAAAATGAAAGCGTTAAGACTTATTCCCATCATCGCATTGGTGGTTTTCGCCAGCTGCTCATCGAGCCGGAAGACCGCATACGACGACACCTACTATTCGCCTTACAACAATGGCGGAAGCATGACGACGGGCAACGGCTCATACGTAAGCCCCAGCGTCAGTAGCAGTTCGGAATACGATTACCAAACCTACTATTCCAACAGCAACAACTACGTCAGCAATGCCGAACCCGTTTACCAAACCACAGAGACGGTCACCGACACCAACGGCGTGGTTTACACCACCACCGAAACCTACTACGATGCCGACTTCGCAGCGCGCATCAAGCGTTTCGGCACACAAGCCTCATCTTCGAGAGACTATTATGACGATTATTACACTTACGGCGGCGGTGGCGACACCTACATTTATGTGAACAGCTACGACCCCTTTTATTGGGACTACTATCCGACCTACTATTACGGCTGGAGCTATCGTCCTTACTGGAGCTCCTATTGGAGCTGGAACTGGTATTGGGGCTATCCCTACCACTACAGTTACTATTGGGGCTGGGATCCATACTGGAGCTATGGTTGGGGTTATCACGGCCACTGGCACCACCATCATCATCATGACTGGCATCACCACGACTGGAATGGCCATGGCGGCGGACATCATCCTGGCGGACAAGGCGGAGGTGGCCTGAGTAGCTATGTGGCCAGTGTGCGTCACGGTGGCAGCACCTCGGGTTCGATGAGCCACCGTCTGCAAGGAGATGGCCGCAACGGTCAAAGCTCGGCAGGCAGCATGTCGGGTCGCACCAACACCGGTTCGATGAGTGGCAGAACCTCGAGCAACACTTCAAATCGTCCCACCACGGGTAGCATTAGCAGTGGCCGCACCAACAGCAATGGCTTCGTCAGCCGTCCGACCACCAGCAACAGACCTACGACAGGCACGAGCGGACGCACCGGCGTCACGACCAGCCGTCCGTCAAGCAGCAGCTCTTCGGCTCGCACCGGCAATACCAACAGCAACCGTCAGAGCTACACCTCTCCCAACAGCAGCCGTCCGTCGCGTTCCAGCTCAGAATACGTACGTCCACAGAGCCAGTCCTCCTCGCGTCCTTCTTCATCGGGCACCAGCAGGAGCAGCTCCAGCGGAAGCTACAACAGAAGCAATAGCAGCTCATCATCGAGCGGCAACTACAGCTCGCCGTCGAGAAGCAGCTCCAGCAGCGGAAGCTATAACAGAAGTAGCAGCCCGTCAAGAAGCAACTCCAACAGCGGAAGCTATAACAGAAGCAGCAGCTCTTCTTCGAGAAGCAGCTCCAGCGGCAGCTACAATCGCGGCAGCAGTTCCTCTTCGAGAAGTTCGTCATCGAGTTCGAGCAGAAGCTCAAGCAGCAGCCACAGCTCTGGCAGTCACAGTTCCGGTGGTCACAGCTCGGGCGGACACAGCGGAGGACATTCAGGCGGTGGAAGAAGATAATTTTCGAGTCGAGACAATAGATTAAGAAAAAAGACTACCTTTGCGGTTTAAAACAGCAAGGTAGTTTTTTTATTACAAAGCCATGAAGAGAATCCTGACCCTGACACTCGCGATGCTGTGCATCTTCGTCATGTTTGGCCAAGGAGCCGACGATGCCTATATGTTTTCACAGACCTATTATCAAGGCACGGCCAAGGCCATGGGTATGGGCAATGCGCTCGGCGCCGTAGGCGGCGACATGACCTCGGTCTGCATCAATCCCGCAGGCATGGGCATCTACCGCAGCAACGAGTTCACTACCACCCTCAACCTTTTAGACAACTATCACAGCTCCACCTATTACAGAACCACGAATGGAGCCAACAAGATGCGCCTGTCTATCCCCAACGTCGGCTATGTGAGCCACAAGGAAAGGAGCAACTACAAACCCTTGCGAGCCACCCAATTCGGCATCGGCTTGACGCGCACCAACGACTTTAACATGCACACCTACGCTCGTGGCATCAACCCCACCAGTTCGAAGATCGACAACTACCTCTCCCAAATCGACGGCTACTCTGAAGACGATTTGGTGGACTATTTCGCATACGACATCTATCCTGCCTGGAACACCTATCTCATCGACATCTACCAAGACGAGAATGGGGAGGAATACTACGGCAGCCCCGTACCTCAAGGCAACATCTGGCAAGGGCAAGAAAACGCCTTCAAAGGCCGTTCGGAAGAATGGAGTTTTGCTGGAAGCGCCAACTATTACGACCGTCTTTTCTTAGGCATCAGCGTCAACGTAGACCACATCAAACGTGAGGGCACGCGAGTCTTCGAAGAAGCGCATCCTGACGGAGCCGACCCTGAAACCGGTTTCAACGAATGGAGTTTCAGCGAAGACCTTAGCTCGACAGGATGGGGATGCAACGCCAAAGTCGGCTTCATCCTCCATGCCACACCTTGGCTGCGTATCGGCGGGGCCTTCCACACCCCAACCATCTATGCTTTTGATGAGACATGGCAGACCGAAACGGAATCGGAAATCGGTTATGTCACTAGGAAATACATCAGCCAGGAATCACACTACGAATATACCTTCATCAAGCCTTTAAGATGGGTGGGCAGCATGGCCTTCATCGTCGGGCGGCAAGGCATGATCAGCCTCGACGCGGAATACACCAACTACGGTGCAGCGTGCTTCAAGGCCGACGACTACGACTACAGCTCCACCAACGAGGATATCGAAAACACCTACGGCCGCACTTTCAACTTCCGCCTCGGCACCGAGTGGAACATCCGTGGCACCTATTTCCGGTTGGGGACGGGCTACTACGGCAGTCCTTTCGGCTTGGGCAACACGGGCGGCAGCGTCAAGAAAGCCTCGTGTGGCATCAGCGCACCCGTATCCGAAGGCTGCATCTTCGACTTCGCCTACGAGCTGTCCTACGGTCGGAACTACCTTTACCTCTACGATGCCGGCGAGCTGGGCATCGAGCCTATCAACCAGAGACAGTTCAAGAGCAACCTCGCGGTAACCCTGAAGGCTAGGTTCTAAACGAAAAGAGGCCGCCCGAAGGCAGCCTCTCTCAATCCCTTTTTCGTTGATTAAGCGTTGTATTGTGCAATGATGCCTTTGTCGACAAGGATGCGGCCACAATACTCGCAAACGATAATCTTCTTGTGCGTACAAATGTCCAACTGGTGTTGGGGCGGAATGCGGTTGAAGCAGCCGCCGCAAGCCTCATCGAAGATACCTACCACAGCAAGGCCGTTACGGGCATTCTTACGAATGCGCTTGTAGGCCACCAGGAGGCGTTCTTCCACCAGCTTCTCACACTCGGCCGAACGCTCCAGCAGTTGTTCCTCTTCCTTCTCGGTGCCTTCCACCAGCGACTGCAGTTCTTCTTTCTTCTCCTGAAGCGAAGCCCTCAGTTCAGTGAGCCGCAACTGGGCCTCAGCCACCTTGGCGGTCACTTCGTTGTCCTTGGCTGTAATCTCACGGATGCGTTTCTCCGAAAGCTGCACATCAAGTTGTTGATATTCGATCTCCTTGGTCAAAGAATCATATTCGCGGTTGTTGCGGACGTTGTTTTGCTGCTCCTCGTATTTCTTGATGAGCGCCTCGGTTTCCTTGATCTTAATCTTGAAGTCGGTAATGTCTTTCTGGTGTTTCTTGCTCTCTTCCTTGAAATTGGCGATACGGGTCTCAAGGCCGGCGATTTCGTCTTCCATGTCCTGAATCTCCAAGGGCAGGTTGCCGCGATAGGCACGAATCTCGTCAATCTTCGAGTCGACCTGCTGCAAAGTATAGAGGGCCACCAACTTCTGCTCAACGCTCACCTCAACGGGGTCTTCCACCGGTTTGGGAGCTTCCTTCACGACAGGGGCCTCTTCTTTAGGTGCCATAGGCTCTTTCTCTTCATCCTCAGCCTTGGGCTGTGCCGGTTTCTTGGCAGCCTTTGCAGTCTTCTTAGTAGCTTTTTGCAGTTCCTTAACTTCTTCTGCTTCAGCGACTTCAGTCACCTCAGCTTCTTCTTTTACTTTCTTAGTAGCCATATTGTGATTCCTTAATTTTTTACGTAATAATAAACCGCATTCGTTCTTGTTTCAGCGATTTCGGCTGCAAAGGTAGGAAATTTTTTCCGAATTAACTCAGATAATAATTCTTTCGTGAATTGTTCGGTCTCAAAATGACCGCCGTCGACCAGCAGCAACCGGCCTTCAGGGACGAAAAAGTCATGGTATTTAATGTCGGCGGTGAGGTAAGCATCGGCGCCACTCCGTATGGCATCGCCCATGAAGGGGCTGCCCGAGCCGCCGCAGAGAGCCACTTTCTGGATTCTGCGCCCCGTCAAAGCGGAATGGCGCAGGCAGGATGAACCGAGGGTATCGGCCACAAGCGCAAGAAAATCGACCTCTTCCATCGCATTATCAAACACCCCCACCATGCCAGCACCAGCTTGTTGGAACTCGTTTTCCAAGGCATATACATCGTAGGCAACCTCATCGTAGGGATGTACTTTCAGCATGGCGGCAATCGCTTGATTCAAGGCATGTTTCGGAACCACAGTCTCGATGCGCACCTCGTCCTCAAAATGCACCTTTCCAATTTCACCCACATAGGGATGTGCCGATTCTCCTGCCTTAAACGAGCCTTGGCCCTGAGCGTTGAAGCTGCACGAATCGTAATTGCCGATGCAGCCTGCGCCCGCATCAAACAGGGCTTGACGGACTTTGTCGGCTGCCGTAACGGGAGCATAGACCACTATTTTCTTTAAATTGTTCTCAAATGGCTGCATGATGTGCAAGTCCTTCAGACCCAGTCGTTCAGCCAGTACTCGGCTCACGCCCAAATAGCTGTTGTCAAGGTTGGTGTGCATCGAAATCATGGCAATGTCGTGCTTCACGGCCTTCATTACAGCGCGTTCGATGTAGGTCTGTGGCGAGAGATGCTTCAGCCCTTTGAAAATCAATGGATGATGACTGACGATGAGGTCGCAATGCTTGACAATGGCCTCGTCCACCACCTCTTCCGTAATATCCAAGCAAATCAAAGCTTTATGCACCTCAGCATTGAGGTCGCCCACCTGCAAACCTGCATTGTCGTAACTCTCCTGCCATTGCAGCGGTGCCACCTCGGTGATGCAATTCAAAATGTCTTTTACGGTCATAATTCTTATTGACGCGAGACTCGGGACTTCGGGACACGGGACTGTCTCGCGTCTCGTGTCTCGCAGTCACGTGTCCAATTATTTTTGAAATTGGCCGTAAAATTAAGGAATTTTGTCTAATTTTGACCCCTACAATGAGATTTTTGCTTCTTCCCATATCACTTTTATATAATATTGTGCTGACAATCAGACACAAACTATATGATTGGCACATCCTAAGAACCACACGTTTCGGGAAGCCAGTGATATGTGTTGGCAACCTGAGCCTTGGTGGGACGGGCAAAACACCACATACGGAATACCTTATCAGACTTTTGAAAGACCAATACCGCGTGGCGACCTTGAGTCGAGGCTACGGCAGGAAGACAAAAGGATTTAGGCAAGCTGATACATCAAGCAATTACGAGGACCTGGGCGACGAGCCGCTGCAATATTTCATGAAGTTCCCTGAGATTCAAGTTGCGGTGGACGAAGACCGCGTAGATGGCGTAAGAAAGCTGCTCAAGAGCAACAACATCCCCGAAGTCATCCTTCTCGACGATGCCTTCCAGCATCGGAAATTCAAGGCAGGATTAAACATCTTATTGACTGAATACCAGCATCTCTATTGCGACGACTTCCTCGTTCCAACTGGCACCTTACGCGATGTGAGGTGGGCAGCCAAACGCGCAGATATTATCGTGGTCAGCAAGGTCCCAAAAGACTTGGACGAGACGGAGAAGCAACGGATCGTCGGCAAGTTGAGGCCAAGAGAAGGGCAAAATGTCTTCTTCTCCTATCTGGAATACTTGCCTTTGCAACCCTTGAACGAATCGGCACGGCAACTACCCGCTGAGGAAGCCGATGCCGCAATGGCGTTTTGCGGTATCGCCAAACACGAGCCTTTTGAAAAAGAAATAAAAAAACACTTTAAAACAGCTGATTTTCTGCATTTTGCCGACCATCACCCCTATTCGGAGAAAGATGTGGAGGACATCACAAAACGCTTTGCTGACCTTGCTGGGACGAAGAAAATCATCGTCACTACTGAAAAAGATGCCTCGCGATTGCAAAAATCTCCCTATCTTTGTCAGTTAGAACGCGTGCCGCTATACGTTTTGCCCGTCAGCGTGCGTTTCCATGAAGAAGAAAAGTTTAACGAAGAAATATTGAATTATGTACGAAAGAATGCTCACCACAGTTGATTTCATCAATAAGAAAACCAACGGCTTCAAGCCCGAGGTCGGCGTCGTGTTAGGCTCCGGCTTGGGTGGATTGGCCAACGGCATCGCTGTGGAATTTGCCATCCCCTATTCTGAAATTCCCAACTTCCCCATCTCGACGGTGAAAGGCCACCAGAGCCAATTGCTGTTCGGCACTATCGCCGGGCGTAAGGTCATCGCCATGCAGGGACGTTTCCATTATTACGAGGGATACCCGATGAGCGAGGTGGTCTTCCCCATCCGCGTGATGATGCAAATGGGCATCCAGTTCCTCATCCTCAGCAATGCCGCAGGCGGTTTGAATCCCAACTTCAAGGTAGGTGACATCATGATCATCAACGACCAGATCCACGCCATGCCCAACCCGCTCATCGGACCGCATGACGACCGTTTCGGCGAGCGTTTCCCCGACATGAGCGAGCCATACGACAAACGCCTTATCAAGTTGGCCGACGAAATTGCTATGGAGAAAGGTATCTGGGTGCAACACGGCGTGTATTGTTCCACCACGGGTCCGACCTACGAGACCCCTGCCGAGTGCCGTTACTTCCGCATCATCGGCGCCGACACCATCGGCATGTCGACCACACCTGAAGTCATCGTGGCTCGTCAAGGCAAGTTGCCCGTCTTTGGCCTGTCCATCGTCTCTGACATGGGTAATATCTTCGGTGTAGACCACATCACCAACATCACCCATGAGGAAGTCATCAAAGCTGTGAACGCCGTCGAGCCGAAACTTATCACCCTCATCACGGAACTCATCCGCCGCTCGTCCGAAATCAAGTTCTGATGGCCGTTTATTTCGTCACCGATTTCCATTTGGGCATCCCCACGCTTGAGGACAGCCATGAGCGCGAGCGTAAGTTGTTGCGCTTCTTGGATGAAATCCGTCCCGATTGCGAGGAGCTTTACCTGATGGGCGACCTCTTCGACTTCTGGTTCGAATACAAGACCGTGATTCCTAAGGGCTTTGTCAGGCTGCAAGGCAAATTGGCCGAGTTCACTGACGCGGGCATCCCTGTCCACATGTTCATCGGCAACCATGACCTGTGGAGTTTCGGCTACCTGCATGACGAACTTGGAATCGAGCTGCACCGCGAGCCTGTCGTAAAGACCATCAAAGGCAAGAATTTCTTTTTGGTCCATGGCGACGGCAGAGGTCCTGGCGACAAAGGCTACAAGTTCTTAAAAAAGATGTTTGAATGCAAGTTCAACCAATGGCTGTTCAAGCAAGTTCATCCTGATATCGGCATTGGTTTGGCTTTGAGATGGTCACACAAGCACCGCTTAAAGAAACTGAAAAACGAGGTGGAACGCGGCTATTACGACGACATCCCCAACACCCGCCTCTATCAATATGCCAAGGAGCAAGCCAACCTTGACCCGAGCATCGACTTCTTCGTCTTCGGCCACCAACACAAACCCATGCAATACCAAACCGGTGACCATGCCTTGACCACCATAGTGGGCAATTGGATTTATGACTTCACTTATGCGGTGTTTGACGGGGAGACCATCGAGTTGAAATGGTTTGAGGAAGACTAAAAGCGTTAGAATAAGAGAACGGCTCAAATAAAATGTTGAGACTTGGTTGAAACAATACTCTTTGAGTTTGAATACAAAAAAAACCTCCCATCAATGGTTTTGACGAGAGGATAGGTTAAAGTAGTCTATTCCTTAACAAATGGACGTTAATTAATACATATCATCCTAACACTTTAATTCTGACACAAATCTACTCAAATTATTAATTATAATAATCATAACAATAACTTGACAGAAGAAGAGCTGCCCGATATTCACCCCGTGCTACATACCATGTGCAATTGTGAAAATATCTCATAATTTCATCTACTTCATCAGGTGCAACATCAAACTCAGACCTGATATCTGTGATTTTCTCCAATGCGTTGAATGAATCGAATATAGATCCCTCGCTTAGAACATCAATGTCCTTAAAGAAAACCTCTCCATGATATACACCTTTATATACTTTATACTTAGACCAATATGCCCGAGCTCCACTCGCAAACCTTATTTCAATAATTATATAGTCCGAAGTCGTTGATACCACACTATGCTTAATATAATCGTGCATAGGATGAGCAAGTTCAGCCAATTGTTTGGCACCTCTTTCTGTACTAAGCCAATATGTCATATCGCTCCATTTTTGAGCTTGACAAATCCCAGCAATAAAAACAAATACAAAAACCATTATGACTTTGTAAATCCGTTTGTCTTTCAAAACACGATTTTTCATACATCTATTTGCCAAGTTATATCCCATTAGGCTCTTCGGTTCATTAATTATCTAAATTTAGTATTACTTTTTGTGCTGCAAATATAAACAATTTTGTTTAGCATTTTTCTCTTTTGGAAAAATCTCAATAAAAAACACTATTTTTGTCCCAAGATATCCAAATCTTGAAATCACTAATTATAATAATTATGCAAATCACCAACAACTACATTGAAGCCAACAAAGAGCGTTTCCTTGAGGAACTCTTTGGCTTGATCAGAATCCCTTCCATCAGTTCAGAATCGGCACACAAGCCAGACATGATCCGTTGTGCAGAATACTGGCGCGACGCCATCATGGCCGCCGGGGCCGACAAAGCCGAGGTGATGCCCACCGAAGGCAACCCCATCGTTTACGGCGAGAAGATCATCGACCCGAAGCTGCCCACCGTCTTGGTTTACGGTCACTACGACGTGATGCCCGTCGACCCTATCGATCAGTGGCACACCGACCCGTTTGAGCCTGTCATCAAGGACGGTAAGATTTGGGCCCGCGGCGCCGACGACGACAAAGGCCAGTCGTTCATGCACGCCAAGGCCTTCGAAACCATGGTGAAGACCAACACCCTCCCCTGCAACGTGAAGTTCATGCTCGAAGGTGAGGAAGAAATCGGCTCGGGCAGCCTCTCGAAGTGGGTCGTGGAGTATAAAGACCTGGTCAAGGCCGATGTCATTCTTGTGTCCGACACCTCGATGATTGCCACCGATGTTCCGAGCATCACCACGGGTTTGAGAGGCCTCGCTTACTGGGAGATCGAAGTCACAGGCCCCAATGCCGACCTGCACTCCGGCCTCTTCGGTGGCAGCGTAGCCAACCCGCTCAACACCCTCTGCGAGATGATCGCCAAATGTATGGATGAGAACAACCACATCACCATCCCACATTTCTACGACGACGTGGTCACATGCTCACGCCGCGAGCGCCAGCTACTGAACATGGCTCCCTACGACGAGAAGAGCTACAAGGCAGGACTCGGGGTGAAAGCCTTACGTGGAGAGAAAGGCTACACCAAAATCGAACGCGTCGGCATCCGTCCCACCTTCGACCTCTGCGGCATGTGGGGTGGCTACACGGGCGAAGGCTCGAAGACCGTGCTGCCTTCGAAGGCCTACGCCAAGCTGTCGTGCCGCCTCGTGCCCAACCAAGACCATGAGAAGATTGCAGTGTTGGTGAAGAAATACTTGGAAAAGAACGCTCCCAAGTACGTCACCGTGAAAGTCACGCCGTTGCATGGCGGACAGGCCTACGGCTGCCCCATCGACTTGCCAGCATACAAAGCCGCCGAAGCCGCCTACATGGACACCTACGGCAAGCTACCCATTCCGATGCGCTCAGGCGGCAGTATCCCGATCATCTCCACCTTCGAGAAAGTGTTGGGCATCAAGTCCATCCTCATGGGCTTCGGCCTTGGTGAAGATGCCATCCACTCGCCCAACGAAAACTACCGTCTTGACCACTTCTACAAAGGCATCGAGACCATCATCGCCTTCTATCAGCATTTCGCCAAAGGCGGCGAGCTGGCATAAACCTGCGTTATGTCAAAATGAAAAAAAGGAGAGCCTCGGCTCTCCTTTTTGTTTTTCATTCAACCCCAAACCTGCTCTTGTATTGTTCTGTGAGGTAAGTGTCCACCCAATCGTAATACGCCTCCACCGCTTGGGCATCTTTTTCTGTCCGCCAAGCAGTAATGGCTGCTTCACCTCGACGCATCACATCCTCCTCTATGGGCAGAATCTGTTGCAGCATCCCCGTCCCCTGCTTGTTTATCAGCGGCGCGAGATTTCCGTAATACTTCGTGTTGTTGCCTTTTTTCAAAGAGAAGACACGCGACTTGAGCTGAAGGCCCATCTCACAGAGACGAGAATGTCCGGTGCCATCGTCAGTCACCAATGCCGGCAACTTGCCAGACGGCAACAGCGTCAGAGGCATCGCCACAGTGGACAGAGGCCAACCCATGATGGTCCAACTGACGGTGTTGAGCGGTGACTCGTCGGGACGGACTCCTTGAACGAGGATTACCGATGCCGAGTTATAGCGAGTGATGTAGTCGTGAAATGAGAAATACTTGGTGTTTTTCTCCGACTCAGGCATGTGATCATACATGTCGTTTTTGGTCACACCATGCTTCAGATAACGTGAGATGTGGGTGACGAGATAGTCGTGTTCGAGGTTCCCTGCCTTACAAGCCTCAGCCATGAAATCGGTGATGGCCTGGTAGCGTTCCACGCCTTGGTCCAGTTTATGGTTGCCAGTGGTGCCGAAGTTGGTGCGCATCAGGTAGCCATCGGGGGCAATGGTGGGGTCGTTGACGTCGAATTTCACATATTTATAGTTACCCATCTCGTAATAGGCACAGCCACCCTTGGCATCCAATACGGCGAAGTTGGAGTTGACATCGCAGGGTTTCTTCACCGTGTCAAGGAGACACTCGAAGTCCTCCAGCGTAGCACAGAGTTCCAAGGCCTTACGCATCAAGATGCCATCGCCGTCGGTATCACCACCGTTGCCGTTGAGGTTGTAGGCCGCAGTATTGACGATGCCAAAGCCCGCTTCGTTATGGCCTCCCCACACATTGACAGGTTTGGTGTCGTTGGCATTGACCAAAGCAAGGTACCGGTATCGCTGTCCCTGAACGACAAGCATCATATTATGCTGCTTGCCCGAGTCACGATGCTTGAAAATCATCGGTCGGCCGTCTTTGGTGACACGACCCGAAACGATGACCGAGGTACATCCCATCACAGGATGCACCTCGGTCATCATCGTTGCCAACACCACAAGAAAGAACAATAGCTTCTTCATGGCAAGCATCGGTTTAGTCTACAACATGCTGATAATAGGATCCTTCCTTGAAGTTTTTGAGTGCATCCTTCAAGAAGTTCACGAAAGCGTCCTTGTCGAGGTCGTAGGCGCGGGGCTTCATTAGCAGGTTGCCGTTGTGGTCCATCAGGCAGTAGTACGGTTGCGCGTTGGTACCGAACTTCGAGATCTGGAAGTCGGCATACTTGCGGCCGATGGTCTTCTTTTCCTTGCCATCGTAGGTCGAAGTGTACCATTCCTCCTTGGGCAAGGAAGTCTTGTCGTCGACATACAAGGCGCAAATGACGAAGTCGTTACGCAGCATCTCTTTCACGCGTGGATCACTCCACACGTTGGCTTCCATCTCGCGGCAATTGACGCAACCGTGGCCTGTGAAGTCGACAAAGATCGGCTTGTTAGTGGCTTTCGCGGCGGCCAAGGCCTGGTCATAGTCGAAGTAGCCCTTCAAGTTGTGAGGCAGGTGGAAGAGGTCGGCATATTTCGGTTCCTCGTCAAACACTTCCGTGGCGACAGCTTCGCCTTGCGGTGCCACCGCCATATTGGCAAACTTGGCATCCACATATTCTATGACCTTGTCGCTATTCTCTTCAATGATTCTATTAAGGTCAAAGTCAAGGGTCTGCTTAGGCGGCAGATAACCGGAGAGAGCTTTCAACGGAGCGCCCCACATGCCTGGGATCATATAGATGACGAAGGTGAAGTCAATGATAATCAGCACCAGGCGGAACACACCCAGTTCCTTGACTTCTTTTTCCCCTTTGAAGCGCAGTTTGCCAAGCAGGTAGAGACCAAGCAAGGTGAAGCACACAATCCAGATGCCAAGATATACCTCACGGTCGAGCAGATGCCAGTGGTAGGTCTGGTCGGCCACGCTGAGGAACTTGAAGCCGAGTGCGACTTCTATGAAGCCCAGCACCACCTTCACCGAGTTGAGCCAGCCACCGCTTTTAGGCAGGCGCTGCAGCAGGTTCGGGAAGAAGGCGAAAAGGGCAAACGGAAGGGCGAAGGCCACAGCAAAGGCAAACATTGTCACGATAGGAGCCCAAAACTCGCCTGAGGTCGACTTGATGAGCACCGTGCCCACGATGGGGCCTGTACAGGCAAACGACACCAAGACCAGAGTCAAGGCCATAAAGAAGATGCCACCGAGGTTCTTGGTGCTTTGTTTGCTGTCGCTCTTGTTCACCATATTGCTTCCTAATGTGATTTCGAAGGCACCAAAGAACGAGGCCGCAAAGATCATGAACACGAGGAAGAAGATGATGTTTGGCAGCCAGTGTGTGGCGAGCCAGTTGAAGATGTCGGCAGTGATACTGTTGCCGCCCACGAGCCAAGTCACAAAGATGATGATGGCGATCGGCAGGGTATAGAGGGCGACAATGAAAACGAAATACATGAAAGCCTTGAAACGTCCTTGTGCCTTGCTCTCGCCCTCACCATGCATGAAGAACGACACGGTCATAGGAATCATCGGGAACACACAGGGTGTGAGCAGGGCGGCAAAACCCCAAAGGATGGCTTCGAGAATCATGGCCCAAATGTTAGACTTCTCGGTGCTTGGCTCGGCAGCCTCAATCACGCCATATTGCAAGTCGACGTCCTCGGTCAGCGAGACGCATTGTCCGTCCTTGCAGGCCTGATAGGTGATCTCGCCCGTGATGGGGAATGAGCCGTCCTTCAACTTGCGGAAGGTTTGGGCAAACTGCGCCGTGCCAGCGAATTGCTTGTATTCTGTTTCAAAGATGTCGTCATAAAACATCTCCACCTCGGTGAGGTCGCGGGCCTCGCCCACCGGCTCGAAGAACTCCGACGCCTTGATGTCGAACACCGTCGGCAACGGAGCCAAGTCAGGCATGGAGGTGGAATAGATGTGATACTCGGGATCAATGGTAGCCGTGGCCACCAGGTCAAATTCCGAATCGTTGAGGTCTTGGATGGTAATCGACCATTTGACAGGTTCGATAATCTGTGCCCGGACCTGCGGGGGCACAACAGCTAGGAAGGCCATCAACAGGCAGAAAATCAGTCGTTTCATAAGTAAATGTAATTTGTTTGCAAACAATTATATGTAATGAGGTGCAAAAATAATAAGATTTACAACATGACCGAGAAAAAATATCATTTTGCCGACAAAGAATGGCGACACCGTTCTCATAAACGGAATAATCTGCATTCAAGAACGGCCTTTGTGTCGTCGACAATCTTGAAGCGGTCATCAATGCGATAACCTACCACCCAAAGGATGTCGCCATCTGCGGAAACCAACAGCCAAACATTTTGTTTCTGAAATTCCGAAAACTTCAGATCCACAAAGAAATCGCTCAACAGTTTGGAGCTTTTCATACCCAAGGGATGGAAACGGTCGCCGTGCTGCCAATGGCGCAAAGTCAAGGGGAAACGGAGCTTGTCGTAGTCCAGTTGCGCCACTTCGGGAGATTTGTCAATGACGAAATCAGCATTCTTCTCCAACTTGGAAAAACGAAGATGCACGGGCGAAAGGATTTCCTCCTCTCCTATCTCGATTAGGATTTCGTCGTTTGTATTTTCCTTTATTTCAAAAAGTTGCAAATCATCTCTGCCGACAACAACTCTATGAGTAGACGAGCAATATTGGTTTCCAATGCCTATACCGATGGCTTCGTAAATGAATTGGCATTGATCGGTGTTAAAACCATATTGTCTGAGCCATTCAAAAAGAAGTTGAAATGAAAAAACCGAGGTCCCTGAGCCCGTCGAAGGGCCGACAGCATCAGACAATAATGCCATATAAGGTAACCTCTGAACACCACCTTCTTGCTCCACAATCTGCCCCAGCTTTTCATTCAACAAAGCCCTATACAGTTCATTCTCAGAGGCAAGATGTTCCAAAGACTTATACAGGCCTTGTCGCGCTTCAGGTTGCAATTCGTCGAAAACAGGTAACAGCTGGTTGCGGATTCTGTTGCGCAGATAGACCGTCTCCACATTGGTATGGTCTTCTCGCCAAGTGATATGGTTTTCAACTGCATACTTTCGGACTTGCTCCCGCGAAGCCCATAGCAAAGGACGAATGATAACACCATTTTGTGGTCGCATGCCTTTCAGGCCACGTATACCTGCACCACGCAACAGGTTGATGAAAAAAGTCTCGGCTTGATCATCGGCATGATGGGCTACAGCGATTTTGTCATAGCCTAACTGCTTTCTCAACTGCTCAAACCAAGCATAACGCAAGTCCCGGGCAGCCATCTCGATGGAAATCCCATATTTTTCAGCGTATTTCTCTGTTTCAAAATGCTTCACAAAGCATTGGATTCCATGCTTTTCCGCGAACTTGCGGACAAACCAGTCATCCCCGTCCGACTCCGCGCCACGCAAATGGAAATTGCAGTGCGCCGCGACAAACTCCATCTTGGCTTTCTGCAGCATATCCGCCAAAACCATGGAGTCGATACCACCGCTAAGGGCCAGAATGAGTTTGTCGCCCTCGGCAATGAGATGATACCTATTAATATATGCCTGAAATTGGTCGAGCATGGTTATTTCTTTTTCTTCACCGAGAAACCAAAGCCGCCAATCTTCTCACCAAGACCGTAATACTTACCATGAGAATAAGCCAATGGCTTAGCGTGATTCAATTGGAAGGCACCCGTGCCCTTGTCGATGAGTTTTTCCTCCGCATTGATGGCCACCACCTCGGCGATGAACATATCATGCGAGCCCAGTTCCTTCACCTCCACCACCTTGCACTCGATGCTCAACGGTGATTCTGCAATCAAGGGTGCTTTCACGATTTGTGCAGGTTCCGTATGCAGGTGCATCTCCTTGAACTTATTGTAATCACGGCCTGAGCGCACACCGCACCAGTCCGTGGCTGCGGCCAGGTCCTCCGTGGTCAGGTTGATGACGAACTCCTTATTCTTCAAGATAATATCATGTGAATGGCGTTCCTTGCGGACAGAGATATAGCACATAGGCGGGTCGGAGCAGATGGTGCCCGTCCAGCCGACGGTGATGATATTGTAGTTTTCCTCACAGTCGCCGCAGGTGACCATCACGGCGGGCAGAGGGTAAATCAGTGTTCCAGGTTTGAAGGGGATTTTCATTGAAAAAGAAATGCCTATATTGAATTGATGAAATACTTTACCGCTTCAAGCAATGGGTCAAGATCTTGACGTACAACCATCAGCACAACTTCACCATCAATGTCAAAATAGCCGTGTGCAATATGGTTTCGAATACCAACGACATCTTCCCAAGGGATTTCTGGACGTTCAGGTAACAGTTTTCCATCAGTCATTCCATCAATTTGATGAGCGCCCTCGCCTATTGCTTCAATTAACATGCAACTGGCAGCAAGCTTTTGCATTCCATCGGGTGACAAATAATAATCCTCGGCCGTCTCAATATTAGCATTCCAATCCTTGAGTTGCCCAATGGCGTTCTCAATTTGTTGAAAAATACCAATTACTCTATCCCGTTTACTTGATGACGTAAATTCCATCTCTATTGATTTCTTGTAATAAATAAGGATTCATGTGCTCATGCATTCTCACCACATCCACCGGACAACCCAAAAGATGTTCAAGAAACCGCTTCAAGCTAACTATCAAATAGGCACGAGGTTCCATCTCCACACAAACATCAACATCACTTCCCTCCTCCTGTTCATCACGAGACACTGAACCAAACAAACGAAGTGAACGAACTCCAAAGTCTTTCCTTAATTCATCTTCTTGATTTTCAATCAATTCAATATATTCTTTTTTTGTCTTCATATTGCAAAAGTAATCATTATTTCCAAATTAAGATGAAAAACGTTCAGCTATCATCCAAAAATAAGAAAAATCCCGCCAAAGGAGCAGGATTTTTCAGTTTTCAAGGTCGACACTTCTATTGGTCGGCCCTTCGACAGGCTCAGGGGCCTTTACTCAATGGTCCAAGTGGAGCCGCTGTTCAGCAGGTCATCCATGTTGTGGATCTTCGAGGCGGCCTTCTCGTTGGCGATGACTTGGTCAAGGCTGTCGTTGAAGGTCGGAGCCTTCACGTCGCGGATGACACCAATGGCGACGGGGAAATGAGGCGGCATCATGTGTGCCAGCATCATGTGGATACCCGTGTCTTCGGTGGTCTTGTCGTGGACGAGCAGGTCTTTCTCGGTGATGCCGTTCTCGCCAATCTTCACCACTTCAAGTTGGTTGCCGTTCAGGCGGATACCCTTGTCGCGGTTCTTGCCGAAGATGAGCGGCTGGCCGTGGACGCACTTCACCTGCATGTCGTCGCGGACGTCCTTGCCGGTGATGTTTTCGTGCACGCCGTTGGAGAAGATCATGCAGTTTTGCAGGACCTCGGTCACGGCGATGCCATCGTGCTTGTACGACTCCCAGAAGATTTCGCTCAGCTCCTTGGGGTTGATATCCACGCCACGGGCAAAGAAGGTAGCCTTGGCACCGATGGCGAGTTCGCCAGGATTGAACGGGTCTTCGTAAGTACCTTGCGGCGAAGTCTTGGTCTTCGTGCCACGGAAGGTGCAGGGCGAGAACTGACCCTTGGTCATACCATAGATACGGTTGTTGAACAGGATCAGGTTGATGTCGATGTTACGACGGCAGGCGT
>CAMYYV010000026.1 GCA_947303625.1 uncultured Bacteroidales bacterium | reverse complement strand
ATGAACCTCGTCCCGATGGTGGCCAAGTCGTGGGACGTCAGCGAGGATGGCTTGACTTATACCTTCCATCTGCGTGATGATGTGCGGTTTCATGAGGATACTTGCTTCTATCAGTCGGCCCTTCGACAGGCTCAGGGACCTTCACAGAATGATGAAGCTAAGGTCGTTGAGCCCGTCGAAGGGCCGACTCGTTTTGTTAAAGCCCAAGACTTCGTCTATTCCTTCAACCGTGTCGTCGACAAGCGTTTGAATTCCCCTGGACTTTGGATCTTTTCTTCCGTCAAGCACGACGACGACCACTATGCCTTCACTGCCTTGGACGACACCACCTTCCAAATTGAGTTGGCCAAGCCGTTCCCGCCTTTCTTGGGTATCCTCTCGATGACCTATGCCTCGGTGGTGCCGCACGAAGCCATCGAATACTACGGCGATGACTTCCGCAGCCATCCCGTGGGGACGGGACCGTTCAAGTTCCAGTATTGGAAAGAAGGGGTGAAGCTCGTCTTCCGCAAGAATCCCGACTATTTTGAGTGCGATGCGAAAGGGGAGAGGCTACCCTATATCGATGCCGTCTCCGTCAGCTTCCTCATCGACAAGCAGGTGGCATTTCTTGAGTTCGTCAAGGGCAAGTTCGACTTTATGTCGGGCATCGACGCACGCTATAAGGACGAGTTGCTGACCTACGACGGCGAGTTGCGCAAGAAATACGAAAACAAGATCGAACTCATCACGGAACCTTATCTGAATACTGAGTATTTCTCCTTCTTCATCGATCCCAATGACCCGCTGGGTCCCGATCGTGCGCGAGCTTTGCGTCAAGCAGTCAGCCTGTGCATCGACCGTGAGAAGATGCTGCGCTATCTGCGCAATGGCATTGGCGAGCCTGGCACGGGCGGCATGATTCCTGTGGGCCTGCCTGGACACAGTAGCACCATCGGCTACGGCTACGACTTGAAGAGGGCGCAGCGTTTGGTGGCCGGAAATCACCTGGAAGGCTATCTCTTGCAGCTCTCCACCGTGGCCGACTATGCCGACATTGGAAAACTCGTGCAGAGTCAGGTGGAACAGATCGGCCTACAATGCAAGATGGAGGTGATGCCGCCTGCCACGATGCGCAGCATGAGAGCCAACGGTAGCCTGCCCTTCTTCCGCTCCTCGTGGGTGGCCGACTATCCCGATGGTGAAAACTACCTCTCGCTGTTCACGACATCGAATCACTGTCCTGCTGGGCCTAACTACACGCATTACACCAATCCCAAGTACGACAAGATGTATGACCAAGCCCTGCTCTGCAATGACGTGGAGCAGCGTGCCCGCTACTACACCGAGATGGACAGCCTAATGATGCAGGACGCGCCCGTGGTGGTGCTGTTCTACGACGAGGTGCTGCGCTTCGTCAACAAGCGCGTGAAGGACATGGGTAGCAACCCGACTAACCTGCTGGACTTGAGGCGCGTGCGCATCGTCGAGGAGTGATGCCGTATTGCCGTTTGGCTTTTTCAAATTATTTGCCTCGGTTTTGCCAAATTGTTTTATTTTTGCAGAATCAAATCATAGCACAATGCAAGCACAAAAAGATACAAAAGCCCAGTTTCAGTCGGTGTTGGCCCAATGCCGCAAGATGTTCGTCGACAAGATGAAGGACTACGGTCCGGCCTGGCGCATCCTGCGTACGCCTTCGATTACCGATCAGATCTTTATCAAGGTAAAGAGAATCAGGACCTTGCAGACGACGAGCGAACGTCTCGTCGACGAAGGCATCGAGCCTGAGTTTGTCGGCATCGTCAACTATGCGGCCATGGGTGTCATCCAACTGCAGCTAGGGGTGGTCGACCAGCCCGACCTGACGGCGGAGGAAGCCACAGCCCTGTTCGACAAGGTGACCAACGAGGCTTACGAGCTGATGAACCGCAAGAACCACGACTATGACGAGGCGTGGCGCGACATGCGCGTGAGCTCCATCACCGACCTCATCATGAGCAAGGTGCTGCGCACCAAGAGCATCGAGGACCATGGCGGCAAGACCCTCGTCTCGGAAGGCCTTGATGCTAATTATTACGATATGATCAACTACGCGGTGTTTGCCCTTATCCTGTTGGGCGAATAAGCGAAAAATCGAATCGCCATGAAAAAGAAAACCTCACCCTTGCCTTGGATCAGCATCCTCATCGCCTTGGCCTCGGCGGTAGGCATCTATTTCCTGCCTGAATACCACCTTTGGTTCCTCGCCATCCTGCTGGTCAACCTGCTGCTACCGTTCTTCGCCAAGAAGAGCTATGGCGATGGCACCCTCTTCATCTGCCGTTTCCTGGTGGGTGCCCTGTTTATCTTCAGCAGCTTCACGAAAGGCATCGACCCGTTGGGGACCAAATACAAGATGCTCGACTATCTCTCGGCCTATGGCATGACATGGCTCAACAATGCGGCCATGGTGCTGGCCATGATGCTGATCTTGGCGGAGTTTATCGTCGGCTTCTGCTTGATAACCAAGATATTCCCAAGGTTGGCGGTATTAGGAGCCACCTTGCTGATGCTGTTCTTCACCTTCACGACGCTCTTCGATGCGCTCTATAACCTCGTGCCCGACTGTGGCTGCTTCGGCTCGGCCATCAAGATGACCAATTGGCAGACCTTCTATAAGAACCTCGTCATCGATGCGGTGCTTATCCCGTTGATATTGAATAATAAACGTTTGGAGAACCATCTCGGCAAGGGCCTGCAGTTCCTAATCGGACTTGCTTTTGCCGCCGCGTTCTTGGGCTTTGAGATCTACAACTACCGCCATCTGCCCGTCATCGACTTCATGAACTGGAAGGTGGGCAGGCAACTCAACGCTGAGGCACCCGTCGAAAACAAGGTGTATGTCACCTATCGCAACAAGGCCACGCGTGAGACCCAGGAGTATCTCTCGCCCAACTATCCTTGGAACGACTCGGTGTGGATGTCGCAGTGGGAGTTTGTCGAGCAACGTACCGAAGGAGGCGCCGACTACCTAGGCTTCACCGCCCTTGACGAAGACGGCAACGACGTTACCGATCTGGTACTGAATACCGAGAACCTGCTGATGTTCACCTCGCACGACCTGAGCAAGGTGACCGAGAAGGACTGGGAGAAGATGCGCCAGATTGCAGAGGCAGCGGCGACGAAAGACTTCGTGGTGCTGTGGACCGTAGCCGCCGAGCCCGAGGAGGTGGAACAGCTGCGCGCCAAGTATGATTTCGTTTACGACGTGTATCTTGCCGACGAATTGGAAATCAAGACCATAGTGCGCTCCAATCCAGGACTGATTTGGTTGGACAATGGCTTGGTGAAAGACAAGTGGAGTGTATATGACTTCTCAAAAGCGCTGAAAGCTTTCTGATGCCATGGGCAGTTATATCATCAGGAAATTACTATACGGTATCGCGGTGCTATGGGGTGTCGCGACATTGGTGTTTTTCCTGTTCAATATCCTGCCCGGCGACCCTGCCCAGATGATGCTCGGCCAACGCGCCGACGAGGCCTCGGTGAATGCCATCCGTGAAGAGTTGGGCCTCAACCAAAGCCTTGGAAAACAATATGTGGACTATCTCAACGACTTGGTCCCGATATCGTTTTACGACGTCTCGGATGGCACGCAGAAGCTGGACAAGATTGGCCGTTACGCCAAAATCGCCACCCTTGGCTCGACGGCTGTGGTGCTTAAGGCACCCTATCTGCGGATGTCGTACCAGAGCAAGCGCAGGGTGGGTGACATCTTGGGCGAGGCATTTCCCAACACCTTGCTGTTGGCGGCGGTGTCCATCTCCATCGCCATGGTGTTAGGCTTGGTCATCGGCATCCTGGCGGCGGTCGTCAACACAAAGTTCCTCAACAAGTTGACGTTGTTTATCACCACCATCGGCATGTCGTTGCCCTCGTTCTTCGCTGCCATCCTCATGGCCTGGATTTTCGGATTCTTGCTCGAACGTTATACAGGCTTGGGTATGACAGGCAGCCTCTACACCGTCGACGAATACGGCAGGGGAGAGTTCCTCAGCCTACGCAACCTCATCCTGCCAGCTTTGACCTTAGGCATGCGCCCCTTGGCCGTGGTGACTGAGCTGACGCGAACCTCCTTGCTCGAAGCCATGTCGATGGACTATGTGCGTACGGCAAGGGCCAAAGGCCTGAAGCCGTGGCGTGTCATCTGCGTCCATGCTTTGCGTAATGCCTTGAATCCTGTGGTGACGGCGGTGTCGGGTTGGTTTGCCTCCCTTTTGGCGGGTGCGGTCTTCGTGGAGTACGTCTTTGACTGGAAGGGCATCGGCGTGGTGGTGGTCGACGCCTTGGACAAATACGACTTCCCAGTCATCATGGGTGCGGTGCTGCTCATTGCGGTCATGCTAATCATTGTAAATATTGTGGTGGACATCATTTATGGGATTATTGACCCGCGCGTAAGAATCTCGTAGAGACGCGATTAATCGCGTGTCTACAGACAATAACAATAAAAATGCATAAAATCGGTACATACGAATTCACGGCGGAACCGTTCCATTGCGACTTTTCGGGACGGATGTTCCTTGGGCATTTGGGCAATCAGATGCTCAACGCTGCCGACTTCCATTCGACCGACCGCGGCTTTGGGATGAAATACCTGATGACCATCAACCGCTCGTGGGTGCTGTCGCGGCTGGCCATCGAGATGGAGGAGATGCCTGCGCAACACGAGCGTTACACCGTGGAGACATGGGTGGAGAGCGCGATGAAATACTTCACCAGCCGCAACTTCTGCGTGTCGGATGGCAACGGCAGGGTGTATGGCTACGGTCGTTCCATTTGGGCCATGATCGATACTGAGACGAGGCAGCCCACCGACATCTTCAGCATCGACAACGGCGCCATCAACAATTGGATTGTGGATGACAAGCCATGCCCCATCGAGAAAGGCGGTCGCGTGAAGATGACGGGCGATGACGAGTTGGTGCGTACTATCGGTGTCAATTACAACGACATCGACATCAACGGTCACGTCAACTCGGTGAAATACATCGAGCATGTGCTCGACCTGTGGGACATCGATTGGTATCGTGAGCATCGGTTAAAACGCTTCGAGATTGCCTATGTGGCCGAGGCGCACCAAGGCGACCTGCTGGGCTTCTACCGCGAGCAAACCGCTGAGAATGAATATTGCGTACGTTTGGTGAAGACTGAGAATGCAAAAGGGGACCCGATAGAGGTGTGCCGTTGCAAGTTGCTTTTTGTTGAAAGCAAATAAAAGAATCGAACCATGAGGAAGCTGTTCTTCTTGATATTGATGCTGCTGATGCTGCCGTTGACTTCGGTGGCGCAGATCATGGCATGCCGTGGCTTCGTCGAGGGAGGATATGACTTCTGGCTCTATCTGCCCGACAGTTACGAGAAGGCGGAAGAGCTGCCTGTGGTGATGTTTTTGCACGGCAAGAGTTTGAGTGGCGACTCGTTGGAAATGGTGCTTCGCTATGGCTGTATCAATGCCTTGATGCGTGGGCGTGCCATCGATGCGATTGTGGTTGCACCTCAAGCCCAGACTGCCTGGGAACCCAAGAGAGTGATGGCCTTGTATGACTGGGTCGACGACCACTATAAGGTCGACACCAACCGCTTCTATGTGTTGGGTATGAGTATGGGCGGCTACGGCACTATGGATGTCGCCGCAGCCTATCCCGAGCGCGTGGCGGCGGCCATAGCGATGTGTGGCGGCGCCTCGGGCAAGGAGCTGTGTGGTTTGTCCACCTTGCCGCTATGGATCATCCACGGCACAGCCGATGAACTGGTGCCGGTGCGCTGCTCCGACCGTGTGGTCGACTCGATACGCGCTTGCGGCGACACCACACGACTCATCTACGACCGCATGGAGGGCATCAACCATTCGCGGTTGGCCCGTGTGTTCTATCTCGATCAGACCTACAAGTGGCTGTTCTCGCATTCCTTGAAAGACAAGGGCCGCCCTGTCAACAGGTCGTTCTCCATGTCGAAGGACATCTTGGACGTGGCGTATGACGATTTCGACAAAAGTTTCAATGTGGAATTCGTGGAGGCGGTCTATCCTCCCTTCAGAGAACGGAAGAAGTATTACATCGTCAAGAAAGGGGAGACGCTGGCATCCATCGCTGTGGAGAACTATACCACGGTGTCCATCCTATGCAAGCTCAACGGATTCAAGAAAACCACCAAGATGTGGAAGGGCAGGAAGATCCGGGTGAAATGAGCCGGCTATTAGTTGATGAGCCACGACACGCCACAGCCAATGGCATAATAGTTCCCGAGATTCATTAGGTCGAAGTCGGCTTCGAGGTCGAGTTGAACACGGCGTGACACAAGCCAAAAGAACCCCAATTCGGTCAAATATTGGTTGCCGTCAACGGAATGGAGGTAGTTGTTGCTCTCTGCAAGGATGCCGACGCTTTCGGTGATGTTGTAGCCTAAACATAGGGAGAGATAAGTCGTTGGTGCGGCGGTCTCGCCATCCCATTCCAATCCAGCGTCGTAGTATAGAAAGAAACGTTCGCCGATGGTATGCTCGAAAAGTAAGTAAGCCGATGGAGCGGGATAGGAAGGGAGCATGTCTCTTGTCCCGATGTGGTGTGACCTGAGCTCGGCCAAGACACCTATTGCAGGAAGGACACCCGAGCCTTCGTAAAGCCTGATTTTTGTCGCGACGACAAGGGGGGCGATGCTGAAGCCAGGCTTCGCGGTTGTGACTTCGTTATGTAGTAGGAATTCGGTGCCTACATACAGTTCCATGTTCTCGAAAAGGCCGTATCGAAGCGTGACATTGCTGAGCGTGAAAGTGCGGGCTTCGTCGGCAGCCTTCTCGAAGCAGAAACCGTCGTCCAAGATGAGTTTGCCATGCGGTGCCACTTCGGCATCCCAGCTGTGGCCCGGGCGGTCCGAAACGAGGGGCGTGAGCTCCTCCTGGGCGTAAGCTACACCAACCAACCATGCCAGGGCGAACAGAAACAAAGCCTTTTTCATTTTGGAGTCCATAGTTTTGAAATGCAAAGGTAGAAAAATTCATTTAGTAATTGAAAAATTCGTATTTTTGGCATTTTAAAACAATCTTAAAACCGATATTATCATGAGAAGCAAAATCGTAGCTGGAAACTGGAAAATGAACCTCACTTTCGACGAGGCCCAAAACCTGGTCGACGACATCCTTGACCGTCTTGATGAACAGGACGAACTGAATTGCGAAGTCATCATCTGCCCACCCTATCCTTATCTCGAATTGCTGACCGACTTTGAGTTCGACGAGCAACGTTTCAACGTGGGTGCGCAGAATTGTAGTGCCTACGACAAGGGCGCCTACACGGGAGAGGTGTCGGCCAAGATGCTGAAATCCATCGATGTGGACTACTGCATCGTGGGCCACAGCGAAAGAAGAAAATACTTTGGCGAGACCAACGAGATCTTGGCCGAGAAGATCAATCGCCTGATCGAGAACGGCATGTCGCCCATCTATTGTGTTGGCGAGGTGCTCGAGGAACGTGAGGCGGGCCGTCATTTTGAGGTCGTCAAGGAACAACTTGAGAAGGGCTTGTTCCACCTCGACGGCGATGCCATCTATGATGCCATCATCGCCTACGAGCCTGTCTGGGCCATCGGCACGGGTAAGACCGCTACACCAGAGCAGGCGCAAGAGATGCATGCCTACATCCGTTCGCTCGTCAAGGAACACTACGACGAGGCCACGGCCGACGAGATCCGTATCCTCTATGGTGGCAGCTGCAACGCCAAGAACGCTACGGAGTTATTCTCACAGCCCGACGTTGACGGCGGCTTGATCGGCGGCGCCTCGCTGAAGCCCGACGATTTCGTGTCGATCTGCAACCAAGCCTCACATATCGGCGAAGAGTAGTATCACAAAACACTCAAAACCAGACAAAACCTTTTCTTGATTGGGGAAAGCTCGCCAACAGGCGGATTTCCAGCGGCGACACGGTTGTGGAGCCGCCCACACGGAAAAGGATACTTTTTAAAGTTTTGTAGGTTTTGTTTGAAAAAGAATAAAATGAAAACACTCGAATACTGTTTCACTGCTCCGGGTTCAGATATTCAGCACGATATGCTGACCACGATGCTGGCCGACATGGGTTTCGACTCCTTTATGGATGAGGAGCATTGCTTGAAAGCTTATTGCTCGGACGAAAGCCGTGATGATGATGCGGTCGTAAGTCTTTTGTCGGATCCCGCTTTCTTTGGCATCCAGTTACTCAAAGTGGAGGAGATGCCCGACAAGGACTGGAACGAGCTGTGGGAGGCCTCCTACCAGCCCGTGGTCGTCAACGAGCGGTGCCGTGTGCGTGCGCCTTTCCATGAGCCCGACCCGAGCTTCGAGTTCGACCTGGTCATCGAACCCAAGATGTCGTTTGGCACAGCCAACCACGAGACGACAGCCCAGATTATCCAGCTGATGTTGGAGACTGACTTCCGAGAGAAGGCGGTGCTCGATATGGGCAGTGGCACGGCGGTGCTGGCCATCCTCGCCAAGAAGTTGGGCGCGGCACGTACCGTGGCCATCGATAACGACGAATGGGCTTACCGCAACGCCTTCACCAACTGTGAGCTGAACGGTGTCGCCGACATTGAGATCGTGCTTGGCGATGCCTTGGCCATCGACGGACAGTTCGATGTCGTGTTGGCCAACATCAACCGCAACATCCTCTTGCGCGACATGCATTGTTATGTTGAAGCGATGAAGCCCCAGGCACACATATTCTTCAGTGGTTTCTATACCGAGGACCTTGCCAGTATCCAAGCCGAGGCCGAGCATCTCGGTCTGCGCTATCGCCGTCACCTGAGTCGCAACAACTGGGTGGCCGCTGAGTTTATTAGATAATTGGTTTTTAATATTTTGAATCGATGAAAAAAGGAATCCTTTTCATTGCCTTGACCTTGTTTGTAGGGCTGACCCCAGTCTTGGCTCAAGGCCATTTTTCGACCGACAAGACTACCTTTTTCGGCGAGCTTTCCACCTATCTCAACTCATCCACTTCGAAGCAGGAGCGAGAAGAAGCGGCTGCCATTATGAAAGAGTTTGATGGGTTGTGGAACAGCTATTATTCCGACAGCGAGGCCAATACCATTATCGGGCTTTGCAACCTTCTTTATGCCAAGAGCGGGAGCCGGGGTTATGCCAATATCTTCAACTTTGTGGAGGTGCTGCAAAGGATTCCAACGGGAGGGCTGTCGCATACCGATGTGGGCAATTGGCTGAGCTATACCGATGCAAAGGCGCAGAAGTCGATGAACGGCATGGACAAGTATCTGGCCTCGTGCCGCAACCTTTTTGTCGACAAAGTGCTGTCGGCCAAAGGCAACTCCAAATGGACCCTTCGTGATGCGCTTTGGAGTTTCCCGTCGAAAGAACATTTTGAGCTGAGTGTCGACGGCACCTTGGCTTTGGTTTCGCAAAAGGACGAGTCACTGATCAAGAACACCAAGGGCGTGTTTTATTTGGAGGACAACCGATGGGAAGGCATGGGAGGCCGTGCTGACTGGTCGCGTTTCGACATCCCTTCTGATAAGGTGTTTGTTACGCTGCCCGACTACTATGCCCTCGACCTAAGCCGCTCGGAATATGCCATCGACTCGGTTGTGTTCCACGAACGCCAGCATTTCGACCAGGACATCTTGTGCCGCTATGAGGACAAGGTGTTGGTGAATGCGCCCAACGAGAAGACAATGTATCCGAGGGTGAGGTCGTATCGCTCCGATTACGAGATAACCAACTTGATGCGCAACATCGACTTTGAAGGCGGCATCGGTATGATGGGTAACCAAGTGGACGTGTTTGGCGGCGTCAACAATAAGGCGGTCTTCCATTTCCGCCAGCAGGGTAGGGAAATCGTGAGGGTGAGAGCGCCTCGATTCCTGATGTCGATGGACGAGGTTTTGGTCTCCGACAATGCTGCCATGCGCCTGTATCTGCAGGACACCGTGCCTGGGTCGCTGATGGACTCCATCTACCACAACGATTTGGAATTCCGTTACGACAACAAGGCGCGTCGGATGATGTTCTTCCGTTCGGAGAAAGACTTTGGAGATGGTCCCTTCCACGACTACTTCCATGGTGTTGATATCTTCGTGGAGGGCATGTATTGGGATATCGACGACAACCAAGTGGATTTCTGGAGGATGGAAGGCGTCAACCCGACGAGCGAGGGCGATGTGGTGTCGGTAAACTACTTCAGGCACGACGATTTCAAGCGGCTGCAAGGTCTCGACGGCTCACATCCCATGATCCGTATTGAGAAGTTCCTTCAGGGTTTCGATAATGTTGACCGTCAGGTGAAGTTTGCTGTGGGTGACTTGGCTTCCTATCTCGGTTACCCCATCGAACAAGTCATCTCGCTGTTGCTGCGCCTGCAAGCCGAAGGCTATGTGGAGTATGACAGCGAGACCAAGTGGGCCACGGCGCTGCCGCGCTTCTTCGATGTGGTCGACTCGTTCCGCGAGACCATCGATTACGACGTCATCAAGATTCACTCGCGCACCACGAATCGCCATCCCAACCTACGCCTCGATTTGAATACAAACGACTTGCTGGTGTATGGCATCACAAGCCAGATCGACGGCTACGAAGGCGCAGCCATCTCGTTGAGCGACCGCAAACGTGTGGTCATCGTGCCCGATTTCGAACGCATCACCTTTACTAAAAAGCAGAACTTCAAGTTCTCGGGTGGCATATTGGCTGGCATGTTCGAGTTTTTCACCAAGGACAGCGAGTTCAACTACGAAGACTTCTGCATCAACATGGAAAAGATTGATTCCTTGAGGTTTTATGCCCGCTATGATAACCATGTCATCCCTGTTGACGGCACGTTGGAGAAACTGAAAGGCCGTCTCGACATCGACCGTGGCGATAACAAGTCGAGCCGCTACGATACGCCAGCCTATCCTATCTTCCATAGCGACGCCGAGGGATTTAAGTTCTACCGCAAGATCAACGGCGGTGTGTTCCATCCCGGCGCCGTCGACTCGGTGATGACCGCAGAAGACCTCGATGGCAAGTTCTACTATAGCGTATATCCCTTTGAAGTCGACAGCCTCAATGACCTCTCGATGAAACGGGTGAAGTTTGAAGGCGAACTGGTGTCGGGCGGCATCATGCCCAATATCGAGCAACCCCTTGTGGTCATGGAGGACTTCTCGTTGGGCTTTGTCCACCAGATTGGCGACAACGAGACTGAGTCGTATCCTCTGTATGGTGACTTGGGTCGTTTCCACAACAAGGTTTACCTCTCGGGGAGTGGCTTCTTCGGCGAAGGCAAATTAGACTACCAGACCGCCGCGTTAAGGTCGGACCAGTTCATGTTCTATCTCGACTCGGTGACTGCCATCACCAACCAGTTCAAGATGGTGCCGCGCAACGATGGCACAGGATTTCCTCTGGCCTCGGCGGATGCCCTTAGGCTGAAATGGGACGTGCGTGCTCCCGAGCTGACTACCGAGACCATCGACAACCCTATCTGCATGTATGGCGACACCTATTTCAAGGGTAAGACAGTGTTGGCTCCCGATGGCTACTCGGCCGATGGTAAGCTGCGCTTCGGTCTGACCGAGTTCGACTCCGATCATTTTGCCTTGGATTCCAGAACCTTTGTGGCCGACTCGGCTAAATTCCTATTGTATTCTGCCGACACTGCCAACATCGCCTTCGCTGCGACCAACTATCGCGCCAACGTGGACTTCGACGCACAGAAGGTGAAATACGACTACCTCGACCATAACAGCAACCTCGACTTCCCGATGAACCAATACATCTGCTCGCTGAAGGAAGCCGAATGGGACATGGCTACCAATAACCTGCATCTCTACAACCCCGTGGAGAGTTTCGGCGACTATGCCACCGCCACCACTTACGAAGAGTTGCTCGCTATCCACAACGATGCCTCCAAGTTCATTTCATTGGTGCCAGAGCAGGACTCGCTCCAGTTCTATAGCATGAACGCCGAATACGACATGACCAACTACATCATCCATGCCCATGACGTGAAGATTATCCGTGTGGCCGACGCCGCTGTGTTCCCCTACAATCACGACGTCGACATCAATGCGGAGTCGAAGCTGGATCCTGTGAACGGTGACCTTCTGGCCGACACGCTCAACCGTTTCCATCTTTATAAAGACGCTGTCGTCAACATCCATAGCCGCAATTACTACGATGCGCAAGGCATCTGGGACTATACCAACGCCGCAGGTGTCAGTACTCCGGTGAAGTTCGACACCATCGTGCCTGTCGGCGGCATCACGCATGGTTACGCCCATATCGCTGACGATGCCGAATTCAAGCTGAGCACACAGTTTGGTTTCCGCGGCCGCCTCTCTATGGAGGCCACCGAGAAGCTGGGCTATTTCGACGGGCAATATGCGATGCTCGCTTTCGAGGAGCCCAAAGAATTTGTCGTCACTATTATCGAAACCGAAGACATACCCGAGGATACACTGTATGAGGTTGTTGATAACGTCAATCCTGGCGACCCCAGATGGAACGTCGATACCTATGAGGAGGCCGAAGCCTCACTCAACCACTGGTTTGCCTCGGCCACCCATGTCAACCCGGCTGACATCCGCATCCCCGTCGACATCGACCGCATCCGAGAGGATGAACCCACCATGTGCAACGGCCTCTATTATGAACTGGCCATCGACGGCGGCTATTTCGGCTCTTTCATCACCCCACGTGGAGGCAGGAAAGACCTTGACGATGCCGCTCCGATCAATGGCATGCTGTGGTTTGACTCCGACAGCCTGCGCTTCGTGGTGACCGACACAACCCAATATGATACCCGCATCGAACTCAATTCGCGCGGTGTCATCAACGGCTATGGCACCACCGACTTAGGCTTCGACACGCCGTTAGCCAAGTTCGTTGTCAACTGCAACTACACTCAATACCCCAACGACAGCCTTACCTTGCATTGCCTCAATATCTTCAATGCACCCGTCTTCGACGACGACGTGATGGCGGCCATGGCTGAGGTATATGCCAACATGGAAGGCCCCTCCATCGACCTGACTACGACCAACTACCTCAGTTACTTCCGCTCTGAAAACACGGAGGAAAAGACCCAGGAGCTGAGGGCCAATATCGAGCTGGCTGGCTATCCGCCCATGGAGTCGTCTGACTTCTATTGCAACACTATCGTCATCCCCGACCTCAAGATGGTATGGAACGACAAGATGCACGCCTTCGTCTCGGAGGGCAAGATCGGCCTTGGCAGCTTCGGCAGCCATATCGTCAACAAATACGTGGATGGCTATGTGGTCTTCGACCGCCGCTTAGGCAACATCACCTATTACTTCCAGAACGACATGTTCCAGACCTTCATCAACTACAATAGCGGTGACGGTCAGTTCCAGGTGCATGCCACCTACGGCGACATCAACCAGAAGATGTACGACACCAAGGAGAAATACCGCACCCGTAGCAAGGATGACATGCACTTCCAATATGTGGCAGTGCCCTACGAATCAATGCTCGACTTCCTGAACAGGCTAAAATATGCGGGATTGAATGTGGGCGGCTTCTAAAAAATGAGTTTTTTTCGATGATTAGTTCTGCATATTCCAAATTTATTCGTATTTTTACCGATTCAAAAATGAAAGATTATTAAAAACCTAACGATATGAAATTCATTGTATCAAGCCTTAAGCTTTTGAAGAATCTCCAGGCCCTGAGCGGTGTTATCGGCTCAAAGAATACCTTGCCGATTTTGGACGATTTCCTGTTCCAGTTGACTGAGAACGAACTGAAAATCACAACCTCCGACCTCGATGTGACGATGACGGTGAGCATGGTGCCCGACATGGTTGACGGTACTGGCGAGGTGACCATCCCCGCCCGCCTGCTCCTCGAAATCATGAAGAACTTCCCCGATGTGCCGATCACCATCGCTGTCGACAACAGCACCTTGGCTGTCGAGCTCATCGCTGGCGAGGGCCGTTACAAACTGGCGGGTCACAAGAGTGACGAGTTCCCGCAGCTGCCCGTCATGGCCGATACCTCGGTGTGGGAGATTCCCGCGGATGTGCTGGCCAAAGGCTTCGAAAAAACCGTATTTGCTACGGGTGTCGACGAGATCCGTCCCATCATGTCGGGCGTGCTCATGGAGATGACAGAGAACTTCCTTACCTTTGTCGCCACCGATGCCCACAAGCTGGTTCGCTACAGAAGGATGGACGTCAAGTCGGACGTGGTGGCCTCGTTCATCATGCCCAAGAAACCCATCAACCAACTGAAGAACATCCTCGCCACTCTTTCCGACGAGCCGGTGCGCATCGAGTTCAACAAGACCAACGCCTCGTTCGTCTTCGGCGACTACGTGCTGATCTGCCGCCTCATCGAAGGCCGCTATCCCAACTATGATGCCGTCATCCCGAAGCAGAACCCCAACCAGTTGATTATCGACCGCCAGACCTTCCTTTCGGCCATCCGTCGTGTCGCTGTGTTCTCCAGCAAGGCTACGCATCAAGTGCGCTTCCGTATCGCCGGACAAGAGCTCACACTGACCGCCGAGGATATCGACTTCTACAACGAAGCCAAGGAACGCCTGTCGTGCAGCTATCAGGGCGACGACATGGAGATCGGCTTCAACTCTCGCTTCCTGCAAGAGATGCTCGCCAACTTCGACTCCGAGATGGTGAAGATTGAGATGTCGGCTCCCAACCGTGCTGGTATCATCACCCCCAATGAGAATGAGAACGAGAACGAGGACCTGCTCATGCTGCTCATGCCTGTCATGCTCAACGCCTAACGACGAGAAGATAGCGAAGACCCATGGAAAACGAGAGGGAAGAGGAACAACCGCTTGACGAGACTGTAGAAGGCGTGGAGGGTGTGGAAGACGCCCGCGCCCAGGATGACGAATATCATGTGATACCCTTGAAGGGCATGTTCGAGAACTGGTTTCTCGATTACGCTTCGTATGTCATCTTGGAACGCGCCGTGCCCGCCATCGAGGATGGCCTGAAGCCCGTGCAACGTCGCATCCTTCACTCGATGGACGAGCTCGACGACGGCCGCTTCAATAAGGTGGCCAATATCGTGGGTAACACCATGAAATACCACCCGCACGGCGATGCCTCCATCGGCGACGCTCTCGTGCAACTCGCCCAGAAGGACCTGCTCATGGACACGCAGGGTAACTTCGGTAACATCCTCACCGGCGACGATGCCGCCGCCCCGCGTTACATCGAAGCACGCCTCTCGAAGTTCGCCAAAGAAGTCGTCTTCAACCACAAGACCACCGATTGGACGCGTTCCTACGACAACCGTAATGCCGAACCCGTTTCGTTGCCGGTGAAGTTCCCGCTGCTGCTGGCTCAAGGTACCGAAGGCATCGCCGTGGGTCTGGCGTCCAAGTTCTTGCCTCATAACTTCAACGAACTCATCGACGCCTCTATCGCCTATCTGCGCGATGAGACGTTCACCCTCTATCCTGACTTCCCGACGGGCGGCCTGATGGATGTGACCAACTACAACGACGGCTTACGCGGTGGTAAGGTGCGCATCCGTGCCCGTATCAGCCAACAAGACAAGAAGACCCTCGTCATCAGCGAGATACCCTATGGCACCACTACGGGCAGCGTCATCGAGAGCATCGTGAAATGCAACGATAAGGGCAAGATCAAGATCAAGAAAATCGACGACAACACCGCTGAACAGTGTGAAATCGTCATCTACCTCAACCCTGGCGTGTCGCCCGACCAGACCATCGACGCCCTTTATGCTTTCACCGACTGCGAGGTGTCGATTTCGCCCAACGCCTGCGTCATCGTCAACCAGCATCCGGCTTTTATGGGCGTGAGCGAGATATTGAAGCTCAGCACCGACCGGACCATGGAACTCCTCAGCCTCGAACTCCGCATATTAATAGAGGAGCTGGAGAACAGCTGGCATTGGGTTTCGTTGGAGAAGATCTTCTTCGAGAAAGGCATCTATAAGGAACTGGAAAGCAAGGAATATCCCGATTGGGACGCTCTTTATACGGGCATCGAACGTCGTTTCGACAAGTACCGCAAGCTGCTGAAACGCGAAGTGACGCGCGAAGACGTGGAGAAGCTGTGCGAGAAGCCCGTCCGCAAGATCTCGCGTTTCGATATTAAGAAGGCCGACGAACAGCTGGCCGACCTCGAGCAACGTATGGAAGAGGCCCGCTACAACCTCGACCATATCGTCGACTATACCATCGACTATTTCCAGCATATCAAGGAGAAATACGGCGAGGGCCGCGAACGCAAGACCGAGATACGCAACTTCGACAACATTTCGGCCGTGGCCGTGGCTGCCAACAACGAGAAGCTTTACGTCAACAAGGAGGAAGGCTTCGTGTGCACTGGCGAGGGACTGAAACGTGAGAAAAACAAGGAAGCATACGTCTATGTGTGCGACTGCTCCGATATGGACGACATCATCGTGTTCCACGAGGACGGCAAATACATCGTGACCAAGCTGCAGCCGAAGCTCTTTGTGGGACAGAAGATTATCCATGTCGACGTGTTTCACAAGAACGATGACCGCACGACCTATAACGTCGTGTATCGCGACGGCAAAAACGGCGCACCGCATTATGTGAAGCGCTTCGCCGTGATGGGTGTCACCCGCGACAAGGAATATGACCTCACGCAAAGCAAGCCTGGCTCGAAGGTGCGCTATTTCTCGTCGAACCCCAATGGCGAGGCAGAGGTCGTCAAGGTGACCCTGGTGCTGTTCAACAAGAAGCAGAAGACCGTCGACTACGACTTCGCTAGTTTGGCCGTGAAAGGCCGTGGCGTAAGGGGCAACTTGCTGACCAAATACGAAGTCAAGGAGATCAAGAAGAGTGGGGAAGGCGTGTCGACCCTTAATGCCCGCGACATCTGGTACGACGACACGGTTCGTCGTCTTAATGCCGATAAGCGTGGACAATATCTTGGCGCTTTCGAAGGCGACGACAAGATTTTGCAAATCTTCGCCAATGGCGAGTTCAAGATCTCGGGTTTCGACCTCAACACCCACTTCGACGACGACATGGTGGAGATCCGCAAGTTCGATCCCGACGAGGTCTTCTCTGTAGTGTATATCGAGGGCGAGACACAGAAGCACTATCTGAAGCGTTTCTTCATCGAGGCCGAGACCAAACTCAACACGCGTTCCTCCTTCATTGGAGAGCATCCTGAGGCCAAGTATTTGGGCATGAGCACCGACGAATTGCCGCGGTTGCTGTTGAGTTACAAGGTGAGCGATGCTGGCAACAGTTTCCCCGACGACGAGGTCAACGTGGAGGAGTTCATCGGCATCAAGAGTTATAAGGCCAAAGGCAAGCGTCTGTCGACGCGAGAGATCGACACTTGGCAGTTCTTGGAGCCTTATCAGCCCGAACCAGCGGAGGAAGAGCCTGAGGAAGGGAAAGAAGGCGAAGAACCCATTGAAGAAGAAACAACGGAAAAGATCGTCGTCAACCCCGACGATGTGCCGTTGGAGATTGTGGAACCCAAGGGCGATGGAGTGCAAATGGATTTGTTTGGAGACGAGATGTGATGAAAAAACTGAAGATAATTATAGGAGTTTTATGTGTGTTGGCGCTGTCGAGTTGCCGCACGGACCTGAAGTTGGCCAAGTCGTATGTGGCGGAAAGGACCGGCATTCAAGCCGCCGTCTATTTCCCTGAACAGGCTGAGGTGAAAGTGGAATACAATACCCAGTTAGGCAAACAGACCGAGGTGCTCAACGGCTTCAGCCAGGATTTGTTTTTGGATCTCATTTATAATGCCTATGCCGACGCGATGAAGGCATACGATGTGAATGTCTACATCCCGGAAGATGTCGACAACGTGCCTGTCGACTCGGTGCATTGGCTGGTCGTGCTCTCACGTGTGGAGGTTTCAGGCCGTATCACGGAGTATGAGGATTATCTTTTCAGCGACACAGACGAATTCAGCTACAAGCATCCGTTGAATACGGTCAATGTGGCCTCGTGGTTTGAGATCAACGACGGAGAGTGGCATCCTGTGCAGTTCTGTGAGCATAACTTGATTGACGGCTTCAATTCGAAGACGGATTACTCCTTCTGGCAGAACAAAATTGACTATAACTATACCATCGACACGCTGGAGCTTAAGGATGTCTACAACTACGCGGTGTATCTCGGCAAACTCTATGCAGGCTACACCTACGACTACATGATGAACAGTTATGTCGATGCCGAGCTCAGGAGGCAGAACTTTGAATATTGGGATCGTTTCTTGCTGCGCTATGACCCATACAAGAAGCAGCTTCGCTATGCCGAAGATGGGGATGGTTTTATTGAAATCGAAGACCTGGAATAATTGAATAGCAGAAAATAGAGTTATGAAATTACTAAATGGCGTAAAAGGCATCTTCTTGTTCTTGTTCGTTTTTGTCATTATTTCGACACAAGCCCAGATAAGGCCTATCAATGATTATCGGTTTCGTGGTAGCGCCAAGGAACTGAAGGGGAAGGTGTATGTGTTGACTGTTTTTGTGGGAACAAATTATTCCAGTTTTCCGAAATCCACGAAAGACAGCTATTATTCATCGTTATATGCTGCCCAGGATTGGATTGCTGAACAAGCAAAATCGTACGGTATTCTTGTGTCGTTTGATGGCGGTATGTTTGGCTATGAAAACACAATAATAGTGGATGATATTCCTCAGGGTGTTAATTCTGGCTATAATCCTTTCCTGGACAAGGTGTTTCAAAAGATTGGATATGAAGATGCCAATGGATTCTGTAGGTGGCTGTCACAAAACGGATATAGCAACGGATGTGCCATGATCGTTATGAATAGGGATGGGCAGAGTTTCAGTTATCCTTATTGTTTGGAACTGGAACAGTATTATGGAAACCCACATCTTGAGGCTTCTTTTATTTCACATGATGACACTGGCTATTATTTGCCGGCAACCTTGGCACATGAGATGCTTCACTTGTATGGCGCTTGGGATTTGTATGCCGACAATGAGTTTGCGAATACGGTTGAACAAGAAGAGTTGGCCGAAAGGCTATTTCCTAACAGCATCATGCTCCATGTCAGATATGATCTTTCAAGCCTTGTCATTGATGATTTGACAGCTTGGCTCATTGGTTGGACTTATGTCTATAAGGATTGGTTCTCTTATTTCCAGTGTCCCAATAGATAGAGCCTTACAATTCCTTCTCGATCATTTCTTTCAGTTCCGACGCTTTCACGGTTTGGATCTCACCGTTGGTTACCATACTGATGTTGCCCGTCTCCTCTGAGACAACCAAGGCAATGCAGTCATTTACTTCGGTCACTCCGATGGCGGCACGGTGGCGCAAGCCATAATGGCCGGGAAGGTTGGTCTTTTGCGTCACGGGAAGGATGCAGCGGGCTGCTGTGATGCGGTTGTGGCGGATGACCATGGCCCCGTCGTGCAAGGGGCTGTTCTTGAAGAAGATATTCTCTATCAACGAGTGGCTGATATCGGCATTGACGGTCACGCCAGTCGAGACGATGTCGTCTAAGTTGTTCTTACGGGTGAGTAGGATGAGGGCGCCCTGCTTGATTTCGGCCATATTAAGGCAGGCTTTGGTAATCGAGTCCGTGTCCAAATCGATGTTACTCCTAACCTTCAGGAACTTGAATCTTTTTGACAACTTACCTTCTTGGGCTTGTGCACCAATGGTGAAAAGGAACCGCCGTATCTCGGGCTGGAAGATGATGATAAGCGCGATGAAGCCCACACTGACGAAGGCACCAAGGATGGCAGTCAGCATCTCCATCTGTAAGAATTTGACCAGCTGCCAAATGAGGAAGAGGGCTACGATGCCGATGAAGATGCTCATGGCGGAGGTGCCTTTCAGCAGACGGTAAAGCCCGTAGAACAGCGACGCCACGAGGATGATGTCGATGATGTCGAAGACACGGACTTGTATGAATAGGTCAATCATGATTCCAATTTTGCTGCAAAATTACAAAAAGTCCCCACCAATTCGATGGCTTCGCGTGCTTTTTTCACGTCGTGGACACGCAGGATGTCGGCGCCGTTGAGCAGCGCAAGGGTGTTCAAGACCGTTGTGCCGTTTTCGGCGGTGTTGGGTGTGGTGCCCAGCACCTTATTTATTAATGACTTTCTTGAAATGCCGATGAGGATAGGGAGACCTTGGTAACGATAGTGTTCCAAATGACTGAGCAGCTGATAGTTGGCATCAAGGCTCTTGCCGAATCCAATACCAGGGTCGAGGATGACTTGCTGTGGGCCGTAGGCTTCCAAGATGGCGCATTGTCGAGCGAAGAAGTCGTAAACGGTCTGGTGGATGTCGCCATCCAACGCGTATTGGTGCATGGTCTCAGGGGTGCCTACGCAGTGCATCATCACGTAGGGGATGTGGTTGCGGCCGATATAGGGCAACATCGCATCGTCAAACAGTCCGCCAGAGATGTCATTGATGACATCTGCGCCCTCGTCGATGCAGGCCTTAGCCACGTTTTTGCGGAAGGTGTCGATGGAGACCAAAGCCGCGGGAAACTGCTTCCTGATGGCCTTTAAAACGGGGATGACGCGCTCCATCTCCTCGCTCTCGGTGGCGATAGCATTGTTGGGTCGGGTGGAGCATCCGCCGATGTCAATGAAGTCGGCACCGTCGGCAAGCATCTGCTCGCAGTGCAGCAAGGCGTTGCCCATCTCGTTGTAGCGTCCTCCGTCGGAGAACGAGTCGGGCGTCACGTTGAGGATGCCCATGAGGGCAGGATGGTCGAATACGATGCTTTTGTTTTGGGTTCTCAGCTGAAACATTCTATATTTTTTGCAAATATAGGGAAAAACCACGAGAAGAAGCTTTTTTTGTATCTTTGCACAAATTGCTTTTGATTTATATTAATTCTCAATCATACTCAGTCTTATGAAAATCAAGTCCTTATTCCTATCCCTTTTATTGTTGGGTGCTGTCAGTCTGACCGCCCAAGAAGAAGCTAAAATGCTGCGTTTCCCGACCATCCACGGCAGCGACGTGGTGTTCACCTACGGTGGCGACCTTTATTCCGTCGACATCAAAGGCGGCGTGGCGCACAAACTTACCAACGATGCCAACGGCTATGAGATGTTCGCGCGTTTCTCGCCCGATGGCAAACATTTGGCCTTTACGGCGCAATACGATGGTAACACAGAGGTGTATGTGATGCCTTATCCTGAATGTGGCACGCCCACGCGCTTGACCTACACACCTACCTTGGGCCGCGACGACATCAGCGACCGCATGGGTCCGAATAACATCGTCATGGCGTGGAAAGACAACGAGAATATCGTCTTCCGCTCGCGCAAAGAGAGTTGGGACGACTTCGTGGGCCAACTCTTCCTCGCCAATATCAACGGCGGGTTGGCCGAGCAACTGCCTTTGCCCGAAGGTGGCTGGATCTCGTATTCGCCCGACGGCAAACAGATTGCCTACAACCGCGTGATGCGTGAGTTCCGCACATGGAAGTATTATCGCGGCGGCATGGCCGATGATGTGTGGATCTATGACTTCAAGTCGAAGAAGATTGAGAACATCACCAACAACAACGCGCAGGACATCTTCCCGATGTGGGTGGGCAACAAGGTGTATTTCTGTTCCGACCGTGACCGCACCATGAACCTGTTCTGCTATGATCGTGGCACGAAGCAGACCACCAAGGTGACGGACTACACCTATTATGATATCAAGTGGCCCTCGCTCGGCGACAAGGACATCGTCTATGAAAACGGTGGTCAGCTGTTCCGTTACAACCTCGCCGACGGCAAGGTGTATCCCATCCCTGTGCAGATGGCAAACGACAACAAATCGACTCGCACCAAGTATGTGGATGCCTCCAAGTTCATCAACACGAGCAGTATCTCGCCCGATGGCAAACGCGTGGCCTTCGGTGCCCGAGGCGACGTGTGGACGGTTCCAGTCAAGTCGGGCATCACACGCAATTTGACCCAGAGTGACAACGCCCATGACCGCAATGTGGCTTGGTCGCCCGATGGCAAGTACATCGCCTACATCAGCGACCGCACGGGCGAGGATGAGATCTACATCCAAGCCCAAGACGGCAAGGAAGAAGCCATCCAGCTGACCAAGGATTCCGATACCTATAAATATGGTCTCACCTGGTCGCCCGACAGCAAGCGCATCTTGT
>CAMYYV010000025.1 GCA_947303625.1 uncultured Bacteroidales bacterium | reverse complement strand
ACAGCCGCCGCTTCGGCTCGGTGCCGCATTCGGGCTACGGCCTCGGCTTCGAGCGCCTGCTGCTCTTCATCACCGGCATGACCAACATCCGTGATGTCATCCCGTTCCCGAGGACACCTAAGAACTGCCTATATTAACATAGTGAGGAGTGAGAAGTTAGTAGTGTTGAGTATTATCCGTCAAACTACTAACTCCTAACTCCACACTTTTAACTCCTAACTAAATGAACAACCAACGATTGACTCAAACCCAACGGCAGGAGCTGAAGCTCTCGCCGCAGCAGATCCAGCTGATGAAGCTGTTGCAGCTGCCATTGATCGAACTCGAACAACGCATCAAGGAGGAGATGGAGATCAACCCTGCCCTTGAGGACAGCCACGAGAGCGACTACGACGACAACGAGCCAACCGTTGACGAGCCTGCAGACGACAACGGCGAAAACGACGACTACAACGACGACGAGTTCGACTTCAGCAAAGACGACGAGTTCGACATCAGTGACTATATGTCGGAAGAAGACCGCGACGACTATTCGTACCGCCTTCAAACCAACAACTACAGCAACGACGACGACCCTTATGAGGCGCCCATCGTCAACGAGGAGACCTTCCAAGACTATCTGAGCCAACAACTGGCCTACCACAACCTCAGCGACGAGCAACTTGAGATCGGGCAATACATTATCGGTAACCTTGACGACAACGGCTACCTTAGCCGGCCCATCCCCAATATCGTAGACGACATGCTCTTCACCATGAACGTGTCCACCACTGAAGAAGAAGTGACCGAGGTGCTCGGCATCGTGCAGCAACTCGACCCACCTGGCATCGCCGCCCGCAACCTGCAGGAATGTCTCATGATACAGTTGCAAAGGCTTCAAGAAGAGAACCCTTACAACGACTATAGTCTCTCCATCACCATCGTAAGGGACTTCTTCGAAGAGTTCACAAAAAAACACTACGACAAGATTGCAAAGAAGCTGGAGGTCACCAACCGCGAACTCAAAGCCGCCTTAGACGAGATCTTGAAACTCAACCCCAAGCCTGCCGACGCTTCCAGCTCGGGCACCAAGAACATCCACTACATCACGCCCGACTTCTTCGTCTTCGTCAGAGACGGCCGCGTGGAGCTCTCTTTAGACGGTCGCAACGCGCCCGAATTGCACATCAGCAAGCAATACCTCAAAATGCTGGAGGAGTTCTCGAGCAGCAAAGACACCCGTAGCCGTCAAGAAGCCGTGCAATTCGTCAAGCAGAAAATCGACGCGGCCAAGTGGTTCATCGACGCCATCAACCAAAGGCAAAACACCTTATATGTCACCATGAAAGCCATCGTTGACATTCAAGAGGAGTATTTCCTCACTGGCGACGAGACCAAGCTCAAACCCATGATTCTCAAAGATGTGGCCGATAAAGTCGGTTTGGACATCTCCACCATCTCCCGTGTGGCCAACAGCAAGTACGTGCAGACTCCCTACGGTACCTTCCTGCTCAAGTTCTTCTTCAGCGAAGGCATCACCAACGACGAAGGCACCGAAGTGTCGACCCGTGAGATCAAGAAGATCTTGAAAGACGCTGTAGACAACGAAGACAAGGCCGACCCCATGACCGACGAACAGCTCATGCTGTTACTCAAGGAAAAAGGCTACCCCATCGCACGCCGCACGGTGGCAAAATACAGGGAACAGTTAGGAATCCCGGTAGGACGAATGAGGAAGAAAATATAATCCCCCCTGCCCCCCTTAAAAGGGGGATGCGCAAAGCGACGAAAGTATAATAATTTGTGGATACTATCGTTTTAGCATTGTGAAAACGAACCTCTATACAAACAAGAAACGCTGGAAATGGGCCTTGGCAATCATTGCCCTACTCATCATTGGCGCGTCGTTGTGGTACACCAACCACCTCGTGAAATCGTTGGCTGAGCAAGAGTCACGACAGGTGAAGATGTGGGCCGCCACCATGGAGCAACATGCCGTGATGATGCAGTCAACGGAAGAGTTTTTCAACAAGGTGAGCGAACAAGAACAGTTGCGCGTCGACCTTTTGGCCAATGCCTACCGACGCCTTATCGACATCTCAAGCAACGAGAACACCGCCGTCTACCTTGATATCATCCGCAATAACATCAGCATCCCGCTGGTACTCACTGACGAGAACGGCAACATCCTGTCGTCAAATAACTTACCGCCCGAGCAAGAAGGGAAAAAGACCTTCGACGACGAGATGAAAAAGGCCTACTCCAAGTTCCAGCCCATCAAGATCGACCCGGGCTATGGCATCATACAATGGCTGTATTACAACGAATCGCTCAACTACACCGAGCTGAAGGCCGTGCTGGAAGGCATGATCGACCACTTCATGGACGAAATCACGCTCAACTCAATGGGCGTGCCCGTCATTATCACCAACGAAGACCAGACCCAAATTCTCAGCTTCGGCAACCTCGACTCGCTCATGATGCAAGACACCAACTACGTGCGCCAACAATTAGCCATCATGCGCGACGAGAACGACCCATTGCAGATTGAATTCATGAACAAAGGCAAGGCCACCATCTTCTACCGCACCACCGACTTGGTGCAACAGATGCGCTACTACCCTGTCATCCAGTTTGTCGTGTTCGCCTTGTTCCTGTTGATTGCCTACCTGCTATTCAGCTACGCCCGCCGTTCAGAGCAAAACCAGGTTTGGGCCGGTATGGCCAAGGAGACCGCCCACCAGTTAGGCACCCCGATTTCCTCGCTGATGGGCTGGGTGGAACTGCTGAAGATGCAAGACGAGCCTTTCGTTGGCACCTATGAGATGGAGAAAGATATTGAACGCCTTCAGATCGTCACCGACCGCTTCTCGAAGATCGGCTCCGTGCCCGTGCCCGAGCCTACCGACATCAACTATCTCATCCGCGACACCATGGACTACCTGCAAAAGCGGTTCTCCAAGAAGTTTGAATTTGACATCAACCTGCCGGAGGGCGAACTCATCATGCCTCTGATCCCCTCACTGTTCCGCTGGGTGCTTGAAAACCTGACCAAAAACTCCGTTGATGCCATGGGTGACCACGGTAAAATCACCCTTAACCTCATTGACGACGGCGACCACATCCACCTCGACTTGAGCGATACCGGCAAAGGCATCCCGAAGTCAAAAATCAAGCAGGTGTTCAACCCAGGCTACACGAGCAAGAAACGAGGTTGGGGATTAGGTCTGTCGTTGGCCAAGCGCATCATCGAAGACTACCACAAGGGTAAGATTTACGTGAAATCCTCCGTGGTGGGCGAAGGGACAACTTTCAGAATCACTTTAAGGAAATGAGAAAAGGTCGGACGAGTCCGACCTTTTTCTTTCAGATGTATTTCGCGGAAGTTCGTGTTAAATCAATCTTTCTTCACATCGAAATAACACGTGAACGAGTGGCCATCCATGCCACTGGTGAAGACAAAACTGCCAATCAAACGGACCTTTCCGTCTTCTCTCCGAACATTGGCCATCAAATCCCAACAATTAGGCGGGTTCTTGCCATCACCACAGTCCGACAGGTAAATGATGGAATCGTTTTCATTCTCGAAAAGCGAACCGTGGAAGCAATGAGAGAATCCCTCCCCTGGACAGTTGATCTTCAACGACGATTCATGCTCTTCATCACTAGCAATGTTGACAACGGCATCGTAGCAAAGAAAATGGAAGTCATCTTCATCCAATCCGTCAAAGGCATCGGAGGCATGGGAGAAGGTGTACTCCCCGTAGATGCTGTCAATAGGATCATCGGTTGTGTTTTCTTTGCATGATACCGACACGAAGCCCAACAAAAGCAGCAGGCCAAAAACGACACTAATTCTTTTCATGGCATTCATTATTTCACCACGAAGCGTTGCGTGGCGCAACCGCCTTCGCGATCGTACACTTTCATGACATACAAGCCCGACGACAAGTTACTCACATTCATCCTGTCGCGGAGGCTCTCCATCAGCTTCTGACCCGTCAGGCTGTAGATCTCAGCCTTGGCGAAGTTGTCGGCCTCAATGAAAATCTCGCCTTGGGCAGGCACAGGATAGACCAAGAAACGTGAAGCAGAAATGTTATCCTTGACACTGGTGAGGTCGACATACTCCACCTCGACGCGCCAACCGTAATACTCGTTGCTCGCGGCACCATATCCATAGGCCATTTCAATGTCGTTATCGCCATCCATAAGATTGCCATCGTAAACATATAAGCACTCTCCGTATTTAGCGTTGCCATTATCATCATATTCATAGATGAAATGGTATTCTTGGGCCCAATCATCTCCAGTCCAAACATAAATACCCTTGGTATCAAAGACTTCACCACCATCATAGTCATAAATTGTACGCTCGTCATTGACCCAAGTGGTGCCCGACCAATCCTGCACGATGATTTCTTCTACCTTCTCGTCGAAGTTGAGGGCAAACAACTGCCTCTCGTCGTATTGCCATGCACCGCCTTGCATGTACTGGATGATCAACTCGATGGAGCCGGGGCCATAGGTGTAGGTGTAAAGCTCCGACGACGACCAAGTGGTGCCGTTCCATTCCCAATAGAGGATGGTCGACTCGTCGCCGTTGTAGTTGTAGACTTCCTTCATGTAGTTCACCCAGCCTGTGCCATAATCGACTTGATAGATCACCTCGCTGAGGAGGTCGCCGTCGTATTCGAAGCTGCCTCTTGCGGCGTCGACCCAGTCGGCACCATCCCATTCCTGATAGAGCATCTCGATCACGTTGCCCGAGAAGCCGTATTCATATTGGAGGCGTGAGGTGTTGTACCAGCCGTCGCCTTCATCCGTTTCCGACACTTCCTCTGCGAGATAAAGCTCGTCTTCATCATAGAAGTAAGTGGTGCGATAATTGGTGCCATTGGTATCCTCCCACAAGGCCTGTTGCGGCACGATAGAGGTCTCGGTGCGCACGCCAAAATACTTGAGCATGTTGGCAGTGGCATCCGACTTGAGATGGGCCTCGCGCTGGGCGAAACCCACGTTTCCAAACGCCATCACGAGGACGGCAAGGGTGATAATCACTTTTTTCATCGTTGTAGGTATTTAGTTTTTAATGACATCGAAATAATAATACTTGCCGTTGTCGGGAATGGTGTCGACACCGCCGGTTTCGAGGGCAACGAGTTTGTAAATGTTAACCGAGGCGAAGCCGTGAATACGCAACTGCTGCTCCGAGTTCTTGAGTACATAGCCCGTCAGATTATAGGCTCTCAGTTTCCCGCTGCCGTAAGGCTTGTAACCACTCGACATGTGCAGCATAAAGTCGTCGTCGTTGGGCGAAGGCACACCCGTATACTTCCTGTTGAAGCCCTGGCTCGGACAGTTGATATTGAACTCGACTTGACTCCCCGAATAAGGTGCGATGCTGATTTCGGCATTGTCGCAGGCATAACGATCCAGCCCTTCGACGCCCTCAAAGGCATCGGACACATTGGAGAAGGAGTAGGTCCCGATGATGTCGTCGTTGGTGTAGCCGTAAAAGTTTTCCCATTCCGGCTTCGAATCTCCACACGAGACGAGGAAAAGGCCCAAGATGCAAAGCAGGGCCATTAATGTGTATTTTTTCATGTTGTTAATTATTTGATGATTAGTTTTTCGGTTTCAATGACACTGCCATCCTTGCCAAGGCGCACCACGGTGCACCATCCTTGAGGCAGGCCTTTTGTTGCGACGTCGACGCTATCGGCTTGGGCAAAGTCAATGCGTTGCATCTCTTTTCCTTCCGGACTCACGATTCGGATCTGTCCATCGGTCTTCCCTACCCAAGTGACGCGGATGTCGCCTTCGGTGGGATTGGGATAGAGCTGCATGGTCTTTTTCTGTTCCAAGTTTTCGTTCAACCCCAAAGCCTCCTTGTCCCAAACGGCAACAGCATACTCTCCCGGCTGGAAGTTCTCGAAGACAAGACGGCCGTTCCTCCAGGTGCTTCCAGGATACAGGGTATGCGGGATTTCGTGCCAAGCCTCTGAGGCGTCACGACGGTACATCACCGTGGTCGAGTCGTTCTCAGAGTGGATGATGTCGTTCTCCGTCGAGTTGGTATAATCAATCATACCCGTCACCGTGGCTTCCCCGAAATCGTATCGGTTGACTGTCCAGAAATGCTTCGTCGACATGGTCAAATTAGGGATGAGCGGGTCGTCGTAGGGGCCGACCAAATGGCTTTCGATGGAGACAAACACGGAATCGGTGAGCGTCTCGGGCTGAACCCTAAATTTGGCGAAGGTACTCATAGTGGTCGTCTTCAGCATGAGGTTCTTCTGTGTCTTGCCATCAAGCCATCCGTTGTTAAAGTCGCCCACAACACCCACAGGTTCGAAGTCGAGGGTGACGGTAGCCTCGTCGTGCAGGCCGTCCCATGCCACGCGCTCAGTGACCAACTGGAAATCGGGGCCGATGAATGTCACTTCGTAGACGTTGCCTTGCCCGATATGGCTGTCGCCGATATGCTGGTAGCGCACATCCAACGACACTTCAAACTGGTTGCCGGCCTGCACCACCTTCTTGATGGGTGCATAGAGATGGGGCATACCCGAGCTGTAGACGAAAGTGTCGAAGAAGCCGTGCATGTCAATGCCGGAATACTGAGTCAAGGCTTCACAGAGTTGTTCGGAAGTGGCTGCCTGATAGGCATATTGCTGGAAAAACTGGCGCATGGCGGCAAGGAAAGTCTCGCTTCCCATGTAGTTCATCATCGTGTTGACGATAACGGCGCCACGGTTGTAGACAGCGTCGCTGTCATAGGTCATGTCCAAAGGCATGTGGTTGAGGGGTATCCAGTTGCTTTCGTTGCTGCACCAACCCACAGCGCTGTTTACCATGGAAGCCATGGTGTTGAGGTAGCTAGCCTCACCATAGACACCCAACTCGTAGAATGCACCCCAGAACTGAGCGAAGCCTTCGTTGAGCCACATATCGCCCGCCTCGGCGCAAGTCACCATATTGCCCGACCACATGTGCGACAACTCGTGGGCCACATATTCCTCGCCCGAGGTATTGCCGTTGATGATGCTGGCCGCAAAAGCGATGTTGTCGGTGTGTTCCATGCAGCCTTTACCCGTGCTGATGTAGCCAATACGGTTGAAGGGATAAGGACCAAGGTTTTCCTCAAAGAACGCCACAATCTCATTAATATGGACAAAGGTGCCTGGCACGTTGCTCATCTGACTCGGCTTGGCATACACCGTAATTGGGATGTCACGCTCAATACCGTGGTACACATCCTCCCAAAGATCGTATTCGCCTACGGCAAACGAGATATGGTAGGTGGCGATCTCCTGGGGTGTTGCCCAATGCCAGGTGGAGGTGCCATCACCGTTGTCGACAGTCTCCACAAACTCGCCGCCGCAGATGGCTTTCTTATCGTTGGTGGTGGTGACATAGACGTCATAGGTAGCCTTATCTGTGAAGTTGTCGACACAGGGGAACCAAGTCTTGCCAAGGTTGTGCGGCTGGCTATCGAAGCCCACACCAAGGTTGTAGACGTAGTCGGTGCCCCACCATTCCACGCCGCCCCAGGTCTCAGAGAAAGGCGAGCCCATATAATTAATGTCGAGAGTCATTGTGGAGCCAGCCGGAGCAGGCAAATCAAGAACGATGATAAGGAAATCACCATCTTGACTGAAATGGTTCACGCTATAGCCATCGCTGGTTACACCAGTAGCATCAAGGCTCTTCAGTTCCAACACGAAGGTATCGGTAGTCGTAGTTGTGGTGAGCGTGACAAAGGTCTCGCCCATGAGCGTATGGTTGGTGAAGTCGAAGTCGCCGACATGGATTTCGTAGTGTGTCACGTCGATATTTTCGCCCGCCGTCTGAGCGATAAGCGAAGACATCCCGAAAAACAGGCTCAATGCAAGTATCAAGAAAGGTCTTTTCATTTCTTTTATCAAGAATTTGAGAATTAGAGAATATTATTGAAGTCTATTTGTTGAATTTGAGAGTTTGTTGAGGTTCAACAAACCATTTATTTCGGTTTTTCGATAGATTTGTTTCCACTAATATTGGGTTCGTATAGATCGCATCGGTTTGGATCGTATTGCTTTCGTGCAGGGTGCGGTCGAAGATGCGGATCTCGAACTTCACCGTGTCGTTGGGTGAGAAGGGGTTCTGCACCGTGAGTTTGTAGTCCATTGTGCCACTGATGGCCTTGGGATCCTCCGAGTCGCGCAGCCGTTTGAAGCGAGCATTGAAGGTCACCGTGTCGAAGAGTACCAATGTGTCGTCGGGACTCGTCGGCACATGCGGGCTGAGCAAGGGGGTCTTCACGAACACGCCGTTCTCGCACTTCAGGTAGTCGACCACCATATTATAATAATAAGGGTCGTGAAAGCCGAAAGGCGGCAGCGTGTCGCCGTCGTCGAGGCCCAGGTCGCCGTCGCCGTCGGTATACGAGAACGAGATGATGCCCTCGCCACTGAAAGTGCTGTCAGCATTAATGAGATAGGTGAAGCCCTCGTAGGTGATTTTGGGCTCGACGGGATATTCCACGGGCTTCTGGCAGCAGCATACCGCCAGGGCCAAAACGAGCAGTCCGATGAGATACCGTTTTTTCATGGCTATAGTTTCAGGCGGTAAAAGTACGAATTTTTTGGAAAATGTGGACAAGAAACATCGAATCCTATTTTATTTGACTATCAGTCTATTAAACCACTCCCCACAAAAAAAATCGTGGAAAAGTGTGGAAAAGTGTTGACAAGTTCACATTTTTTGTATCTTTGCAGCGTGATTTGGCATGAAATATGCCCTCACGAAAACGAGCAAATCATTCAATTGATGCCGAGTTTATATATCATATCAGGTTGCAACGGAGCGGGAAAGACGACCGCTTCCTTGACTGTTTTGCCGGAGACGCTGCAGTGCAAGGAGTTCGTCAACTGCGACGAGATCGCCAAGGGTCTGTCGCCGCTCAACCCCGACGGTGCCAAGGTCGCCGCAGGCCGCCTGATGTTGTCGCGCATCAAGAAACTCATCGCTGACAAAGAAGACTTTGCCATCGAGACCACCTTGGCCGCCAAATCCTATCATTCCCTCATCATCAAAGCACGCGAGCAGGGCTACAAGGCCAGCCTGATCTATTTCTGGCTGCAGAGCCCCGAGCTGGCCATCCAGCGCGTGGCAGAGCGAGTGAAGCATGGCGGTCATCATGTGGACGACAGCATCATCCGCAGGCGTTACCGTGCGGGCATCAAGAACCTGTTTAATCTTTATTGCCCCGTCGTCGACTACTTCCTGTTTATCGACAACAGCATCATGCCCTCTGAGGTCATCGCCGAAGGAAACATCAAATCCATCAAGTTTTACAACGAAGAAAAATTTAAAAAGATCAGACAATATGACAACAGTAACAGTGAATGCCAAGAAGAATGAAGTTTCGTCCTTCACCAAGAAATTGATGAGCGGCCTCGACCTCTCGATGCAACGTTTGCTTGCCATGCGTTGCCGTCACAACGGTTCCTTCTGCTTCTGCGATGCCGATGGCAACATCTACACCGTGAAAGCCAAGGAAGTCAGAGCCATGATGGAACAGGAATAATCCTCCTGCGGCACATAGAATCCCAACCACGACTTGCAGGTTTTGCCTGCGAATCGTGGTTTTTTCGTACCTTTGGCGCCATAAAACGAATTTCCCATGATGAAAAAAACACTACTCATCTTATTATTTGGCTTTCTCTGCACATCCGCCTTCGCCCAATCCGACCAACTCCCCGAAACCGACTCCATCATCACCAACCGCATCAGCCAATGGCAGGACCTGAAGTTCGGCTTCATGATGCACTGGGGTATCTACGCCCAATGGGAAGTGGTAGAGTCATGGTCCATCTGCAACGAGCCTTGGATCAACCGCGACGGTGCCGACTATTATCAATACAAGACTGATTATCAAAACCTAAACAAGACATTTAATCCTAAGAACTTCGACCCTTCAAAATGGGCTGAAGCCGCTCAGAATGCCGGCATGAAATATGTCGTCTTCACCACGAAGCACCATGACGGCTTCTGCATGTTTGACACCAAGGAGACCTCCTACTCCACCGTTGACCCGAGTTGTCCGTTCTCGAAGAACCCCAAAGCCGACATTACAGGCGAAGTGGTGAAAGCCTTCCGCGACAAAGGCTTCTGGACGGGACTTTACTTCTCGAAACCCGACTGGCACTGCGACGACTATTGGGCACATGAATGGACCACCCCCGACCGCAACGTCAACTACGACCCGAAGGAGAAGCCCGAGCGTTTCGAGAAATACAAGCAATTCACCCACAAGCAGATACGCGAGCTCACCCACAACTACGGCGACATCGACATCCTGTGGCTCGACGGTGGCTGGGTGCGTCCCGAATGGAGCGTGAACGACGAGACACGTCCGTGGCTCGGCTGCCAAGGCTACATCCAGGACATCGACATGCCCACAGTGGCTGAAATCGCCCGCGAGAATAACCCAGATCTCATCATCGTCGACCGTTCCGTGGGCGGCAAATACGAAAACTACCAAACGCCTGAGCAACAAGTGCCCGACTCGCTCCTGCCCTATCCTTGGGAGACCTGCATGTCGATGGGCAACTCCTGGTCGTATGTCTCCACCGACACCTACAAAAGCACCAACAAGCTCATCCACCTGCTCTGCGACATCGTAGCCAAAGGCGGCAACTTCCTCCTCAACGTGGGTCCCGATGCTGACGGCAACCTGCCCGACACGGCCCTTCTCCGCATGAAAGAGATCGGCGAGTGGATGCAGGTGAACGGCGAGGCCATCTATGGCACAAGGCCCATCTATCCTTTCACCTACGGCAAGTTCCGCTTCACGCAGAAAGGCGACAAGGTCTACGGCATCTTCCTTTTGGACGAACAAGAAAACCCTGTGCCGGACAGCTACTGGTTCGAAGCTAAAGACATGAAGCTGAGAACGGGCAAAATCAAGGTGTTGGGCAGCAACAAGAAAGCCTCCCTTTGCAGAGAGGCTGATGGTCGCTACCGCATCGACTTCCCGAACAATTTCGAGATGCTGCACGCGGTGGTGTTTGAATTACGGAAACGCTAAATAGGTAGAGACGGTGTGCACACCGTCTCTACAAATTGATTATCCCACTACAATATTGACAATCTTCTTCGGCACGTAGATGACCTTGCGCACCTGTTTGCCCTCAATCCATTTGGCGGACTCGGGAGCGGCGAGCACGGCGGCTTGCACCTCATCGGCACTCATCGTGACGGGCAACTCCATGTTGAAGCGCATCTTGCCGTTGAAACTGATGGGATAGTTGAAGCTGTTTTCCATCGTCTTCGACTCGTCGTAAACGGGGAACGAAGCATTCACCACCGAGGAGTCGTGACCCAGCAGGTGCCATAGCTCTTCGGCGATATGCGGTGCATAGGGTGAGATCATCACGCACAGCGGATCGAGGATCTCGCGCTTGTTGCACTTGAGGTCGGCGAGTTCGTTGACGCATATCATGAAGGCCGAGACGACCGTGTTGAACGAGATGCTTTCAATGCCCTCTTCCTCCTTCTTGATGAGTTTGTGCAGGCTCTTCAACTCAGGTGCCGTGGCAGGCTCATTGCTGACGTTGAATTCGTTGTTCTCGTTGTGGAACAGCCTCCAGAACTTACGCACGAAGCGGAACGTGCCTTCGATACCTTGTGTGTCCCAAGGCTTGGATTGCTCCAGAGGTCCAAGGAACATCTCGTAGAGACGCAGCGTATCGGCGCCGTATTTCTCTACGAGGTCGTCGGGGTTCTGCACGTTGTATTTCGTCTTCGACATCTTCTCCACCTCCGAACCGCATACATAAATCTCTTTGCCATTTTCGTCTTTCTCACAAATGAATCTCGCTCCTTTCAGGTCATCACGCCACGAGGCAAAGGCTTCCAAGTCGAGGATATCGTTGCGAACCATGTTGATATCCACATGAATCGGGTCGCTGAGCAACTCACGGTTAGGCAGGTTCTTGGAAATGAACACCATGCCTTTAAATGCCTCACCTTCCACGAAAGCGGGGACATCCTTGCCTGCAATCAAATCCTTGATCTTCTGCTCGACGATATTTGTTCCCTTCTCGTAGTCGTTTACCACATCAATGATGGGTACCATCAGCAGCTTATAGCCTCTGCTGGCAGCATAATCCAGCCAAGGCTCAGCCACCTTTTCGAGGTTGCCCATGCGGTTGATCTCGATGAGGATGCCTTTTTCGGGACAGAAGAAGTCGAAACGACGGCGGCCGTCTTTGAAGTCTTTCTCGAACTTCACTCCCAGCTTGTTGTCTTTGATGATGTTCCAGACAGCATACTCACACAACTTCTCCATATTGGCACGATAGGCGAAGCTCGAACGGCCTTGGATCATGCCTTGGTTGATCATACGCTGGAAGGGCTCGTCCTTGCACGACAAACCGATGTCATAAAGGAACTTGCACCAGAAGCGGCTGTAGATGAGGTGGCCGGTGGCGTGTTCGGCGCCGCCGATATAAAGATCGACGTTCTGCCAATAGTCATTGGCTTCGCGACTGAAGTATTCCTTGTCGTTGTGCGGGTCTTCATAGCGGAAGTAGTAACCGCTGGAACCGGCAAAACCTGGCATGGTGTTGGTCTCGATGGGATAGCCATCCTCGGTGACCCAATTCGTGGCGCGGGCCAAGGGCGGCTCACCCGTCTCGGTAGGCTTGTATTGGTCAATGGCAGGCAACTCTAAGGGCAGTTTCGACTCATCCATAGCGTATGGAATGCCGTCCTTGTAGTAGATCGGGAAGGGCTCACCCCAATAGCGCTGACGGCTGAAGATGGCGTCGCGGAGGCGGTAGTTAGTCTTGCCCGTGCCCACACCCAGCTTCTCCAACTCTTCAATCATCCGCTCGATGGCTTTCTTGACGGTCAGGCCGTTGAGGAAGCCCGAGTTGACCAGCTCGCCATCCTTGGCGTCGAAGCTCTCGTCCCATGTGGCAGGGTCGGTGGACTCGGTGCCAGGTTTCTTCACCACTTGGATGATAGGCAAGTTGAAATGACGAGCGAAGGCGAAGTCGCGGCTATCGTGGGCTGGCACGGCCATGATGGCGCCGGTGCCATAACCCATCAGCACGTAGTCGGCAATCCATATGGGCAGCCTGGCGCCCGTGATGGGGTTGATGCCGTAGGCACCCGTGAAGGCGCCGCTCACCCTGCGCACCTCGGCCATACGCTCACGCTCGCTGCGGTTCTTGGTGCGGGTGATATACTCTTCCACCTCAGCGCGTTGCTCGGGGGTGGTGATTTCCGAAACCAGCTCATGTTCAGGAGCCAGCACCATGAAGGTCGTGCCAAACAAGGTATCCGCACGGGTGGTAAACACCTCAAGGTCGATGTCTTTACCATCCACCTTGAAGATAACAGAAGCACCCATAGACTTACCGATCCAGTTGCGCTGCAAATCCTTTACCGACTCGCTCCAATCGACGGTCTCAAGGCCTTGGAGCAGGCGGTCGGCATAAGCGGTAATGCGCAGTTGCCACTGCTTCATCGACTTGCGCTCCACAGGGAAGCCGCCGCGCACAGAGAGGCCCTCGGCCACCTCGTCGTTGGCAAGCACCGTACCCAGGCCTGGGCACCAATTCACCATGGCCTCGGCTTGATAAGCAAGACGATAGTTCATCAGCACCTCCTGCTGTTGCTTCTCGCTCATGGCCTTCCACTCGTCGGCAGTGAAGCTCAGCGGCTTGCTCTCGGCCACGTTAAGGCCTTCGGTACCTTTTTCCTCGAAACGGTGAATCAGCTTGCTGATAGGCTGAGCCTTCTGGCAACCGTTGCAGTAGAACGAGTTGAACAGCTGGATAAAAGTCCATTGCGTCCACTTGTAGTAGCCAGGCTCGCAGGTGCGCACCTCGCGGTCCCAGTCGTAGCAGAAGCCGATCTTGTCCATCTGCTCGCGATAGCGGTTGATGTTCTTCTCGGTCGTGATGGCAGGATGGGTACCTGTCTGGATGGCATACTGCTCGGCAGGCAGACCGTAGGCATCATAGCCCATAGGGTGCAGCACGTTGAAGCCTTTCAGGCGCTTGTAACGCGCATAGATATCGGAGGCAATATAACCCAGCGGGTGTCCGACATGCAGACCCGCGCCCGAGGGATACGGGAACATATCCAAAACATAGAATTTCGGCTTACTATGGTCAATATCAACCTTATACACTTTGTGGTCGCGCCAATACTGCTGCCACTTTTTCTCGATTTCGGTAAAGTTATAGTCCATATAACGAGGTGTTTTTTGCGGTTTTTGAAAGAAACTGCAAAAATAGGGAAATTTTGCTTTATGATTGAAGCCTATAATAAAAACTGCAAATGAACCCTCACTTTTTATTCAAGAAACAATTAAAACATTGATTAATTGCAATTTATCCGACAACAAACGATTACAGTCGACTACAAACGTTTAATCAACGGATAATTCTTGACAGGTGATATAACTTTGCTGCGTAATAACTAAATGTAGTATCGTTATGGAATCTCCGGAACCCACCAAAACTATCCCAACCGATGTACAAACGGGAAACATCGAAAGCATCAAGAATGTAATCTATGAAATTCGCGGCCAAAAAGTAATGCTAGACCGCGACCTTGCCAGTATCTATGGCGTAGAGACAAGAGCTCTCAATCAGGCAGTCAAACGTAATGCAGACCGCTTCCCAGAGGATTTTATGTTCAAACTAACAAAGGAGGAATGGGCTGAAATTGAAAGAGTTAGCAACATGTCGTCACAAAATGTGATGACATCGCCACAAAAACGTCCCAAGTCAGCATCTCCTTATGTATTCACCGAACATGGTGCTGTAATGCTTGCCTCCGTATTACACAGCCCCTGTGCCGTACAAATGAGTGTGATGGTGACAAGGGCGTTTATTGCAATGCGAAAAGCTATAGCAACAATGCTGTCGGTCGACCTAAAAATGGAACAACTTTCCCATAAAGTCGACCAATTGAACGCCTATATCGAGGAAATCTTACATGACCAGAATGATATCAACGAACAGCAGGAACAGACCAACCTAGAAATTGCCATACAAATAGAAGCCCTCAATGATGCCCTCTACCAATTAAGAGAAACAAAAGCCCAACCTCGCAAGCGGATGGGTTACAAACCGGAAGAATAACATCTCATTCAAACAACGTCATCTCCCCCGATGGCTTAATCCGCGTCTTCCCCAAATGCTTGTAAGCCAAATCGGTGCACTCGCGGCCACGGGGCGTACGCATAATGAAGCCTTCTTGGATGAGGAACGGCTCGCAGACCTCTTCAATAGTGCCAGGGTCCTCGCCCACGGCCGTGGCGATGGTGTTCACGCCCACAGGACCTCCCTTGAACTTGTCGATGATGGTCGAGAGAATCTTGTTGTCCATGTCGTCGAGACCGTGCTCGTCCACGTTGAGGGCCTTCAGGCCGATACGGGCGATGTCGATGGTGATGGTGCCGTCGCCTTGGATCTGGGCGAAGTCGCGCACACGACGCAAGAGCAGATTGGCGATACGCGGCGTGCCACGGCTACGACGGGCAATTTCAAAAGCTGCCGTGTCGTCGATGGGCACTCGCAAGATGCCTGCCGAGCGCTTCACGATCTTCGACAAAGTCTTGGCATCGTAATACTCCAAGCGCAAGTTGATACCGAAACGCGAGCGCAGAGGTGCCGTCAAGAGGCCGCTGCGGGTGGTGGCACCAATCAAGGTAAAGGGATTCAGCGTGATTTGGATGCTGCGTGCGCTGGGACCTGTCTCCAGCATGATGTCGATGCGGAAGTCCTCCATGGCGGAATAGAGATACTCTTCCACCACGGGGCTCAAGCGGTGGATCTCGTCGATGAACAGCACGTCGTTAGGCTCAAGGCTGGTGAGCAGACCCGCGAGGTTGCCCGGCTTGTCCAAGACGGGGCCCGACGTCATCTTCATGCCCACGCCCAACTCATGTGCGATGATATGAGAAAGGGTGGTCTTGCCCAAACCCGGAGGGCCATGGAGCAGGGTGTGGTCGAGGGCCTCGCCACGTTGGGCGGCGGCCTTCACGAAAACACGCAGGTTGTCGACGACCTGCTTCTGTCCGGCAAAGCTGTCGAACATATCAGGGCGCAGGGCATTTTCAAGGTCTTTCTCGGCCTTGCTGAGATGGCTGCCGTCAGCGTCGAGGTTACTGTTCATCGTTCAAAAATTTGCACAAAGATACAACTTTCGGCGGAAATTGGGATATTCTCAAAAAAATGTATCTTTGCAGCCTAAAACATTTTCATTATGAAACGCATCGTCTGCCTCTCCATATTCATCTTCATGACTATCTTCGCCTTCGCGCAAAGCCGTGGTTCTGTGCATATTGACCAAGACAGCCGCATCGAAAGCCTCATCGCTAAACAGCGGTCGCTTTACAAGATGGACAGCTCGCTCAAAGGCTATCGCATCCACATTTTCATGGAAATCGGCAACGACGCCTTGCGGCATGCCCAAGAGACAAAAGCACAGTTTGAGCATGCTTTCCCCGACATCCCCATTTATCTCACCTACTCCGAACCATATTTCCGTCTGCGTGCCGGTGACTTCCGCAACCGTGTAGAGGCTGAAAAATGCCTGCGCCGTATCAAACCTCGTTTCAAGGAGGCCTTCGTCACAGCGGACAGGATCTATCGGCCAAGATTCAAATCTAATGAGGAATGAGGAATGCTGGATGCGGAATGAATTGAACATTCAGCATTCTGCATTCCACATTCTACATTCTAGTTCAGGTATTCCTCGACATTCCGGACAACAATTCCCAACCGAAGGACAAACGCCTCTTCGGTAGCGAAGCCGATGTGCGGCAGCATGACGAGATTGGGCGCGCCGAACAAAGGATTTTCTTGATCCAAAGGCGGTTCCTTTCCGTAGACATCGGTGGCCGCACCAGCAATCTTTCCTTCTTTCAGGGCATTGGCCAAGGCTATTTCGTTCACTACGGGACCGCGGGCCGTATTTATCAAGATGGAGCTCGGCCTCATCAAGGCGAAGTCCTTCTCGATGATGAAATCGCGCGTGTCGGCATTCAAGGCGACATGTAAAGTGACAATGTCGGATTCCTTCAGCAGTGTCTCCTTGTCGACGAAGGTCACGCCTTCCACCTGCCTGGGTGTGCGGTTCCATGCCAGCACCTTGCAACCGAAGGCATTGGCTAGCTTGGCTACGCGCTGCCCGATGTTGCCCATGCCGATAATGCCGATAGTCTTGCCCCCGATTTCGCGTCCGGGCATGAGGCCCTTGTGGTTGCATTGACGCGTAATCGCATCATTTTCAAGTACTTTACGGTACACATCGATCATCATGGCGATAGCAAGCTCGGCCACAGCCTCGGTGCTGTAGCCCGCAGCATTCTTCACCACGATGCCACGACGCTGGCATTCCTCCATGTCGATGTGATCCAAGCCAGTGAAGGCGATGGAAAGCATCTTCAGATCAGGGCAGGCATCGAGGAAGTCCTTGCGCAGGGGGATGTTACTCTCAATGATGACTTCGGCACCTTCAGCGCGGCGTTTCAACTCGTCGATGTTCTCGTTGCGGTCGGGATAGACGACCACCTCGTGGCCAGCCTTTTTCAAGCCTTCGCAGGCGGCTTCGATTTGCTGGACCTTAAGACCCAGCGGCTCCAAAAAGACGATTCTCATTTCGCGGCAATCATTTCGATTTCGACCAAGGCCTTCTTGGGCAGTTCCTTCACGGCGAAGGCGGCACGGGCAGGATAGTCGCCCTTAAAATACTTGCCATACACGGCATTCATCTCACCAAAGTAGCTCATGTCGGCGAGATAGCACACCGACTTCACCACATTGTCGAAGGTACAACCTGCTTCATGAAGGATAGCCTCAAGGTTTTTCATGCTCTGCTCGGTTTGTGCACTGACGCCCTCAGGCATCTCACCCGTGGCAGGGTCAATGGGAAGCTGGCCCGAGATAAACACCATTCCATTGGCCTCAATGGCCTGACTGTAAGGCCCGATGGCACCCGGAGCCTTTGTTGTCGCAATAACTTTTTTCATGCTAATGAGTTTAATCGAATTATTGTTGATAAATTTGATGGTTTTATTGGCCACAAAAATAAGAAAAATGTTACTTTTGCAAACTGAAAACGAAGTTATTTATCACCTGCTCCATGTCGACATTCAAAAATATACTACGCAAGCTCAACAACCGCTACGTCTACGCCACCGTGCTCTTCCTCTTGGTCATCCTGGTCATCGACCAGTTCAACCTTTTCAAGCAACACAAGCTCAAAAAATCGCTGAACGAGCAGAAACAACAGATCGAGTATTACGAGGGAGAAATCTCGAAGAGCAAGGCCTATCTCAATGCCTTGCAAAACGACACCGCCACGATGGAAAAGGTAGCCCGCGAGCAATATTTGATGAAGCGCGACAACGAGGTCATCTACCTAATCGAGACGCAAGAATGAGACCATCCTTAGGCATAAAGGCATTCCTGCTCCTCTTCCTTACTATATCAACGGCCCACGCCCTTTTCGCCCAACACACCCTCAAAGGCAAGGTCACCGACGAGCGTAACCTCCAGCCTCTGGCTTTTGTCAACGTGGTCGTCAACGAAGGCCTGCAAGGTGTCATCACCGACATCGACGGACGATACGAAATTGTCGTTACCGAGCCCATCCAAAAGGTCAAGTTCTCGTCGATAGGCTACGAGCCCAAGGAGATCCAGCTTCAAGACGGCCAAAAGAAATGCAACGTCGCGCTGACGCCCATGACCTTCGAGTTGAGCGAGGTCACCGTGGAGGCTGGCGAGAACCCTGCCCACCGCATCATCGACAGCCTGATGGCGCACCGCAAGGCCAATAACCCCAACTCGTTGAAGTCGTACCACTACAACATCTACGACAAGATGGTCATCACCATCGACAGCAGCAGCTTCGGTCAAGCCATAGCTATCGACACCGCTATGGAGATGAAAGGCCTGCATTATTTCGACAGCATCATGAAAAAGAGCGACTTGATGGTGATGGAGACCGCCTCGGAGGTGTTTTTCAAGGCACCGGACCGCAAGCTGCAAAACGTGCTTGGCACCAAGATCGCCGGAATGAGAAACCCCACTTTCATGTATTTGGTCAGCAGCATGCAAAGTGTCAGCTTCTACGACGAGACCGTCAACATCACCGGCACCGACTACATCAACCCTATCAGCCGCGGCAGCAAGACACGCTATTTCTTCACTTTAGAATCGGTCAACCCCATCGGGCAGGGCGACTCGCTCTATGTCATCTCGTTTCACCCCAAGCGCGGCAGCAATTTTGACGGACTGCGCGGCACGATGACCATCAACAGCGACGGCTGGGCCTTACAAAGCGTCAAAGCCGCCCCAGATGGACAAGACGGACTCTTCACGGCTGACATTCAACAACTCTACCAAAAAGTGGAAGGGCAATGGTTTCCAAAACAGCTGAACCTCAACCTCATATTTCCAGGGATGGTGGTCAACATGGACGACCTTAATTTCCCCATGGCCGCCATAGGAAAGAGTTACCTGAGTGACATCGAAATCAATCCAGAGCTCAGCAACCGTAAGTTCTCCGACATCGAAATCAAGGTAGACCCTGAAGCAGGATTCCGCGACGAGACCTTTTGGGACGCTCACCGCATCGACTCGCTCACCGAACGGGTGAAGGCCACCTACATCCTTGTCGACTCACTCACAGCAGGCACCGACATCTTCGACCGCGTGCTCGGGCTCACCGACCAACTCATCAACGAATCAGCACTCCCCATCGGTTTCATCAGCATCGACCTCGACAAGATTGTCAGGTTATCAATTAGCAGAGGGTGGTATTTTGGCCTTGGCGCCAGCACCAACGACCGACTCTCCCGCTGGTACTCACTCAACGGTTACTTCGGCTATTGGACGAAAATCAGGAGCATGGACTATGGTGGCGGGTTGAAGTTAAAACTCAACCGACAACGACAGATGGAGCTCAACTTCCAATACTCCTTTGGATCGGAGCCCATTGGCGAGTTTGGCGGCATGTTGGAAAAAGAGAGCAACTCTGTCCTTTCACCATCAAACTACAAATACGAGTTCTACGAAAACATTTACGCGCGCCGCGAGCGCTTCGACCTCACCTACTCGACACGTTTCGCACGCCATTTTAAGGCTTTCCTCAACCTCAACACGAACCACAAAACATATTACGCCCATTTTCTCCTCAATCCCACCGACTCGCTTGACGAAGCTCGTTTCACTGTCGCCGAGCTGAAGCTCCGATTCGCCTACAACGAGAAATTCCTCAGCACACCACAAGGCATCCGCTCGCTTGGCACCACCGCCCCCATCGTGTGGGTAGCCTACCAACATGCCTTCCCCAATCTCTTGGGCGGCCAATACGAGTTCGACCGCTTCAAATTCGAGGCATCGAAAAACTTCTACACACGCTATCTCGGAGTCTCCAAAGTCGTAATGCAAGCAGGCTATGCCACCGAGTCGTGCCCTGTGATGGAAACCTTCGACATCCTCGGCACCTACGACCGCTTCGGGCTCTATTCACCCGGCAGTTTCAGCACCATGCGTTGGGACGAATTCTTCTGCGACCGTTTCGTGGCCCTCTACCTGAGCCATAACTTCAGTGGAATGCTGTGGAAGACCAACTCAGCATGGTTCAAGCCTGAACTTTCGGTCATCACCAACATCGGCTGGGGCGACATGCGGCGCGCCGAGTCCTGTCCCGACAAGAACTTCAAAACCATGGAAAAAGGTTATTTCGAAAGCGGCATCGTTATCGACGGCCTGCTGGCAAATCCCTTTTCCAAAGTAGGTTTAGGCGTGTTCTACCGTTATGGACCCTATAGCCTGCCCAATGTGTGGGATAACTTTGCGTGGAAATGGTGCGCTATTTTTGAGTTATAGTTGAGAGTTTAGTGTTTAGTGTTTAGAGTTTAAAGTTATGAAGAGATTATTCTTATTGATGATAGGTCTGACGGTTCTGGCGTCATGCGTGAAACAGCCAAAAAAGATGATGCTGCAAGGTGAGGCGCAAGGATCCTACTACACCGTCACTTATTATGATTCGCTGGAACGCAATTTCCAACCACAAATCGACTCGATCTTCCATACCGTCGACGTGTCGGTCAACCTATGGGACTCCACTTCGGTCATCACAAAAGTCAACCGCAACGAAGACGTCGTTCTCGACAGCATCTTCGTCGACAACTTCCGCATCGCACAAGAGGCAGCAGCGCTGTCGGGCGGCTATTTCGACCCCACCATCTCACCCATCGTGGCCGCTTGGGGCTTCAGCTACAAGCACGGCGACAGCATCACACCACAGCTCATCGACAGCCTGAAACAATTGGTCGACTACCGCAAAGTCCGCATCGAGGGAGGGAAGGTCATCAAAGAAAACCCCGCCATGACCCTGGATTTCAATGCCATCGCGCAAGGCTACACCTCCGACCTGATAGCTGCCTTTTTGGACAGTCGCGGCATCAAGAACTACTTGGTGAACACGGGCGGCGAAATCATGGCACGAGGCTGCAAGCCCGACGGCACCTCATGGATTGTAGGCATTGAGAAGCCTGCCGACAACCGGGACTCGGAGCAGGTGGTGCAGACCCGCGTGGCCTTACACGACAAGGGCTTGGTCACCTCGGGCAGCACACGCAAATACGTGGAGCGCAACGGCAAGCGATATTCACACTGCATCGACCCCAACACGGGCTATCCCGTCGAGCACCAAGTGCTGAGCGTCACCGTGCTGGCCGAAAACTCAGTCTGGGCCGATGCCCTGGCCTCCATCTGTATGGTGATGGGCATGGAGAAGTCGCTGCCGCTCATCGAAGGCATGGACGGCGTAGAGGCCTATTACATCTACGTCAACGAGAAAGGCGATCTGGAGACATTCGCCACAGAAGGATTTTGTATCTTAAAATAAACAATAACAGTATGGAAAATAATGAAGAACCTAAAATCGAAAACTCAGATTTGTTTTCACCTAGCATCTATGTCAACGGGCCTGACTTTTATGTATTAAGCCAAAGACAGAATCCAATAGGAGCCCCGGCACCCCAAGAGGTTGAAGACTCCCAGCCCAAACCCGAGCCCGAAGGGCCCGTGTGTCCACAATGCGGCAACCCCATCACCAACGATGACTGGTCATTCTGCCCTGAATGCGGTACTCTACTCCATTAGCATATGGTTAACTGAAAACAAAAAAAATAAACCGCTGAAAATCAGCGGTTTATTAAGTACTCCCGCAGGGAGTATTTTTGTAAACATTGTTTGAAAAATGTAAATATTTTC
>CAMYYV010000024.1 GCA_947303625.1 uncultured Bacteroidales bacterium | reverse complement strand
AGGAACTGACCTTCAAACAGGTAAACGAAATACTCACCAAGGGCTACAAGCTCGAACTCAGCGCCGACGCTGTCAAGCGTATCCAGAAATGCCGCGACTACCTCGACAAGAAGATGGAGAACCCCGAGAAGCCCATCTACGGTGTTACCACCGGTTTCGGCTCACTCTGCGACCACAGCATCTCAAAAGAAGACCTGAGCACCCTGCAGAAGAACCTCGTCATGTCGCACGCCTGCGGTACAGGCGAGATGGTGCCCGAAGAGATCATCCGTCTCATGCTCCTGCTGAAGGTGCAGAGCCTCAGCTACGGCAACAGCGGCGTACAGGTGGCGACCGTCCAACGTCTTATCGACTTCTTCAACAACGACGTGCTGCCCGTGGTCTACAACCAAGGCTCACTCGGTGCCTCCGGCGACTTGGCTCCTTTGGCCAACCTTATGCTGCCTCTACTCGGTCTGGGCGAGGTGCATTTTGAAGGCAAAATCGTACCTGCTGAGAAAGTCCTGAAGAAGTTCGGTTGGAAACCCATCACCTTGCAGTCGAAAGAGGGTCTTGCCCTGCTCAACGGCACACAGTTCATGAGCAGCTATGGCACCTATGTGCTGCTGAAGGCCTTCCGTCTCAGTTACTTGGCCGACCTCATCGGTACCGTTTCTTTGGAAGCCTTCGACGGCCGCATCGAGCCTTTCTTCGACCAGGTGCACCAGATCCGTCACCACAACGGACAAATCGTCACCGCCAAGCGCGTGCGTGAGTTCACCAAGGGCAGCGAGCTGATCGTCAGGGAGAAGAAACACGTCCAAGACCCCTACTCCTTCCGTTGCATGCCGCAGGTGCATGGCGCCTCGAAGGATGCCATCGACTATGTGGCCTCCGTGTTCAGCGAGGAAATCAACGCCGTCACCGACAACCCGACCATCTTCCCCGATGAAGACCTGGTCATCAGCGCCGGTAACTTCCATGGCCAACCTCTCGCCATCACCTTGGACTTCTTGGCCATCGCCATGGCTGAGTTGGGCAACATCAGCGAACGTCGTATCTACCAGCTCATCGGTGGCAAGCGTGACCTGCCGTCGTTCCTTGTCGCCGAGCCTGGCCTCAACAGCGGCTTCATGATTCCACAATATGCTGCAGCCAGCATCGTCAGCCAGAGCAAGCAGCTCTGCACACCAGCCTCTGTCGACAGCATCGAGTCGTCGCAAGGACAGGAAGACCACGTCAGCATGGGTGCCAACGCTGCCACCAAGGCCTTGCGTGTGGCCGAAAACCTGGAGCGCGTGTTGGCCATCGAGCTGTTCAATGCCACACAGGCATTGGAGTTCAGAAGACCGCTGAAGTCGTCACCCATCATCGAGAAGTTCGTCGCCGAATACCGCAAGCAGGTGGAGTTCGTGCGTATCGACAAGGTGATGTACACCGAGATTGCCAAATCGGTTGAATTCGTGAAGAATTATCCGTTGGCATTTGACATTTTGGAAAACAAATAATCGTTTGTAGGGCTGTCGTATCACGGCAGCCGCATGGCGAAATCACAGCGGCTGCCACATGTGACAGCCCTACAAAACAAAATAAAAATGGAAACCACCGCCCAAAGAAAACGTCCCGTGGGGATGACCATTCTCTTAGTGATGTCGCTCATCAACGCCTGTTGGAACATCTTCAGCGGGTTTGTATCATTTTTGACACAGCCTCATGTCGCAAAGATGTTCGAAAACGGACAGATGGAAGAGTCCATGGGGCCTTTTTGGGGAACGATGTCGGACGAGATGAAACAGATGATGACGGATGGAGTGAAGATGCTCTCGCAGATCGACCCGAAATACTTCCTCTTCCTCGCCATCTTGTTTGTCGGATCTCTGGTAGGCGTGATTCAGATGTTCAAGAAAAAGAAGACCGGTTTCCACATCTATTCGATCTCCCAACTCCTGATACTTATCAACGCTTCGGTCTTCCTGTATCCCAAGCAACCTCAATCGGGATTTGTCTCCGACCTGCTGCTCACCTTAATATTCATCCTGCTTTACTATCTGTATTTCAAGCGGATGGAAATGGTCAACAACCCACCACAAAGCCCTGAACAGCCATGAGTAAGACGCCCAACGAAGGAAAGATCTTCAACCTCAAGCCCGAGATGACGGTGGCCATGAAGCTCGCCGCCACCTTCGCTATTACTTATTACGGTTTGCTGTTGGTTTTCGAGATTATCACCGTCATATATCGGCGGTATTACTTTGACTCATATTATTTCAATCAAGGGCAGACTGCAGAAGGCACTTCGGAATACGTCATCCAAATTATCCAGCTTATCCTATCCGCCATACTGGTTTTCAGCCTAATACAAATCTTCCGCAAGAAAAACCATGGCAAGGCCCTATTCGTGGGTGGCTCGCTGTTCCTGATCATTTTCCAACTGCTTGTCACAGGCTTCACACCCTGGATGAAATATGCCTTAGAGGTGCTGTTAGTGCTCCTCATCGCGCCCATCCGCGTGAAGAAAAAGGAGAGAACGAAAACTGATAAACAGGAACCAGAATCCGTAGAGGAACCTGAAGGAGAGCCTCAAAGCGCAGTCATCGAAGCATCATCGCTGCCCGAGCCACAGCCTTGACGAAAATTTCCACCTCATCCAAAGTATTATACATCGCAAACGAAGCCCGCACCGTACCTGGGATGCCGAAGCGCGTCATCACCGGCTCGGCGCAATGGTGACCCGTGCGCACCGCCACGCCCATCTTGTCGATGATAGTACCGAGATCGTAAGGATGAATGCCATCGATGATGAATGAAACCAAACCCGAACGGTTCTCAGCCTCACCGATGAAACGGATGCCGTCGATCTCAGAGAGTTTTTCAATGGCACTACAAAGAAGTTGAGCCTCATGCAGCTCGACTTCATTTCTGTTCAGGCCCTGCATAAATTGTATGGCCGTTTCCAAGCCGAGAGCCGCGCCCACATTGGGTGTTCCAGCCTCGAACTTGTAAGGCAACACATTGAAGGTGGTTTTCTCGAAACTCACCGTGTCGACCATCTCGCCACCAAACTGATAAGGCGGCAACTTCTCGAGCCATTCGGCCTTGCCATACAAGCCTCCGATGCCCATGGGCGCGTACATCTTATGGCCTGAGAAGACGAAGAAATCGCAATCCAGCTCTTGCACGTCGATGGGATGATGAGCGATGGACTGGGCACCGTCGACGACCACGGGGATACCATACCGATGTGCCATCGCGACCATTTCCTTCACAGGATTGATTGTACCCAACACATTGGAAATATGGGCAATAGAAACGACTTTCGGGCCTTCTTTCAACAACATTTCGTATTGTTCCAAGTCCAAGACACCTTTGTCGTCCATCGGAACCACAAGCAGTTGTCCATGATGCCGCTGCACCATCTGCTGCCAAGGTACGAGATTGGAGTGATGCTCCATAGCTGTAATCAAAACCTTATCGCATTCATTTATAAACAGGTGCTCAAACGAAGTAGCCAATAAATTCAGCGATTCCGTTGTGCCTCTTGTAAAGATGATCTCGCGTGCTTCCTTGGCACGGATGAAATCGGCCACGGTCTGGCGGGCGTGCTCATAGGCTTCTGTCGCCTTCTGGCTCAGGTAGTGCACCCCACGGTGGATGTTGCAGTTCTCGTGCAGGTAATAGTCACGCTCGCGCTCGATGACACAAAGCGGCTTCTGCGTGGTGGCTGCATTGTCGAGATACACCAAGGGCTTACCATAAACCTGCTGGTCAAGAACGGGGAATTGGTTCCTTATTTCGCTAATATCTAACATTTTTCTGACTTCACTTTTATCGTTAGTTCCTTTGACTATGGCCTCTGACTATGGCTATGGCCTCTTTAGCGGATTGTATGAGCCATAGTCATAGGCCATTAGCCATTGTCAGATCTTCGAATAATCTATGTCAAAATTATATTCCTTAGGATGGCTACAACGCAACACGCAGGTCTCACAACTCGACAACTCACCGCGCAGGCGGCGTTTGATCATGTCGTCGATGTGTTCGTGCAGCATCTCGTTGCCGATATGGTTGCTCACCTCCGCGGCGAAAGCGTACATCAACAGGATTCTGGCGTTGGCCTTGCTGATGCCGCGCTGACGCATGTAAAACATGGCCTCCTGGTCAAGTTGGCCCGTGGAGGTGCCATGTGAACATTTCACATCATCGGCATAAATCTCCAAAAAAGGCTGGCTGTTGACTTTGGCCGTTGAAGTAAGCAGGATGTTACTGTTGTTCTGGTGGGCATCGGTCTTCTGTGCGTCTTTGGCCACATACACGTGGCCGTTGAATACTGCTGATGCCGAGTCATCGATGACACCCTTGAACTTCTCGTTGCTGGTGCAATGCGGCACGTTGTGGTTCACCTTGAGGTAGTTCTCCACATGCTGCGTCTTGTCGATGAGATACAAGCCATGCACCTGGGTCTCGGCACCTTCGCCGTCCAGGTCCACATGATAGGTGTTGCGCACGTCGCCGCCGTTGAAGGTGATGACCACGATCTTTAGCCTGCTATTGGCCAACTGCCTGACCTTGAACTCGCGTTGGATGGAGGCCTCGTTGCTCACGTTTTGCAGCACATACAACTCAAGGCTGGCGTTCTCGTTGAGGACAATTTCGGCGACTTTCGGCTCTTGCGAGACGTGGGCGTCGTCGTCATACTCGATGATCTCGCGGCTTTGGTTGGCGGCTATGATAAGTTGGTTGTCCATAATCAAAGTTCCTTAATCCATTCGTAGCCTTTTTCTTCGAGTTCGAGGGCGAGGTTCTTGCCGCCCGTCTTGACGATGCGTCCGTCGTACATCACATGGACGAAGTCGGGGACGATGTAGTCGAGCAGCCTCTGGTAGTGCGTGATGACCACGAAGGCGTTCTCTGCGTTGTGCAACTGGTTGACGCCATGAGCGACGATGCGCAGGGCGTCGATGTCGAGGCCCGAGTCGGTCTCGTCGAGGATGGCAAGGCTAGGTTCCAGCATGGCCATCTGGAAGATCTCGTTCTTCTTCTTCTCGCCACCGCTGTAGCCCACGTTGACGAAGCGGTTTTGCAGTTTTTCGGTAATCTCAACCATGGCCTGCTTTTCCTTCATCATCTTCATGAAGTCAACCGTGCTCATAGGCGGCAGACCTTGATATTCCCGTTTCGAGTTGACTGCAGTGCGCATGAAGTTCTGGATGCTCACACCCGGGATCTCGACGGGATACTGGAAGCTGAGGAAAATGCCTTCGTTGGCGCGATCCTCGGGCGACATCCCAACGATGTTTTTGCCCTTGTACCAGATCTCGCCTTCCGTGATCTCATAACCCTCGCGCCCCGTGATGGCCGCAGCTAAGGTACTCTTTCCCGTTCCGTTGGGACCCATGATGGCGTGGATCTCGCCTTCGTTGACACCCAAATTCAATCCTTTCAGGATTTCCTTGCCTCCGATAGAGACATGCAAGTTCTTGATGTTCAGTAACATAATATCCTATTTGTTTTTATTATTCATTTTATTTGGTTGGACTCAAGCTGATCTTGCCGTAACGCATATAATAGGCATGCTTGGCCCATTGTGTATATTCTTCTTGTGAAATTTCAATAGTGTTATTTCCTCCCGATTCCACGATTTGTTGTTTCACTTCTTCAATCAAAGCTTCATCGCGGCCGTATTTTCCGATATGGATGACGTTCAGGACAATGCCTGTCAGCAAGACGCAGCTCGCGCAGAGGGTCGACCATTTGCGAAAACGCGGTGTCATCTTGGGCAGCCACAGGGTGAGTGCCGAAAGGGTGATATGCCCGCAAGCCAAGGCAAAGAACGGCAAGGCCGCCAGCATATAGAAATCGCGTTGCTTCACACTCGCCATGATGGGCAGCACACCTAAAAGACCCAAGATCAGGAAAGTATAAAACCATGCCTTGTCGGCAGGGAACTCAAACAACTTGCCTTTGACTTTGCTCTTTGACTTACAAATCACCAAGGCCAGGACGATCACGAAAGGAATCGCCAATTGGAGCAGAAGGTCAGGAACGATGGAAAATCGCGTTGAGACCGTTGCTTCATGAAGTCCACCGCCGATCACCTGCAGGGTGATGTAGTCTTTCAGATAGCCTAACGACGGCGGGAAAGCCAAGAACATCACACCAGTCAGCACCGCCAAGGTAAGCAAAAGCAAAATGCTGTCTACAATCCCTTCATACCATTTGCGCCTAGGGTCGAAGCAACAATAGATGAGAGGGAACACCAAAGGGAACAGCCCTGTAAAGCCCTTGGAAAGGAAAGCCAAAAACAGCGCACCTCCTGCCAAAAACAGCCAGATCTTGTGGTTTCGTTGGTACCCGACAAGCATCAGGTATACTGACAGCAGCACAAAGAATGCCATGGTGTTTTCGAGCAGGTTGTTCGTCGCGCTCCACGAGACCAGAGGCATGGCCAGCCAAAACAGCAGCGGCAGCCAGGCCCAGCGGAGGTTGTTGGTGGTCCGTTTCCAAATCAAGGCGATGAACAAGCCTGAGAGCAGGAAAGTCAGCACGGAATAGGCTTTTTCGACCCACCAATGGTCGCCCAAAGCCTTGAATGCCAAGGCCTCCATGCCCAAGGCCAAGGGCGGATGCTGTCGAAACTCGGGGTATAAAGTCTGCGTGTAATACGGATTCCAGAACGTCCCCTGCCCTTCCGCCATATTACGGGAGATGGAGGCGTAGGTCACACCGTCAAAGAACATGCCTTCGGTCAATAGGCTCTTGCTCACCAGAATGAGGAACAATCCGATGAGGAGCAACCAGAAGGGGGTGTTATTTGAACGGGTGGTTTGCATGATTTCTATATAATCGGACGCATTGATGCGTCCGTACATTATCCGACACTGCCTTCAAGGGTTATGGATAGTAATTTCTGTGCCTCGACTGCGAATTCCATCGGCAGCTTGTTCAGCACGTCCTTGGCATAGCCGTTGACGATGAGGCCAATGGCTTTCTCCGTCGGGATGCCGCGTTGCTGGCAGTAGAACAGCTGGTCTTCGGATATCTTCGAGGTCGTGGCCTCGTGTTCGAGGATGCTCGACTCATTGCCGCACTCGACATAAGGCCAGGTATGGGCACCGCATTTGTCACCCAATAGCAGAGAGTCACACTGCGAGTAGTTGCGCGAGTTCTCAGCTTTGGCAGCCACCCTCACCAAGCCACGGTAGCCGTTTTGGCTGTGGCCGGCGGAGATACCCTTCGAGATGATAGTGCTGCGGGTGTTCTTGCCCAAATGGATCATCTTCGTGCCCGTGTCGGCCTGTTGGTAGTTGTTGGTCACGGCGACGGAGTAGAACTCACCCACCGAGTGGTCACCCAGTAGCACGCAGCCCGGGTATTTCCAGGTGATGGCCGATCCCGTCTCGACCTGCGTCCATGAAATCTTGGAGCGGTCGCCACGGCAGAGGCCGCGCTTGGTGACGAGGTTATACACACCACCTTTGCCGTCCTTGTCACCCGGGTACCAATTCTGCACAGTGCTGTATTTCACCTCGGCATCCGTCTCAGCGACGATCTCCACGATGGCGGCATGCAGCTGATTCTCATCGCGTTGCGGAGCCGTGCAGCCTTCCATATAGCTCACATACGCGCCTTCATCGGCCACAATGAGCGTACGCTCAAACTGACCCGTGTTGGCCGCGTTGATGCGGAAATAGGTGGACAGCTCCAAGGGACAACGTACGCCTTTCGGGATATAACAGAACGAGCCGTCGCTGAAGACCGCCGAGTTAAGGGCAGCGAAGAAGTTGTCGGTATACGGCACCACCTTACCGAGATATTTCTTCACCAGGTCGGGATGCTGCTTTACTGCCTCGCTGAACGACATGAAGATGACGCCGTGCTTCGAGAGGGTCTCTTGGAAAGTCGTCTTCACCGAGGTGGAGTCCATCACCGCGTCGACGGCCACGCCCGAGAGCTTCTTCTGCTCGTCGAGCGAGATGCCGAGTTTGTCGAAGGTGGCCAACAGCTCGGGGTCCACCTCGTCGAGGCTCTGTTTCTGCTGGCGTTTACGCGGCGCGGCGTAATAAATGATGTCCTGATAGTTGATTTCGGGGATATCAAGATGGGCCCAATTGGGTTGTTTCAGCGTCTGCCAATGGCGAAAAGCCTTCAGGCGAAACTCCAGCAGCCATTCCGGCTCTTCCTTCTTCTTGGAGATGAGGCGGATGATGTCTTCATTCAGGCCTTTCGGCACAAAATCGGTCTCAATGTCGGTCACGAAGCCGTATTCGTACTCCTTGTTCGTGACCTCGCTGATGATATTTTCGTTCGGATTCTGATCCATGTTTTTCTTATTTAGCGCGGGCCCTTCGATGCTTCGGCTGCGCTCAGCAGCCACAGGCTCAGGGACCTTGGTTTCTTTCTTATTAAGAATGATTTCAAATTAGACCGCAAATTTACACAAATTCCCTATACGGGATTACCTTGGACACGATTTCTTTCTAATTCCCTCATTGACATTACAAAAAAATGATTATTTTTGCCTGTCAAAACAATGCTTATTATGGATTACGGACAAAACGAAAACAAACCCACTATTGCTAGCGAAGCGGCATTAGCTTATAATCCGGTAACGGAGGCAGCCACGCGCTCTGAAGTGGAAAAGGATTGTTTACCCTTGGCAGAGTCAAAACGCCTTGTCCTAGAGATGGTTCATAAGCATTTTCATCCAGAGGCATGAGGGTATTCATTGACAAAGCGGTGCACAAAGAAATCATGTCGTTCTATAGGGCAGCCCTGTCGCACCATATTACCTTGGACGAGGCCACTGTCCTGAAAAAGTTAGATAGGCTTTACGATGCATTGGAATCCCTGGGCACTTATGCGGAGATTTATCCCTATGCTCGACTAAAAGCAGATTGGATTTCAAAAGGTTACCATGAATTCATTTGCGAGGATTTTCATTTCGCTTTTAAAATATATCAGCTGGAAGATGGTGAAGAAATCGTCCGTGTTCATGATGCCACGCATAGTTTATTGTATTATTAAAAAATGAGCAAGGAAAACAAGAAAAAAGGCTTCTGGCACTACTTCGGCAGGGTGATGGCCGGCATCGGCATCGGCCTCCTGTTGGTGGTGTTGTACGTCTATCTCTCCGTGCCCACCTATAGTTTCAAGGAACCGCGTCCTTTCTCTGGCGACTATCTCTATAACCCCTATCAGGACATGCAGCCTGAGCAATGGAAGAAATACCATTTCCACTGCCACTCGCGTAAGTTCTTCGGGCTGACCAATGGGCGCAAGAGCAAAGAGGCGACCATCGACAGCGTATACCAAGCCTTGGGCTACGACCATTACGGCATCTCCGACTATATGGGCATCAACACGCATGGCGCTGAAAGAGAGGATTATATCCCCGCCTACGAACACGGCTATGGTCTCTTCCGCAAGACGCACCAGATCTGCATCGGCGCGGAGAAGGTGTATTGGCCCGACTTCCTCTTCATGCAGAACCTCAACATGAAGCAGCACATAATCAACAAGTTAGGCGAACGTTGCCGTTTCGTCATGCCCGCCCATGCCTCGTTCACCAAAGGCTACAAAGTGAGCGACATGATACTGCTGAGCAACTACCACTTGATCGAGGTGGTCAATCCTTACGGCAACGCCTTCGAGCATTGGGACAAGGCCCTCTCCAATGGACACCGCGTGTACGCCCTTGGCGATGACGACACACACGACATCACCGATGTCCGCGAGGTGTGCCACAACCTGACCATGATCAACACACCCAACCTCGACCCAGAGCATGTATACGACGCCTTGGACAAAGGCCTGTGCTATGCCGTGGAGTTCGACAACTGGTACCATCATCCCATGACTTTGGCCGAGAAGGTGGAGCAGGCCCACAAGCTACCTCATCTGACCCGCGCCGAACTCGTTGGCGACACCTTGTTTGTCGAGACCTCAAACGACAAGATGCAGGAGGTGAAATTCATCGGGCAGGACGGCAAGGTGCTGAAGACGGAAGAAAACACCGCGACCGCCTATTATGTCATCCAGCCCGACGACACCTATGTGCGGACGGAGATCAACGTGAACGGCTTGCAGCATTTCTATCTGAATCCCGTCACACGTCACACTACCCCCGAGCCCATCGACCAGCGCCTGGATGTCGTCAACAAGTCGCAGACCTACCTCTACTGGTTCGTATATGTCGTGGCCGGGGCCGCTATGATATGGTATCTCATCAAGAAGGCACAAGCCAAAAAGCAAGAGCAAGGTGAGAATTAAAGAACAAAATATCAACAATATACTGTTCTGGCTCTTGGCCATCAGCGTGGTCATCAGGGGCCTCTTGGCGGCTTGGATGGAGTTCGGCAACGACGAAGTCTACTACTGGACCTACGCCCTCTATCCCGACTGGAGCCACTTCGATCATCCGCCTATGGTGGGCTGGGTGATACAGCTCTTCAGCCTTAACCTGCTGTTCGACAGCGAGTTCTTCATCCGCTTGGCCTCGGTCGTCTTCATGACTGCCGACACCTATATTATATACCGCATCGGGAAAGACCTCAAAGACGCACGGACAGGCCTCTATGCAGCCTTGCTCTACACGGCTTCAGTCTATGCCTTCGTCATCACGGGCATCTTCATCATGCCCGACACTCCGCTGATGCTGTTTTGGCTCTTGGCGATTTGGATGGCTATCATCTATTTCAAACGGCTTCACACACAACAACATTCCGATAGTTACATAATACTATTCGGCGCATTCGCAGGATTAGCCATGCTCTCCAAGTATTCGGGCGTGTTTCTTTGGGCAGGTATTCTTCTTTACATCCTCTTCTTTGACAGGAAACCACTTAAGACCTCGGCTTTCTATTGCGCCTTGATTATCTCACTTTGCGCGGTGATGCCCATATTTCTGTGGAACAAAAGCAACAACTTCATCAGCTTCCGTTTCCATGGCGAGCGCGTAGGGGGCAACAGCTTCAATTTCGGCACCTTCGGGACAGAACTGGCGGGCGAGTTCTTCTATAACAACCCGGTACTCTTCATCTTGGCCATCGTCACCATCATCGCGGCGTTCAAAAAAAGAATCAGCATAGAGAAGTCCGCACAACGCCTTATTTTATGCATCGCCCTACCGATGATAGCGGTCTTCTGGGTCTTCTCCCTCATGCGCCCCACCCTGCCGCACTGGAACGCCCCCGCTTATGCATCGCTAATCATTTTAAGCGCCGTATATCTCCGAGAGAAACAATCCGAACCAGAACAACTGCCCAAGTTCATCACAGCGGCCTTGGCCGTGCTTTTGCTCACTTTGGTCGTTGGCGTAGCGGAAATCAAGACAGGATTCATTCCGCTCGACAAGCACACCGAGCCCGAGCAGGTGGGCCGTGACGACTTCACCGTCGATATGTATGGCTGGCGACAATTGGGAGAAAAATTCGCCGACTTCCGAGCCCAAAAGATCGCCGAAGGCGTGATGAACGAGGAGGACGGCATCGTGGCCAACCAATGGTTCCCCTTGGCCAACCTCGACTATTACGTGGCGCGACCTCTGGGGATACGCGTCATGGGCTTAGGCTGGCCTGAGCAGCTGCACAAATACCTGTGGATCAACGATGAACGCGGCGGCTTCCATCTCGGCGAGGATTATTGGTTCCTCTCTGACAGCCGTTACATGAAAGACCCGAAGACCACCTATCAGTGGTATTTCAAAGACATCGAATTGGCGGGAATCATCCCCATCGAACGAAACGGGAAAACCGTGAAGAACTTCTTTGTCTACACCTGCAAAGGTCTAACGGACCAGCCGCCCACCCTGCAGAGCCTCATGGCTGCTTCCGACGAAACAGCGTCAGCGTCCCGTCAGTAGCCACCGTTTCATATTCATCACGATAATAAAACAGGAGCTTGCCTCCTCGCGTCATCTCCAGATAGTCGTCAGGGATGAGGACATAGTCGGCTCGGACATGAGGCGCAACCGCAAAGTAGTCATAGATTTCACGACGCAAGGCAAGATGCGGGACAAACATGCGTCCGGCGCAGACTGAGGCATCGTCGGGAATCATCGCCATCAGCTTACGGGCATAGTCGGTATCAAAGTCTTTCTGCTGGTAGTGACGTCCCTGATAGATACAAAGCTGGTCGACCATGATGTAGGACTTGGGAACACCAATGGTATAGAACGTCGTCAAGATGGTGGAAAGCAACAGAGCGATAGCCAAAAGCAGCCGTGGCAGTTGCTTCTTCAGCTTAAGAATCACCAAGAACGACGAGATAACCAGCACTGGCATGAACTCGACCGAGTATTGCAGCGAGACACCCCAGAACATACGGTCGGAAGCCAACATTTTCTGCCCAATGAGTGGAATCAACATGAACAGATAGTTAGGTTTCAAAAGTGTTAGGATCATCCCTGTAGCTAATATACAAATGTAGAACTCCGCCTTGATGCCGTCATAATGAGGTTTGCCCATCGTATTGGTAAACAATATCTTGACAGTCTCTCCCGGATGGGTGATGAGATTCTTGGCCACCTCACCATAGTCGCTACCAAGATAGGCATAACGCGAAAAGCCTCCTCCCGATCCACCCAACTTAGGCATCACAACCATGTTGATGACGATGAAATAGGCCACGGAAAACAGCGCGTAAGCCCCCAAATGCCACAACGTCTTCTTGTCCTTGCGGTAGTCCCACATCAAGCCAATGACGACGAAAAACAGCCAGAGTGACATGTTCTCCTTGCCGATGACAAACAGCACCACAAACAACGAAGCCAAACCATATTTCTTCTGCTTAATGAAATAGAGCAACCAAGGCAACAGCATGGCTGTCACCACATTGGAATGGTAGTCATAACCCAAGGCTTGGATAATACCAAAGGAGAAAAAGAACACGGTTGTGGCCAGGAAAGGCATCCAATCGTCGTCAGCATAAAGTCCGATGAGTTTGTAGATACCCCAACCGCCAAGCAAGACACCGACAATCTGAACGATGAGCAAGGTATATGTGCCAAACACAAACACCAAGGGTGACAACAGCATCAGGTATAAGTCAAAGTGGTCGCTAAGAATGTTCTGCGGGAGATCCTTGAACATCGTGCAATCATCGAAGCGGAAATGCGCATAGTCGTACATCGCATGGGTGTAGAGCCCCAAGTCGAGTGTATAGGTCTTAAAGACATAATGGTTGACCAAGGAGATAAGACAATACACCACCCCAGCAAAGGTGAAAACCGTCGCCAAGGTGATGTTTTTCTGTCGTTTACCCAAGGTCAGCTCCTTCATCCGGCCAACCGTTTATTCCGCTTGAAACAAGGTGATGATGTTGAGGATGACCTCTGAGGCCTTCATCATGCTCTCAAGCGGCACGTATTCCAGCTTGCCATGGAAGTTGTGGCCACCAGCAAAGATGTTGGGGCAAGGCAGACCCATGAAAGAAAGGTTGGCGCCGTCGGTGCCTCCACGGATGGGTTGCACTTTCGGCTTGATGTTGGCCATCTCCATGGCCTTGATGGCACGCTCCACGATGAAGAAATGCGGCTCTACCTCTTGGCGCATGTTGTAGTACTGGTGTTTCAGCTCCAACTGCACCACGTCGCCGTATTTCTTGTTGAGAAACTCTGCCACTGAGGTAATCAAGGCCTTCTTCTCCTCGAACTTGGCTCGGTCGTGGTCGCGGATGATATACGACATCGTGGTCTCCTCCACCGTGCCGTTGATCTCGGTGAGATGGAAAAAACCCTCATAGCCTTGCGTGAAACGCGGGCGCTGCTCAACGGGCAGCATCGCGTTGAGTTCCATGGCGATAAGCATCGAGTTCACCATCTTATCCTTACCATAACCGGGGTGGATATTGCTACCTTGGATGTGGATCTTGGCAGCGGCGGCGTTGAAGTTCTCGTACTCCAGCTCACCGATCTCACCACCATCCATGGTGTAGGCGTATTTGGCCCCGAACTTCGCCACGTCAAACTTCACCACACCGCGTCCGATCTCCTCATCGGGCGTGAAACCGATCTTGATCTCGCCGTGCTTGAAGTCAGGGTGTTCCATCATATATTGCGCGGCATACATGATCTCGGCCACACCCGCCTTGTCGTCGGCGCCAAGCAGCGTCGTGCCGTCGGTGGTGATCATCGTCTGACCCTTATATTGCTGCATCTCAGGAAATTCCGATACACGCAGCACAATGTTCCTCTCCTTGTTCAAGACGATGTCGTTGCCATCGTAGTTGGGGATGATTTGCGGCTTGATGTTGGCACCGGAGGCATCCGGCGAGGTGTCGACATGGGCGATGAAACCGATGGCAGGGATGTCGTGGTCGACATTGGAAGGGATAGTGGCCATCACATAACCGTATTCATCAAGAGTGGCTTCGATGCCCATGGCTTGCAGCTCGTCGCGAAGCATCTTCAAGAGGTTCAACTGTTTGGCGGTGCTGGGCTGCGATTCGGAGTTCTCATCGGAGGTGGTCTCCACGGAGACATATCTCAGGAATTTGTCTAAGAGTTTTTCCATTTTCGTTAGAATTTAAGATGGCACAAAAATAATACTTATTAAGTACATCACCAAATTTAACTCATTTATTTGACACGAGACACGAGACTGCGAGACACGAGTTTGATTGTCTCATGTCCCGCGTCCCGAAGTCCCGTGTCATAACAAAAAAAAACGCAGCCAGATTGCGCCAGCCACGGTATCATAAAAAAGCTGTTGATCTAATTCATCGCTTTTCAGCGTGTTTTCTCGCCCTGTGACGGTCCTTTGCCCACAACCCGTAGACTTCGCTGACGTTACCAGCCGTGGTGAAGGCGTTGATTTCGTTCTTGCCAAGATACTCCATCAACTTCGAGAACTCGTCGTTGGTGAGCAAAGACTCCAACTCGATTGACTTTTCGTTGGTATAGCCTCCGACGACCTCATAGAGGGTACAGCCACGGTGGAGCTCGTCGATGATGTAATGACGGATGCGGTCATAGTCCTTCGAAACGACGCACACACGCTTACGTTGGTTAAGATTGGCCGTGAACATATTCACCACTAAGCCGTTGATCCAGGTGGCAATGAGGCCAATGACAACCATCTGGAACGGGTTGATGGCGAAAGCGGTGAGGCAGATGATGGCACCTGCCACGCTCACCGACTTGCCCATGTCGAAATGCAGGTATTTGTTGACGATTTTGGCCAAAATGTCGAGGCCGCCCGTGGAGGCGTTGATGGAGAACATCAGCGTTTGGGCAGCACTAAGGATGACCACACAGCAGAGCAAGTCGAACCATGGATTGCCCATCACAGAATAAGCAGAACTGGCATCGACACCCATATTGACCAGATAGTCGTTGGGAGTGGCCAAGTTTTCCCATGGATAAATCCATTCACAGACCTTAGTCATGGGACCGAGAATCAAGGCGCAGTAAACCGTCTTCAGGCCGAACTCCTTGCCGATAAGCAAATAGGCCAAGACCAACAAGATAGCGTTGATAATGGTAATCATCATCGACAGGCTAATGTTGACGCCAATGCCGTTGAAAATGTTGGTCAGCACGATAGAGAGACCCGAGATGGAGCCCACGATCAACTTGCTGGGGACAAGGAAATAATAGACGCAAACGCCCGTCATGAACATGCCGAACGTCATGATCAGCAGCTCGACCCAAAACTTCTTGCTGGCCAAAGCCTGGCCGATTTCCTTCATTATGTCGTTGGATTTTTTCATAAATTATTGATTCATAAATTTTTAATAAATTAATATACCCTTGATTTTTGAGGCTGCAAAGGTCGTAAATCTTTTTCATATATTTTTCTAGTATCAAAGAATAATTGTATCTTTGCTTCATTCAACCAAAACCAAGTCATGGACACCTATATTATCAGGAAACAAATCCATCGTTTGCCGGGGAAAGTCATCCATAACATTCCCATGCCGCAGCCCGAGGTGGTGGAAGGCCACGGCTCACGTAGGCAAATTGGAGAGATCTGCCGCCAATCAGGATATCGTCAAGTGCTATTAGTCACCGACAAGACCCTAAGTGGACTCGGCTATGAACAGGCCATCACACAAGCCTTGGATGCAGCCGAAGTAGGCTATTGTTTATTTAACAAAATCAACTCAGAGCCTACCATAGGCCTCATAGAAGCTGCGCGCAAGGAGGCTTTGGAAAACAAGGCTGAGTGCATCATCGCTTTGGGCGGCGGTTCGGTGATGGACACCTGCAAAATGGTAGCGGCCGGCGTGAAGATACCACATCTTAAAGTCAATGCCTTGCTTTTGAAGTTTCTGCCTGTTCCCGACAAGACCCTTCCCATCATCGCCGTGCCTTCCACTGCCGGTACAGGAGCCGAAGTCACGGTAGGTGCCGTGGTGACCAACAGACGCGGGACAAAGAGCTCCACGGTGCTGATTGGCCTCGACGTAACGCATGTCGTGCTCGACAGCGAGCTCACCATCCATGCACCCCAGCAGGTGACCGCCGCCTGCGGCATGGATGCACTCAGCCATTGCATCGAAGGAGCCGTGAGCGACGTGGACGTGGATGAATCGGACGAAAGACTCTCAGAAGAAGGCGTTCGACTGATTCTACAAAGCCTTCCTATTGTGATGAAGGAACCCGAAAACATCGAGGCGCGCTTGGGAATGTGCAGGGCGGCCATGTATGGCGGCCATGCCATCAACACACAACTGGCGGGCTACGTCCATGCCTTCGCCCATAGCATCGGTGCCAAATACCATATACCTCATGGACAAGCTATCTCCTTAATGCTCATGCCTGTTTTGGAATACCAGAAAAGCACCTGCATAGCCAAGTACGCCATGTTGGCACGTTATTGCAAGATAACAGACGGTAGGACCGGCGACGACAAGGCTGCCGAGTTGTTTCTGCAAGCCATCAGACAGCTTATGGCACAATGCGGCATGGATAAGCTCGTCTCTCCAGTCAAAGCCTGCGACCACGAAGCACTGACCCGCATGATCATCAAAGATTCTATTAACTATTCCGCACCATTCACCTTCAGCAAAAACGACATTGAACAAGTGCTCATGACCGTCACTATAGAATAACTCCAGCACCATGAATTACACCGAAAACGACATACGCAACATCGTGGCCGAGCAGCGGAAGTTCTTCCGCACAGGCACGACACTTCCCGTAAAATGGAGGATACAACAACTCAAGAAACTGAAAACCGCTGTCATAGCGCATGAGACAGAGTTGGAAGATGCCCTAAGCGAAGACCTAGGCAGAAGCCGTGTCGAGGCCTACCTCTGCGACATCGGCCCCATCATCACCGAAGTCAACGAGATGATACACGGATTGCGCCATTGGGCGAGGCCAGAGCGGCATTACAGCGGCTTCATGTGTTTTCCAAGCATGATCACCAAGGTGTATAAGATGCCTTACGGTGTGTCGCTGGTCATCAGCCCGTTCAATTTCCCTGTCCTGCTCACCATAGGTGTGGTGGCGGCGGCCATGGCAGGAGGCAACACGGTGGTTATCAAGTCGAGCTCCAAGTCAGCGGCCTGCACAAAAGTCCTCAAGAAGTTCTTCGCTGAAGTGTTCCCACCCGAATATGTCACCCTGATAGATGGAGGACATGACATTGCAGACATGTGTCTTGCACAGCGTTTCGACAAGATTTTCTACACCGGATCGCCTTCCGTGGGCAAGCACGTGTTGGCCGAGGCTGCCAAAAACCTGATTCCCGTAGCCTTGGAACTCGGTGGCGAGACCGGCAACTGGTGCGTGGTGCGCAAAGACGCCGACCTGAAAGACACAGCCAGAAAGATCGCCTTCTTCAAACTATGCAATGCTGGACAGATCTGCATCAATATCAATCAGATTGCCGTAGCCGAAGAGGTAGCAAAACCTTTCATTGAAGAACTAAAAAAAGCCTTCGTGACGCAGATTGGGGAACAGGCCATCGACAATCCCGAGTATCCCAAACTCATCACCGACGGCGCCTACGAAAAATGCGCCAATTTGGCCAACGAATACCGCGACCGCATCGTGTTTGGCGGCGTAGGCAACAAGGAAACACGCCGTTATGCCCCCACCCTCATCTACCCCGTAGACATTAACGAACACATCGTCCAGCACGAGCTATTCTGTTCTTTACTACCTATCGTCCCTTACAAAGACACAGAGGTTGATGTCCTAATGGAAACTATCGCCGACCGCGAGCACCCTTTGGCCATGTATCTGTTTACCAAAAACATGAGATGGGCTAACCGTGTCATGCAAACCCAGCAATATGGCGGAGGCTGCATCAACGAGGTGTGCATCCACATGATGGTGAAAGGTGTGCCCTTCAATGGCACAGGACATTCGGGCATGGGGGCTTATCATGGAGAATGGGGTTTCAGAGAGTTCACCCATCCCCAGACAGTACTGAAGGGCAAGACACGATTCAACTTGCCGTTGAGAGAACATCCATATGGCGGTGAGATGGAAATGAAAAAACTGAAGTTTTTGCGGATTTTCGAACGATAAGCGCAAAAAAAATCGGCGGAACACTATAGTTCCGCCGATGAGTGCGCTTACTCAATAATCTTCCTGTGTTTGATTAGACGCGTTCCAAGCGATACATCATCAACTGGATCTTGCCATCGCCGAGCTCCTTGATTTCTTCCCAGGGACCGACTTCTTCGCCCATCACCTCGCCTTCGAGGCCCGTGTCGGAATAATTCTTTCCGCCTTCGGATTTCCATTGGTTTTGTCCCATGAACATCATACCGTCTTTCAGTGTGATCTCACCGGAGGCAACCGCAGCGTCCACTTCCTCTTGGCTTGCGCCTTCCGGGATGGGGGTTAACATCTCCAAAGTACCGTCTTCCCCGAAGATGTACACGGTCTTTACAATCATGGCCATCTCGTGGTCAAGATCGTCTTTGGCCAAGATGTCTTCCGTCTTGGTCCATTCCATTTCAAATGTCTCATGATTGAATTGTATGGCCTCAGCCACACGCCATTTTCCTATCAAGTTCATCATAGTAGTTCTGTTTTTAAGTGTTGTGAAAGGATAAAAATACATAAATTTTGAATTGCGCAAGGTGAAAAGAAACAAATCCCTACCTTTGCATCAAATTTTTGCGAAATGACGCTCCTCAATTGGCTCCCGATAACGAAGAAAGAGACCGACTTGCGCGGTTGGGACGAGGTGGACATTGTCTTCGTCACCGGCGATGCCTACGTCGACCACCCTGCCTTCGGTGCCGCCGTCATCGGAAGGGTCTTGGAGCATCATGGTTTCCGCGTGGCGCTCATCCCGCAGCCCAACTGGAGGGACGACCTGCGCGACTTCAAGAAATTCGGCAAGCCGAGGCTCTTTTTCGGCGTCTCGGCTGGTTGCATGGACTCGATGGTCAACCACTACACCGCCAACCGGAGGCTGCGTAGCAACGACGCCTACACCCCCGGGGGCGAGGCGGGCTTCCGTCCCGACCGTGCCACCGTCGTCTACTGTAACATCCTCAAGCTGCTCTATCCCGACGTGCCCGTCGTGGTGGGTGGCATAGAAGCCTCGCTGCGCCGCGTGACGCACTACGACTATTGGGACGACTGCCTGAAACCCAGCATCTTGATCGACTGCAAAGCCGACATCGGTGTGTACGGCATGGGCGAGCTCACCATGGTGGAAATCGCCAAGGCCATCCAAAGCGGCAAGAGAATCAGCGAGCTGACCGACATCCAGCAGACCTTCTTCCTGCAAGACAAGAGACAGCCTTTGCCCGTTTTCGAGGGCGAGACCATCGAACTCGTCTCCCATGAAATATGCCTGAAAGACAAGAAACGTTACGCCTCCAACTTCCGCCACATCGAAGAGGAATCGAACAAAAAACATGCTGCAAGGCTAATACAGGATATTGGGAACCAACGCGTTGTCATCAACCCACCGTTGCCGACCTTTACTACCGAGCAAATCGACGCCTCCTTCGACCTGCCTTACACACGTCTGCCCCATCCCAAATACTCCAAGCGCGGCGTCATCCCAGCCTACGAGATGATACGCCACTCCGTTAACCTTCACCGTGGCTGTTTCGGCGGCTGCGCCTTCTGCACCATCTCGGCGCATCAGGGCAAGTTCGTCGCCTCGCGTAGCAAGGAGTCTATCATGAAAGAGGTTGAGAAAGTGACCGAGATGGAGGACTTCAAGGGCTACATCAGCGACTTGGGCGGACCGTCGGCCAACATGTACCGCATGAAAGGCAAGGACGAGCGCCTTTGCGAGAAATGTGCCCGTCCCACCTGCCTGCAGCCCACCGTGTGCAAAAACCTCAACACTGACCACCATCCGCTTATCGAAATCTATCAAGAAGTGGACAGAAACCCTAAGGTGAAGAAAGCCACCATCGGCTCCGGCATCCGTTATGACCTGTTTCTGCACGACAGCACCCCTGAGGAAAACAAGGCCATGGGTTATGACGAATACTTCCGCCAGTTGGTGACACGACATGTCAGCGGTCGACTGAAAGTGGCTCCCGAGCATACCAGTGATGCCGTGTTGAAGCTCATGCGCAAGCCCAAGTTCGATATGTTCGTCAAACTGAAGAAAAAGTTCGACCAAATCAACGAAAAGGAACATCTAAACCAACAACTCATCCCCTATTTCATCTCTTCACACCCTGACTGCTACCTTGAGGATATGGCGGAATTGGCAGTGAGGACCAAAGAGTTAGGCTATCATTTGGAGCAGGTGCAGGACTTCACCCCCACCCCCATGACCTTGGCCACCGAGATTTATTATTCGGGCTACGACCCTTACACCTTGGAGCCCGTCTTTTGCGCCAAGACTAAAGAGGAAAAACTTGCCCAGCAACGCTTCTTCTTCTGGTACAAACCCGAGAACCGCGAGTGGGTGAAAAGCGCATTACGAAGAATTGGACATCCAGAATGGATTAAGAAGTTGTTCGCCAAATCTTGAAATGCGTAGCATTCGACATTGTCAATCTTTGAAATTTTAAATCTTTAAATCATTAAATCAACAATAATCATTACCTTTGCCGCAAATTTAAGCAACATAAATCGAATATCATGAAGAAAAACCTTATCGGAGCCATCGTGCTCATCGCCACCCTCGCTTTTGCGGGATGCAACAACAAAGAAAAAAAAGAAGAAAACAAGGATGAAATGACTACTACCGCTGAAGTAAAGGACGAAAAAGTCGTACTGCCCAACCGCATGCTGATCATCGTTGACCCTCAGATCGACTTCACCACGGGTAGCCTGGCCACCGCCAAAGGTCCCGCTGCCATGGACTACCTCGCCAAGGCCCTCAACAATGGCGCTTGGAAGAACTACAGCTGGATCATCGTCACCCAAGACGCTCACCCAGCAAACCACTGCTCGTTTGGCGTGGGAGAAAACAAATTTCCTCCCCACTGCGTGCAAGGCACCGAAGGCATGAATGTCTATCCCGCCCTTCAGGATGTGCTGAACTCGATTTCCCAAAACATCCCTGACATCCACTACATGCAAAAGGGTGACCTCGCCGACAAGGAAGAGTTCAGCATCTTCCAAAACGAACACAGTGGCGAGAAGCTGCGTTATATCATCAACGAGATGGGCTATGAAGGCATCGACATCTGCGGCATCGCCACGGACTATTGTGTCTACGAGACCGCCAAGGATCTCATTGCATTCTATCCTGCCAAACAGGTGCGTATCGTCACCAACTGCCTCGCCGCCGTCGATGACAAGGACACCAAACTCGCCGACCTGATGAAGGAAAACGGTATTCAAGGCATTGAATTCTAACGAATTGAACCAATACTGGGTTTCACCACTATAATACTTAAACCCTCATGGTGGAGAAACATCCGCCATCTCCTAGACGCGAAGACGACACCCTGCGTACGGGAGATTGCGGGTCAAGCCCGCAATGAGGGTTTAGGGTAAAAGACCACAATAGTATTACCTTAAAAACCATGGGGAAATTCAAAGCATTTCTTGAGCGGAAGAAGGTTGACATGACTTGGAAGGCCTACTTCGTCGACGCCCTTGGCGCAATGGCTTTAGGCCTATTCGCCTCGCTGCTTATCGGCACCATCTTCCAGACTTTGGGCGACAAGACTGGTGTTGAGGCCTTTGCTACCATCGCCAAATACGCCAAAGCCGCCACGGGTGCTGCCATCGCCGTCGCCATCGCCTACAAGCTACGCTGCGAGGGCTTGGTGCTGTTCAGTGCCATCGCTGTCGGCATCGCTGGCAACGAGTTGGGTGGGCCTATGGGTGCCTACGTCGCCGTCATTGTGGCCATCGAGTTAGGCAAGATGGTTTACAAGGAGACCCAGGTCGACATCCTCGTCACCCCTGCCGTCGTCATCATCAGTGGCGTGCTGATGGCATACGCCGTAGGAGCGCCCATCAACAAGGTGATGACCGCCCTTGGCATCTTCATCGAGAACGCCACACAGATGCAACCCTTCCTCATGGGCATCGTGGTTTCGGTAGTCATCGGAGCCGTGCTCACCCTGCCCATCAGCTCAGCAGCCATCTGCCTCGCCATCGGGTTGGGTGGACTGGCAGGCGGCGCCGCCACGGCAGGCTGCTGCGCACAGATGATCGGTTTCGCGGTGCTGAGCTTCAGGGAGAACCGTTGGGGTGGACTGGTGGCACAAGGTCTTGGCACCTCGATGCTGCAGATGGGCAATATTGTCAAAAACCCCCGCATTTGGATCCCTGCACTGCTCACCTCGGCCATCACCGGTCCCCTGGCCACCTGCGTCTTCCATCTCGAGAACATCCCTATCGGCTCTGGCATGGGCACCTGTGGCCTCGTCGGACCCATCGGCATCTACACCAGCTGGGTCAACGGTATCACCGAAGGCACAAGAGAAGCCATCACCTACATGGATTGGATCGGCATGGGCTTGATTTGCTTCGTGCTACCCGCCGTGCTCTGCTGGCTCTTCGGACTGATACTGAGGAAGATCGGTTGGATTAAGGAAGGCGACCTCAAAATCGAGTGCTAATGCCGAAAAGTCCCGCCAAGCCGCTCACACCCGACCAAGTGTTGGACAAGATGGCCAAATACTGCGCCTATCAGGAGCGTTGCGTGAAGGATGTCAGGGACAAGCTGAAGACTTTCGATATTCCCCAAGAGGAAAGGACAAAAATTCTTGATTATCTGTTAGATAACCGTTTTGTCGATAACGAACGATTTGCCAAGGCTTTCGTCCGCGGCAAGGTCAACCAGAGCGGCTGGGGGCTGAACAAAATCCGCTTCCATCTGATGCAGAAAGGCATCGCCAAGGAACTCATCGATGAAGCCCTCGGCCAGACCGAAGAAGAGGTGTATCGCCAACGACTCATCGACATCCTGAAAACGAAAGCTAAGACCGTGAAAGCGGAAAACGACTTTGAGAAAAAACGCAAACTGGCCACCTACGCCATGCAGAAAGGCTTCGAAGGCAACCTCGTCTGGGAAGTGCTGAAGGATTTGGCAGTTTGACAAGTTTTCGTATCTTTGCCGCACTTTTGCAAGCAACATC
>CAMYYV010000023.1 GCA_947303625.1 uncultured Bacteroidales bacterium | reverse complement strand
CCTCGGCGTTCGGTGCCGGCGTGGGCCTTGACCGCAAAGATGATGGCGCGGTCCAGAAGTTCTGTGTTGAGCGGGTTGTTAGCCATAGTTATTGGTTCATAAAGGAAAGGTCTTTGGTTTGTTTCACCAAGAGCTCGGCCATGATGCCATTGCTCTCGGAGGGGCCGTTTAGCATGTCAAAAAGCTTGCGGATGCCTGCTTTGCCGCCACCGCTTTTTAGGATATAGGCGATACACAGGTTTTGTGGACCTACGGATGAGGCAATGATATCGAGGTCAGTAAGCCCCATTTGGTAGCAAGCAATCTGGTAGGCACCTTCGAAATACTCTTTGATAATCCGATCCACGTCACCTAGGGTTTTGCATCCAAATTCTTTGAAAACAGCAAGATAGGGCATCAGCGGCACCTCTTGGATTTCTGCTTGGTTCAAGGCTGCGATGTGATGATTCAGTGGGCCGAATGGATCCAGCTCTAAATAGCTTTTGAAAGTTGCACCGTCGATTTGTGCATCGTCAAGTTTGCCCGAGGCCACCAAAGTCTGCATCCGACGACGGTAATCAGTGAGCTCTAGGCGTATCTGGCTGAATTGCTCGTCGGCCAATTCCAACATTCCAGCGAGCCGATTCAAGTTGCGGATGTATTTTCTGGGAATCTCCACGCCACTCTTATAGCCCGTGTCATGGTACATGTTAGCCCAGGCATGTTGCAGTAAGGTGCGCATCTGGATCTCCATACGGTAGGGCATATCCGGAATATGACACACATAATGCAAGGAGAGGTAACCGAAGCTGTCGATGTCAAGCAGTTTGCGCTTGTCAACCGAATCTTCCCAATCTACTTCATAAAGGCGCTCGATGGCCGATGCCACTTTATCCACATCATCAGGATAAAAGGTGATGACGCGAAGTCCAAGGATATCGGTGATATCGGCTAGACTATCGTATTTGGCACCCTTGAGCTCTAGTTTTCCCACCAAAGATGCTTCGGTTTTCACACGCGACTCCACTGCAGCCACCCAAACGCCAGCCTCCGAAAGGTAATCGCGCAGGTTTTTCGAAATGCGGGTTTCAGCCTCAAGAAACCTTGGCAGTTGTTCCTGGTATTCTTGAAGAATTGTTTCCGAATGAGGGTCTAATGCTATCATGTTGCAAAAATATGCATTTTTTTGGACTACACAATATTACGGCTGCAAAAGCAAATCTATTCCGTCATGGAATAGGGTTTGTCCTCTGCATTCAAACCTCTGGTAAGGTTGGGTTCGCTGCCCATTTCGAAGACCAATTCCCCGCCCTGCGTTAGCTGCTCGTGAGTAAGATACAACTTGTCTATCTCCTGTCCGTTGAGTGTTACCTTTTGTACATAACGGTTCTCGTCGCTCACCTCGGGTGCCTTGATTTCCAAGGTCTTGCCATTGCCCAAGCGCACTTTCAGATAGGATAGGTAAGGCGCACCTAAAATATATTGGTCGCTGCCGGGACAGACGGGATAGAAGCCCATCGCGGAGAAGATATACCAAGCCGACATCTGGCCGCAGTCGTCGTTACCGCAGAGTCCGTCGATGTTGTTCTTGTAGAAGCGGTTCATGATCTCGCGCAGCCAGTATTGGGTCTTGTAAGGTTGTGAGGTCCAGTTGTAGAGGTAGGCAATATGGTGTGCAGGTTCGTTGCCGTGGTTATAGCAGCCCATCAATCCTTCCTCGGTGACGTCTTCTGTGTTTTCGAAGAACTCGGGAGGCAATTGCATGACAAACAAGGTGTCGAGGTTGTGGATGAATTGTGCGTCGCCGCCCATGGCCTCGATGAGGCCTTTTACATCCTGCGGCACATAGAACGAATACACCCAGGAGTTGCCCTCCACGAAGCCTTCACCTTCAGTGTCGAAGAGGCTGAAAGGTGCTTTCCATGTGCCATCGCTCATCTTGGGACGGGCAAAGCCCAACTCCGTGTCGAAGGTGTTACGCCAGTTAGCGGCGCGCTGCTTGTAGGTTTCGGCCAATTCGGTATTGCCCGCTTTGAGTGCGGCTTGATAAATGGCCCAATCGTCATAGGCATATTCCAAAGTGATGGAGACACAGCCGTTGTTCTTGTCGAAGGGGACATAGCCGAGCTGTTGGTAGTCGTCAAGGTTCACGTAATATGGACAAGATGAGCTGCGTTGCATGGCTTTTAGCATCGCTTTTTCATCTGGATTGCTTCGTCGTGCCTCCTCGCAATGACGGACTACGTCCTTGGCATAGGCATCCGATAATACTGACACGGCGTGGTAGCCAATCATGCACCAGTTGTCGTTGCCCATGTGTGACCAAACGGGAAGTAGTCCATGGACGCTCTGCTCGCTGTGTTTCAGCATGGATTGCACCATGTCGGCATTGCGTTGAGGTTGCAGCACATTGAAGAGCGGATGCAAGGCGCGGTAGGTGTCCCAAAGCGAGAACACGGTGTAGTTGGTGAAGCCCTCGGCTTGGTGGATATTATGGTCGAGGCCGCGGTATTGGCCATCCACGTCCATGTAGATGGAGGGATTGATCATGGTATGATATAACGAAGTGTACAGCATCGCTTTTTGGTCTTCCGTGCCTTCGGCTTGCAGGATGGAGAGTTCCTTGTTCCATTTGGCTTGGGTCTCGGCAAGGAGTTGCTCATAATCGCGTCCATCAGTCTCGACATTGAGGTTTCGCAAGGCTCCCTCAGTACTGGTGGCCGAGAGGGCAACTTTCATTTCCAGGGTTTGCGGATGGTCGAAAGTGAAATAGGCCACAATCTTGCGCCCTGTCATCTCAGGGAAGTTGTGCTTGACATCAAACTTGCCCCAACCGCCGTTGTATTTAGGCTTCTCGAGCTCGCGGTAGCCGTAGTCCTTGATGGGCTGGTTAAAGCTGATGGCGAAATAGGTGTAATTCGTCCTTGCCCAACCATTGGTGATGCGGTAGCCTGTCAGCAAAGTGTCGTTTTCCACGCGGAGGTTGGCCCAAAGGGTCTTGCCGTCGTAGTTGTAGATGCCGTGCTGCAAGTCCAAAATGATGCTTCCATCTTGGCCGTCAGGGTAGGTATAACGGTGGATGCCAGCATGTTCTGTGGCCGTCAGCTGGGCTTTGATGCCATAATCCTGTAAGAACACCTCATAATAGCCAGGCACGGCAATCTCTGTATCGTGGCTGAAACGGGAGCGGTAACCTGCATTGGGGTTGGTCTGTGTCCCCGGATTAAACTTGATTTCCCCTGTGACCGGCATCACCAAAATGTCGCCCAAGTCAGAGTGGCCTGTGCCGCTAAAATGGGTGTGGCTGAAGCCCACGATGGTGCTGTCTTTATGCTGATAACCAGCGCAATACTTATATACTCTGGGTTGGTAAACACCATCAATGTTATGTGGCACGGTATCTGTATCGGGGCTGAGTTGCACAATGCCAAACGGTGCACAAGCCCCTGGGAAGGTATGTCCCATGCCGTTGGTTCCGATGATGGGGTTGACGTATTGGATGTAATCGGCGATAGGTTCTTCGGTGGCTGTGGGTTGTTCGGCGCAGCCGAAGCACATCAAGCCAAAAGCGAAAAATGCAAAACGACGGATTTTCATAGGTTCGTTGTTAGATTTTGCAAAAGTAGGAATTAATTTCGTAGTTTTGCAAGACAAAACACAACGATGGCCATTCCAAGAGAGACAGTGGAACAAATCCTGCAAGCCGCTCGCATTGAGGAGGTTGTAGGCGAGTTCGTCACGCTGAAGAAGCGTGGGGCGAACCTCATTGGCGTGTGCCCTTTCCACAACGAGAAGACCCCGTCGTTTAATGTGAATCCTGCACGCAATATCTTCAAATGCTTTGGATGCGGCAAGGCTGGCGACTCGGCCAAATTCCTCATGGAACATGAGCATTTCACCTATCCCGAGGCTTTGCGTTACCTTGCCAAGAAATACAATATCAAGATCGAGGAGAAGGAGCAGAGTGCCGAGGAGATTATGCAGCAAAGCCTTCGCGAGAAGATGTTCAACATCAACGAGTTTGCTGATAAGTTCTTCGTTGACACGCTGTGGAACACCGAAGAAGGCAAGACCATCGGCCTCGAGTATTTCCGCGAGCGCGGCTATTTTGACCCTATCATCCAGAAGTTCCACCTCGGCTACAGCCCTGCCAAATGGGATGCCTTCACCACCCATGCCAAACAGAACGGCTATGCCGACGACCTATTGGAGCAGATAGGTTTCTCCATCAAGGGACAGAAGGGCCTCTACGACCGCTATCACGGTCGCGTGATGTTTCCTATCCACAACCTCACAGGTCGTGTTATCGGCTTCGGAGGCCGTATCCTCATCAACGACCCTGAGAAGAAAAGCCCGAAATACCAGAACTCACCCGAGTCGGAGATTTACGACAAGAAACAGACGCTCTATGGCATTTATTTTGCCAAGAACGCCATCGCTCGTCAGGACGAGTGCATCCTCGTGGAAGGCTACTTCGACGTGTTGCGCATGCACCAGATTGGCATCGAGAACGTGGTGGCCAGCAGCGGCACCTCGCTGACAATGGAGCAAATCAAGCTCGTCAAACGTTACACGAAGAACATCACCATGCTCTACGACGGCGACTCGGCAGGTCAGCATGCAGCTCTGCGTGGCACCGACATGATTCTCTCCGAGGGCATGAATGTGCGCATCGTGCTGTTGCCTCCCGAGCACGACCCTGACACTTTTGGCAAGGACTATTCAGTGGAGTATGTCACCAACTACTTGAAAGAGAACGCCAAAGACTTCATCCGCTTCAAGACAGAGTTACTGCTGAAGGATGCCGAAAACGACCCCATCAAGCGCAGTCAGGTCATCCGCGACATCGTGGAGACCATCTCTGTCATTCCCGACAGCATCTTCCGCATCACCTATGTCAAGGAATGCAGCCGACTGTTGGACATGCCTGAGCAGACCCTCACCAACGAGTTGAACAAGATCCTGCGCGCCAAGCTGAAGAAGACCTTAGGCATCGAGGACAACGTGGTCCCCGAGACAAACACTACGACCATACCTCAGCAACAGGACACCGTCGAAGAACAGCTACCAGCAGGCTTTTATCAAGAACGTGAGTTGGTGAAGCTGCTTCTGATGTATGGCAACGAGGTTTTTGTGGATGTACGTGAAGAGGAGAATGGCGAGAAGGTATATGAGCAAGTCACCGTGGCCCAGTATATTATCGATGAACTGAAACAGGACGGTTTCTTGTTTACCAACATAATCAACCGCAAGATCTTCGACATCTTCGACCACGCCCTCGACGAAGGCCAGATTCCCAACGACCAGTTCTTTGTCTCTCATGAGGATGAAACCATCGCCGAACGCGCCGCCGACCTGCTTTTGACGCCATACAAACTTGACCAGTGGAAGAAATACAGCATCTATGTCAAAAGCGAGGAAGAAGTGTTGGGAGCCGTGGTTAAGTCGTCGGTGGCTCGTTATAGGGAACTCATCGTGGATGACCAGTGTAAGGCCATCGAAGAGGAGCTGAAAGCCACAGAGAATCTCGACGACCAACTTATCCTTCTGAAACGGAAGAAAGACCTCGACGACATCCGTAAACAGATTAATGAGGAGTTAGGCATCGTGATAGCAAAATAGTAATCAAAAAAACACTATTTTTGCGGCCAAAATCAAAGTATTATGTTCACAAGACGTAGAAAATGGCGTGTCCCGGCTGGTCAGGAACCGACAGCATTGGACCGTAAGGTGATGGCGTTGGAAGCCAAAGGTGCGATGGTGCCTAAGCGCACTCTTATCCGCACTCCCGAGGAGATTGAAGGCATCAAGCGGAGTGGTGTTGTCAACACGGGCATCCTCGACCTCGTAGGTGAGAAGATCCATGCGGGCATGAGCACCCTTGAAATCGACGAGCTCGTATACAACTACACCATCGAACATGGCGCCATTCCCGCCTGCTTAGGCTATGAAGGCTTCCCAAAGAGTGTTTGCGTTTCTGTCAACGAGGTGGTCTGCCACGGCATTCCGTCGGCCAAGGAAATCCTCAAGGAAGGCGACATCGTCAACGTGGACTGCACCACCATCCTTGACGGCTTTTATGCCGATGCCTCACGTATGTATGTCATCGGCGAGACCACTCCACGCAAGCAGAAACTTGTCGATGTAGCTAAAGAATGCCTCTATATCGGCATGGAGGCCGCCAAGCCTTTCGGCTTCGTCGGCGATATCGGCAACGCCATCGAGAAACACGCCCACAAGAACGGTTTTAGCGTGGTGCGCGACCTTTGTGGCCATGGTGTGGGACTGAAGTTCCATGACGACCCCGAGGTGCTGCACTACGGCAAGAAAGGCACGGGCATGCTGCTCGTCCCTGGCATGGTGTTCACTATCGAGCCGATGATCAACATGGGCACATGGAAGGTCTTTATCGACAGCGCTGACGGCTGGACCGTCATCACCGACGACGAGCTACCCTCGGCACAATGGGAACACACGTTCCTTATGACAGAGACGGGGCTGGAAATCCTGACACATTAATCTCTAACCGAAAGTATCCGAAACAATCCAAAAGGCTCGGAATGCAAAGTCGGATAAATTCTGCTCCGTTCGGTTAGAAATACAATTAGTCTCTAACCGAAAGTATCCGAAAGAATCCAAAAGGATTGGAATACAAAATCGGATAGATTCTGTTCCGTTCGGTTAGAGATTCAATTAAATCAGAACTGGAAATAGATGAACGCCTGCAAGTCGGCCGTGATGAACTGGTAGATCACGAAGACGATGAGGACGCACACCAAAATCATCACCGGTATCGGCATCTTGGCGAACCAGATACGATAACGCCGCTTGAAACGCTCAGGCAGCCAGTGTATCACCAGGCCTATCACAATGAGGATAAACACGTTGCGATAGTGAAGCATGATATCCGGGATTCTGCTCACATTCCAATGGCTGCCCATCTGGTTGACCATGTTCTTGGCCGTGTTCCATGCGGTTTCGTTGGCTACGGCAGGGTCAAGGTTGGAGCCGCTACGGAAGAACAGTCGCGTGAAGGTGATGAAGGTGAAAGTCTGGAAGATGGCCCAGGCATCTTGCAGCCATTGCCAAGCCTTCTTGCCCCCGAAGAGGTTGTAGAGTATCCGTATAATGTTGCCGGCCAGCACAATAAGGCACCAGGCGAAGAGCACGTTGAACACGGGACGTGGCACGCAGACGCACAGGACTCTGAGGCCGAAGGTGACTGCCATTATAAATAAGGTGCGGCCGTAAACGCTCCAGTCTTTCCAGAAACGATAGAACAACATACCGATGCCGTTCAAGCCACCCCAGATCATAAAGTTCCACGAGGCACCGTGCCACAAGCCGCCAAGGAGCATGGTGTCCATGCGGTTGATCTCAGTGGTGATGGTCTTGCGTGTGTTGGGCTTGAAGACGGCCAACAAGACGAGGACGAGGGTGACGACACCCACGCCCAATCCGACCCACCAACTGCCCGAGAGGAACACGCCGATAGCGGCAATCATGACGATGATGCAGAACGAGCCGAAGGTGCCGTTGCGGTTGCCGCCTAACGGGATGTAGAGGTAGTCTTGCAGCCAGCGCGAGAGTGACATGTGCCAGCGTTTCCAGAACTCGCCCGGACTCTTGGCCTTGTAAGGCGAGTTGAAGTTTTTGGGCAGATAGAAGCCCATCAGCATGGCCACGCCGATGGCAATGTCGGTGTAGCCCGAGAAGTCGGCGTAGACCTGCAACGAATAACCGAACAGGGCCATCAGGTTCTCGAAGCCGGTGTAGAGCAACGGCTGGTCAAACACGCGGTCGATGAAGTTGACTGCGATGTAGTCACTCAGAATGATTTTTTTCACCAAGCCGTTCATGATCCAGAAGATGGCGATGCCAAACTGCTTGCGGCTGAGGAAGTATTTCTTATGGAGCTGCGGAATGAATTCATTGGCCCTCACGATGGGACCTGCCACCAACTGTGGGAAGAAGCTCACATAGAAGCCGAAGTCGAAGATATTGCGTACAGGCTCGATGCGCTTGCGGTAGACATCCATGATGTAGCTGATGGCCTGGAAGGTATAGAACGAGATGCCCACAGGTAGCAGGATGGCGTCGACGCTGAAGCGGTTCGATTGGGTGATTTCGTTACCAACCCATGAGAACACGTCGAACACACGAAACTCCAAGCCCGTCAGGTTGTTGACCACATCGGTGATGAAGTATGCATATTTGAAATAGAACAGTATCGACAGGTTGACGATGACACTGAGTGCGAGTATCGTGTTGCGGCTGCCGGTTTTCTTTCGCGTATGCATCCATTTGGCCGCGAAGAAATTGTAGATGGTGATGAAAATCAGGATCAAAACGAAGAGTCCGCTGGTCTTGTAGTAGAAGAAGAGGCTGACGAAGAACAGGAAGATGTTGCGCAGCAGACATCTATTCTTCACCAAGCAGAACACAGCGAACACAAGGGCGAAAAAGGCCCAAAAATAAAACTGGGTGAACAGCAAGGGGTGGGCCTTATCGAATGAGAAAAGGTTAGACAGGAAATCCAAGGCTATGTTGGCTAAGTTCTCCATCGTCATTGTTTGGGGTTGGATTGCAAGTGTTGCATGTAGCTTTCAATAAGGGCATTGTAGAGCAAATCGCCAAGTAGCTTGTAGCCCTCCATGGTGAAGTGCACCTTGTCTTTTTGTGCCAGACCTGCGTTTTCCCAGTCTTGCATCGAGCGCAGGCCTCCCATGATGTCGAACTGGTCCCACACGGCGGCGTTGTGCTGCTTGCCCATCTCCAAGAAGGCTTGCTCAACGATGATACCGTTGGTGTTCACCTCGTAGTGGATCTTTTTCTTTTTGCCTTTGATGCTCTTGTAGCTGTCGTTGTTCGACATGAAAAGCAAAGCGCAGTCGGGGTTGACACGCTTGATGACGCGGATGAGCTCGCCGTAGTTGCGTTTGAAGGTCTCTTTCTCAAAACTATCGCTCGCCGCGTCGTTGATGCCGATGCCGAAAATGACGAGGTCGGGGCAGATGAGCTTGAGGTCGCGCTCGAAGTCGTCGCAGCGCAGGTACGACGGCACGCTAGCACCGTTGACGCCTATGGCATGGACGCTGATGCCGGACAATCCGTTCTCCAAAAGAATGCCTTGCAGTGTGTATTCACCCGGCATGGTCTCGAAAAAGATGCAGATGGAGTCGGTGGGGGCGGGCAGTTGATAGATGTAGGCTGACTTGGCGTCGTCATATTGGCCGCGGAGGGTTTTCCCTTTGTAGCCTACTACGGGTACCACATTCTCGGTCTCGGAGAATCCGATGAGGGTCACCTTGTTGAAGTCGTAGGCAGGGGTCATGCGGTTGGGGCGACGCGGACGGCTGATGATGCTGACGGAGGCCGCAGGATCACTGGTGGTGAGAGCGGCGCCGGCCAGACCCATGCGCTTGTCGGTGTCCTTGCGGACGGCGTTGCGGCAGTAGGACCATTCGCCTGTCGAACTCACCATGAAATGTGATGGGTTGTTGGTGCCACCGGCCGTGAAGGGGAAGACGAAATTCTGTCCACCGATGAGGTCGGTGCCGATGTTGAGCAGGTTGTCGCGAAACTGCTGGGTGAAGGTGCCGGCTTGCACGTGTGAGCCACCGATGTGCATGATGCTCACGTTGCCTTCGCCGAGAAACACGACGGAGTCCATCTTTTGGAAGAATCGCTCCATGGTCACACTGTCGCCAGGGAAAATGAGGTGGTTGCGCTCAAAATGGGCAAACGAAAGGTCGTCGATGGGTTTCAACAGCGGCTTGTTCTGGGCAGTGAGCCACAGGCATGCGAGGAGCATGGGTATGGTAATCAGTAGTCTTTTCATTTCTTTTTGGTTCCGTAAGGGTTATAAGAGGGCAGTTTGATACGTCCTGCCGTGCGGATGGAGTCTTCTTTTGGGTCGAGGTTGATGAATTCGATGACTTCGTTGCTCGGCACGTGTTGGCGCAGCTTGTAGAAGTCATAGTAGGTGGTGAACGACTTGGCCAGGTCCGATCCTATCTCTTGAGCGCCTTTGAAGGTGAAGTGGATATAGTCGGGACCAGCCAAGGCGGGTTTGTGTTTCACCCATTGTGCCATCGAGCCTTCGCCACCCATCACATGGAACATGTCCCAATAGGCCACGTTGTTGCGTAACGCCATGGCGCGTATCGAGTCGTTCAGCTCAGGGAGGCCGCGCCATGTGCCCATCTTGCCGTTGTAGCTGCGCCCCATGTCGGCAGGGCCGATGAAGAGCAGAGTAGCTTTCGGGGCCACGCGTTTCATGTAGTTGATTTGTTTTTCCAACTCACCCATGTACGAGGTGATGTTCTTGGTGGAGGTGATGCCTGGCATACGGTTGCCACCAAACTGCATAATGATGAGACGGGTGTCGAGTTGATCGAACGACTGGCGCATGGTTGCCTCGTTGATGCGGGTGAAGATGGTGCCTGAGCAGCCGCGCAAGGCCACATTGTCGACCGCCACACCCGGCTTGCCATCCAAGAGGATGGCATAGATCTCAGCATTGCCCTTGAAGTTGATGGTGCCTTTTTGCACGTTGGCAGGCAGGTCCCAACGGATGAGGGAGACGCCTTCGTTGGTGTCAAGCACCTTCGGCTCGGTCTTGAGGGTGTCGCACTTCAACGTAACGGTGAAGCCTTGGCTGTTTTTACCTAAAAGCACCGAGACAGAAGAGATCTCTTTGGCCTTGTCGAAGGCTTGCGAGTGTTTGGTGCGGCTGAAGGTCACCGAGCCGCTGCCCGTCACTTGGCTGAACTGCGACATCACTCCATAGCGATTGTGTGAGGCACGTTGGTTGGAGGAGTCGCCATAAACAGCATAACGGCTGAGCCCAGAAGCGTGTTGCGACACCGAGATGGTGGCCACAGGCTGTACAGCAGGAATCATGTTAGGCCCCGAGCCGCCAAAGAACTCCTGTAGGTTCTGGCGCAGCACCGAGGTGATGCGGTCCATCTCGATCTGCGAGTCACCGTAGTGCATCACACGGTAGGTCTTGCCCGTGGCACGCGCGTTCTCCAATTGCTTGAACAACGGGTCGAAGTAGGTGTAGTCGTCGTTGGGCAGATAAATGCGGTTGGGGTTCTCTTTCAGGTAACTGCGATAGTAGCGCAGGCTGTCAAGCAGGTTGTCGGAGACGGTCATCTCAAAGCTCTTGTTCACTTGGTTCAATACGTTGTCGACGTCGACTTCTTCTTTTACAGGGGCCGAGTCTTCGGCAAACGATGGGAAACGCAAGGTCATGCCACCGATGGCAAAGCCCTCGGCGGGATAGAAGTACCAAGCAGTAGATAAGATAAACAGGACTGAAAAGATAAATAGCAGTATGCGAATGGGCTTCATTTCTTGATGATTAAGGTTTGTCCTTCACGTATTTTGTCGCTCTTGAGGTTGTTCCACCGCTTCAGGTCTTTGACGCTGACGTGGTGTTTCGAGGCGATGCGGCTCAGCGTATCGCCTTTCTTCACTTTATATTTTGTGGTCGTTGTGCCACTGTTTTTCTTGTTTTTCGAGTCAGAGTCTTTTTTGGTCACTGAGCCTGTCGAGGAGGAGCCCATGTTGCTGTTTCTTGCCGGTGCTTCAACAGTGGTAGGCGTTTCCGTCTGTGCAATGGGTTTGGTGGTTTTGGGTCTGTCGACGGGTTCCACGATGCGGGTGTTTTTGACCGTGGGCCGTGCCACGCCTTCGTATGTATAGACGCAGGCGATGAGGTCGGCGATGACACGGGTGTCGGGCATCAGACGTTGCGTGTCGAAGTCCCACAACTCAGGACTATTGCTGTTGCGGTCGAGGGCATGGTGCAGCGCGTTAGGACTGTTGGTGTAGGCCAAGATGGCATACCACCAGTCGCCGTATTGCTTGTGCAGGTCTTCGAGATAGTCGAGGGCGGCATTGGTGGAGGTACGGATGGCATAGCGCTCGTCGCGTCTGTCGTTGACGGTGAGGCCGTAGTGCAGGGCCACCAACGATGGCAGGCCCCACACACCACAGCGGTCGCTGTTGGCATAGTCGGTGCGCATCGCACTCAACGCCATGGGCAGATATTTCATCTGTTGCGGCATGCCACGTTGAGCCAAGGCCGAGTCAAGGAAAGGCTCAGTCACCACAAAGGCGTCGGGGAGTGACTTGTTGGCATAGGACTGTACCGCTTTGTCGAGGCGCTCATGGTAGGGCAGGGGCAGGGTGTTCTCAAGGCTTTTCAGCCTTTTGGCAATCTTGTCACTGTCCGACGACACGCAACAATTGTTGGCCACAAGGCAAAAAATGAACAACCAAAATATCTTTAATAGTCTGATTTTCATCGTGTTGGTTTTTTATTACTACATAATGACCCATGGTTTTGGGCAATTGGAATAGAAGCTGCAAAAATACATAATTCTTTTGGATTGGGAACAGGCTTTTTTTACTACTTTTGCACCTCCGTTTTTGGGTATCCTTCGGCAAGCGTTTATGGCAATAATTGACAGGACAAGAGAATTAGAAACCAAGAGCATCGGCTCGTTGTTGTGGATGTACGCATTACCTTCCATTGTAAGCCACATCATCGCGTCGGTGTATAACATCGTCGACCGAGTCTTCTTGGGGCAGTACGTGGGTGCGCTTGCCATCGCGGGGCTTGCCATCACCATGCCCATCATGAACATCATCCACGCTTTCGGCTCCCTCGTGGGCGCAGGCTCGGCGGCGCGTATGTCGATCATCTTGGGCAAGAAAGACTACAAATGGGCCGAAGATATCTTAGGTAACAGTTTGTTGTTGACGTTTTTCTTCGGCTTCCTTTTCGTCACAGGCGGCTATCTCTTCATGGACCGCATCCTGACGGCTTTTGGTGCTTCGGCCGGCACTATCGCCTATGCCCGCGAATACATGAACATCATCCTCCCCGGTATGTTCATGACCACGTTGTCGTTTAACCTCACGGGCCTGATGCGCGCCACAGGCTATCCCCAGAAGTCGATGTGGATCATGGCGGGCGGCGCCATCCTCAACATCTTCTTAGATGCGTTGTTCATCATCGTCCTCGACTGGGGCATTGCTGGTGCGGCTTGGGCCTCCACCATCTCCATGACTTGTACGGGCATTCTCGCGGTGTGGCATTTTCTGCAAAAGAGTTCGTTTATCCGTTTCCGTCGCCATGCCTGGAAGCCCAAGTTCTATATCTTCCGCAATATCTTGATGATTGGCATCAGTCCTTTCTCGATGAACCTCGCGGCCTCGGCGGTGGTGGCGCTGCTTAACAACCAGCTGCTCCACTATGGTGGCGACTTGGCCGTGGGTGCCTACGGCTTAGCTAATACCTTTGGTAGCCTTAGCGTGATGCTCATCTTGGGCCTTTGCCAAGGCATGCAACCCATCGCGGGCTATAACTACGGCGCAGGCCATCCTTTGCGGTTAAAAGAGGTCTATACCTTGACATTGAAAATCAATATGTTGATAGGTGCCGTTGGGGCATTATTGGCTTTGGTCTTTCCCCATGCATTGCTCCGCCTTTTCACCAAAGAGGAGGAGCTCATTCAAATTGGTATCCCTGCCCTTCGCTTCATGTTGGTGATGTTCCCCTTGGTGGGCTTCACCATCACCAACTCCAACTTTTTCCAGAGCATCGACAAGCCTTGGATTGCCATCGTCACCAGCCTCTCGCGTCAGGTGCTCTTCCTCGCCCCGATGATCTATATCATACCACCCATATTCGAGAGTCTGGGCTATGATGGTATGCTTGGTTTTTGGGTCACATCGGGTATCTCCGATTACTTGGGCATGGCGTTCACCTCTTTCACCACCTTATTCAAGCAGCTGTTCGGTATCGTGGGGGAAGGTCTGACGGGTGTCTGGATTTCGATGACCATTTCCGATGTGTTGGGGGCGGTGCTCGCTTTTGTTCTGATGCTCACGCAACGTCATGTATTCAAAAAAGTAGAATGATGGAACTTTCAAATGCCAAAACAACCACCGAAAACACGCATATCTTGGACTCATGCTTCGTCAGAAGCAAGGAAGCCATGCGGGAGTATCTGCTCAAGCTTCGCGACAATGTGCCCGACGAGATGGCAGTATGCCAACGCGACATCGAATCGCAGGTGCGCGAATGGCGTGCCCACAACTTTTTCTACGACCTCCATGTGTTCCGCAGCCGTACCCACGATGTCGACCTCGAATTAAAACAGACATGGCCTCGCGAGCTGTTTTGCCGCGTGGTGAGTTTCTTCTATTTTTGGGACTGATGCTTTTTGAAAGCGTTTTTTCAACGCGAAAGGCTGTGCGATCGCACAGCCTTTCCATTGGATTTCAACCTTTTAATGTCGTCGTAAGTGAATGTGAACTTCAGTTCACATCATCTATAAAGGATGTCCATTTATTTGATCATAACTTTTGACAACTTTTCGTTTGCCTTGTTGAGACGGTTAATCTGTGTTCTGTTCATCTGAGGTCTATACTTCTCAAGTTGATTTTTCAGCTTTTCAGCTTGAGCCAGGCTGTTCGTGAATTCTTTTGTATAATCCTTTTCCTTGCTGGTGTTATTATGCATCTTTTGGTAAATCGAATAGCATTTATCGACAGCTTGTTCATAATCTGTCAAGGTCTTGTTGATGTCTTCTTTACTAGCATTTTGGGAAGAGACTTGGGCTTCATCAGATTTCACTGTACCTTTTTCAGCTGTTTGCTGCTGTTTTTTTGGAGTGACTTGGGCGTTGGCATTATAGGCAAAACCGCCAATCAAAAGTGCCATTAATACAAAAGTAATCATTTTTTTCATTGTAGTATCCCTAAATATGTGTCGGGCGCAACTGTTAATGTTGTTTTATGTTAATACTATTGTTCGAGTTCAAACTTGTTTAAGTCTAGCCGATGCTGACGGACAATTTAATTGCAAAAATCAGGCCAATATTTAGATTTACCATAACAAAATGTTTTGGGAACTCCCGAGACACAGCCATGATCCTTCATCGTACATGCTGCAAAAATATAAAAAACATAAACACCAAAGCGTTTTTTTAAAAAGGAGAGCATAGGAAGTATCGAAGAAATGCTTATTTTTGCCGCAACAAACCAAACTTTCCACCATGAAAAAAATATCAGTTTTATTTGCACTTATCCTTTTACTCTCCATTGGCATCGCAAGGGCCGGCGAAGGCATGTGGATCCCCATGCTGCTGCAATACAACGAGAAAGAGATGCAGGAGATGGGCATGAAAATCACCGCTGACGACATCTACAGCATCAACCACAGCAGCCTGAAAGACGCCATCGTCCTCTTTGGCGGCGGCTGCACCGGCGAAATCGTCAGCGACCAAGGCCTGCTGCTCACCAACCACCACTGCGGCTACGACTACATCCAAAAACACAGCTCTGTCGAGCACGACTACCTCACCAACGGTTTTTGGGCTATGAATAGGGGAGAGGAGCTGCCTTGCCCCGGACTCAGCGTCATTTTCCTGCGCGAGATGCGCGACGTGACCGACAAGGTGCTCTTCAACGTCACGCCCGAAATGACCGAAGAGGAACGCCAAGCCAAAGTGGATGAGAACATGAAAAAACTCATCGCCCAGTTTGAGAAAGAAACGCCTTATAAAGTCAGCATCAAGCCGTTCTTCTTGGGCAACGAATACTATGTGTTGTTCAACGAGGTATTCACTGACGTGCGCCTCGTGGGTTGCCCGCCGAGCAACATCGGCAAGTTTGGTGGCGACACCGACAACTGGGTGTGGCCTCGCCACACTGGCGACTTCTCGATCTTCCGCGTCTATGCCGACAAAGACGGTCACCCTGCCGTGTACGACAAGGACAACGTGCCCTACAAGCCAGCCAAGCACCTCGACATCTCGTTGAAAGGCGCCGAAGAAGGCGACTTCGCCTTCGTGTTCGGCTATCCTGCCCGCACCAACGAATACCTGCCCGCCGTGGCCGTCGATCAGGAAGCCAACCTCATCGACCCCATCACCGTTGACCTGCGCGGCAAGGTGTTGGACATCTACAACCGGTATCAAGAGCAAGACCCCAAGGTGCGCATCCAGTATGCCTCCAAACACGCCAGCATCGGCAACGGCTGGAAGAAATGGATGGGTGTCACCGAGGGTATCAACCACTTCCACGGTGTGGAGAAGAAAGAAGCATTCGAGAGGGACTTCCAAGAATGGGCCTTGGGCGCGCGAAACCGCTATATGTACATCGACCTGCTGAAGGACTTCAAGAAGAACTACAAGGAGTTGGAGCCCTATGAGCTGGCTTACACCTATCTGACAGAGGCCGGACTGCGCATCGAGCTTATCAGCTTCGCGGGGCGTTTCGCTCGTCTCGCCGAAGTGACCAAAGACACGCCTCAAGACAAAGTCGACCAGATGGTGGCCAACCTGAAGGAAGCCATTCCGGGTTTTTATAAAGACTACTACGAACCCATCGACCGCGATGTGGCCAAGATGTTGCTCAAGGAGTACCTCAAGGCACAGCCTGCCGACTTCCGCCCGTCGTTCCTCAACGACATCAAGGATGTGGACAGCTATGTCGACAAGCTCTTCGACAAGACCATGTTCACCGACAAGACCAAGATGTTGACGCTGCTCGACAACTTCAAGGTCAAGGACGCCAAGAAATTGGCCAAAGACCCTGCCATGAAGATCTACCAGAGCCTCATCGGATTCTATCGTGATGAGGTCTACGATTCCATCTCGAGCATCAGCAGCGACAACGACCGTCTGCGTCGCATCTACATGAAAGGCCAGATGGAGATGCTGTCTGACCGTCGTCTCTTCCCCGACGCCAACTTCACGCTGCGCGTCACCTACGGCAAGGTGGAGGGCTTCAAGCCGCAAGACGGCAAGACGTTCCGCCATTTCACCACCCTTGAGGGCATCATGCAGAAGGAGAACCCCGACATCTACGACTATGTGGTGGAGCCGCGTCTCAAGGAGCTATATAATAATAAGGACTATGGTCGCTATGCCGACAAGGACGGCACCATGCATGTGGCCTTCACCGCCAGCGTGCACACTACGGGAGGCAACTCAGGAAGCCCCATCTTGAATGCCGAGGGTCAGTTGCTTGGCCTCAACTTCGACCGTTGTTGGGAGGGCACAATGAGTGATCTCATCTACGACCCCGACATCTGCCGCAACATCAGTGTCGACATCCGCTATGTGCTCTTCATCATCGACAAGTTCGCTGGTGCAGGGCATTTGATTGACGAGATGACCATTGTAGAATGAAAAAAGGCGGTCGACAGACCGCCTTTTTTCATCTGTTTTCTACCATCACCCGCTTTGTCACGATTCCTTTCTCAGTTTGAATGCTGACGATGTAAACTCCAGCCCCAAGAGGACGGAAGTCGTATGCAAAGCTGTTGCCCATTGTTGATGCTTCAAATAGCTTCTCGCCCAACATGTTGTAGATGCCGATGCCTTTGATGTTTTCAGCCTCTATGGTTAGCATTCCACAGGTAGGATTGGGGTAAACGGTCACCATCGTTTCGTCAAGTTCCTGTACCACATTACAATCGTCGATGATGGTGGGGAAGTAGTCATGCCACTCTGAGTTTTCGTAGGCGGAGATGCAGCCACAAGGGACAGTGAGTGTTGTGCAGCTGAATCCTTCAAACACTTCGTCAAATGAAAACACGGGCGGTTCTGAGGCCAATGAAACAACTTCGGTAAACCCGCTGCAATTGCAGAAGGATTGCCCACCGATGCTTTCCAAAGCGTTGCCAAGAGTTAATGTGCCTGTGAATCCGCTGCAATTGCGGAACGCATTCCCTCCGATTTCCGTCACGGAATTAGGGATGGTCAGCGAGCCAGAAAAACCGGTGCAACCCCAAAACGCAGAAGTGGCGATGTAGGTCACGGCGTCGCCTAGGTTCAGACTGGTAAAGCCGTTGCACTTATAAAACGCCGCATTTTCGATGCGTTTCAACCCGTTTCCGATAGTCAAGGTACCGGTAAACCCAGTGCAACCATAAAATGCCGCAATCTCAATGGCCCGCACTGAATTGGGAATGGTCAGCGATCCGGTAAAGCCCTTGCAGCCATAGAAGGCCACGGGCCCGATGGTATCCAAGGCGCTGCCCAGGTGTAATTCTGTAAGTCCGCTACAACCCAAGAAAGCGTTTTCGCCGATGGAGGTCACGGTGTTGGGTATGGTCAAGGGACCGGTCAAGTTTCCACACGATATGAAAGCGCTTTTTCCAATCCTGGTGACGGGATAGTCGTTCCCATCATAACTGATGGTGGACGGGATGGTTAACTCACCGGCCATCTCCGTGCCCTCGACAGGACCGACAAGTGTGGCAGAAACACCGTCATCATTGATTTGATAATACAAGTCTCCTATGGTGATATAAGATTGGGCATTCAGATGCGTCATTCCTATAAAACATAGAATGAGAATGGATAAGACAGTCTGTGCTGCTTTTTGGCATAGTGAAGTATGGTTTCTCATCATGGTGTGGTGTTGGTTGTGTCTACGATGCCGGTTGCTGGGGAAGAAAGTCTTACTATTTTCCTAAGATGCTGCCCAGTCCGCCCAGGATGCTGCCCAGTCCGCCGGTGTTGCTGTTGCCGCCCGACGAGAGGCCACCCAAGACCATACCTAACATGCTCTCCAATCCTGCTGCGTTGGTTCCGCTGCTTTGTTGGCCTTTGCCTAAGAGGGCAAGCAGGCTGGGGGCGATGGAGGCTAAGATGCTGCCCACGGAGGAGATGTTGACGCCTGTCGACTTGGAGATGCCGCTCAACACGGATGAGAGGTTGCCGCCGAAGATGTGGCTGAGGATCTTCTTGCCGTCGACGAGGTCGGCAGCCTTCAGGTTGTTGACGATGTTGTCGGCGTTGCCTGCATGATAGCCCAAGGCATCGGCCAAAGAGGCTGCGCCGGCTTGTGAAGAGGCATTGTGTTGCATGGCGCCCAAGAGGGAGGGCAGTGCGGCGGTGATGACTGACGACACTTGGTTCGAGTTAAGGTTGAGGTTCTTTGCGATGGTGCTGGCAGCGTCGTTGCTAATCAATGCACCCAATAGGTTGTTTAAGTCCATTTTATTATTGTTTTGATGTTGATTGTTGTATTGAAATTGCAAAGATAAGAAGTATATTTGACAATGTCAAGAAGAGGTGGTCGTGAAACTAATAAATCATTCATCCAACGGCACGGCGTAATAGAACGTAGTGGCCGTGCGCCCACCCACGAGGCCATAGCCTCCTTTCACATTGGTGAAGGTCTGGATGGGCTCGGCATACATCTGGAACGCCACCTCGTCGCCCTGGTCGCAGGTGTTCAGATAGTTATAGTATTCTTTTGAGAGATGCTCTATCGAGATGGGCAACTGGAAGAACTCGGGGTCGTATTCTTCGTCTAATGTCATGTGAAAATACAATTTGATCTTTAGTTGATATGACCTGCCATCGAAAAGCACATCGGAAAACACACCTTCAGGGCGCAGGTCAAGGTCGCTCATGTCGATGAAGTCGTTGTCGGGGAGTGCCGAACTGAAGATGGGGTCGTCGTATTCAAAGTCACAACTGATGCGGTTCTCCAAATTGGGGTCGCTTTTTCTTTTTTGGATGGACAATCTGAAGGCATCGCTTTGTCCGGGATTGGGGTCGGTGATGTCGATGGTCAAGTTCAAACTGACATCGATTTTCAATATGCTGTCTTCCTCATACTCATGAGTATCAATGTTATAGGCATGTTGATAATAGGAGCCCCAATGCATTATTTCTGGATTCCATTGTACATTCACTGCATTGGGCAATGGACTGGTGGAGGCTTCTGCATCGTCGAAACTGTTGGCAGAAGCGGCAATCTTGACGACGTCGCCGATGGCAGGAAGATAGGTGCTGGAATAAACGGTGGCGATGCTATAGGGATGATACGGATTCCCGTCGTGATCATATGAAATCCAGGTGCTCCAAAGGGTGTCGGTATGGGGGACCATCTCACCGATACGGTCACCGTTGACGAAGAGCGTCGCCACCAGGTCGTCGGGCGCGGTGGTGTTGCCCTCGTTGTCCAAAAAGAACACGCTCTTGCTGATGTTGGCCGAAACGGGTTGTCCGGGTTCCACGAGGCTATTGATGACCAGCTTCGGGTCGGTCTGCTCACCGTTAAACTCGATTTCTTTCTCGCACGAAGTGAGGAATGTTGCAGTGGCGATGGATATTAAGGTTAGAAGGTTGGTTTTCATTGTTGTGTTGTGTTTTTTACTATGGCTTATGGCCTATGACCATGACCGCTTTTGATGTTGGTTGAAGTGGCCATGGTCATCAGCCATTGGCCATAGTCAGATTAAAACTTGAAACTATAACTCACAGAAGGAATAATCGGGAACAGACTCGCCTGCATCAGCACTTTCTTCTCGGTCTGTGTGGCTTCATCCCATTTGTAATCGGTGTAGACGACCCAGGGGTTATTATGGTTGTAGGCATTGTAGACGCTGATATTCCAGGTGCGTATGCCGTGTCGCTTCTGCTTGTGGAAGTTCATGCCGAGGTCGAGGCGGTGGTAGTTGCCCAAGCGGAAGTTGTTGCGTTCGCGAGCGTAGATGGAGGGTACTGTTCCCCAGTCGTTGGGCAGACCTTCGTAGATCTGGGTGCCGAGCGTGCCGCAGTTGCCGCTGCTGAAGACCCAGGTGCCGCTCATGTCGAAGCGGTCGCTGAATTTGTGTTGCACGGTTATGCTGAGGTCGTGACGGCGGTCGTATTTGGCGGGAAACACCTTGCCTTGGTTGATGACCTGACCCTCGCGGTCGAACTGCCGGTCAGCATGTGCCCAGGTGTAACCGATCCAGCCCGTGGTCTTACCGAACGAGCGCTGTACAAGAAACTCCAAACCGTAGGCCCAGCCTTTGCCCATGCAAACCTTTTCGTCCCAACGTTCCGAGGAGCCGAAGAACGAGGCACCATCTTTGTATTCCAGCAGGTTGTCCATCTTTTTGTAGTAACCCTCAACAGAAATGTCAAACAAACGCGGGATTTCATAGAAAGCGCCTAATGACACCTGATGAGCGTTCATTGGGACGATGTTGGCCGTGACGGGCACCCAGAGGTCGGTGGGTAGGCTGAGGCTGCTGTTGGAGAGCAAGTGCACATATTGCGTCATGTAGGCATAGCCCGCCTTGAGCGAGAGGTTAGAGGCTAGCATCACGCTGGCGCTCAGGCGCGGCTGCACGCTCTGGTAAGTCTTGCCTTCGACAGTGAAGGTAGAGTAGTGCAGACCCGCGTTCATGCGGAAGATGTCGCCAAAGGTCATGTTGTCTTCGGCATAAAGGGCGGTCTCGTGGGCAAACACCTTGGGTGAGCCTGCTGTGGTGTCCACCTCGGTTTGGTTGCCCGCGATGATTTTCATCGACTGCACCTCGGGGCGGAAGTTATGGTAGGTGTAGTTGCCGCCGAAGCGGATCTCATGGTTGGGTAGGGGTGTGTAGTAGAAGTCGACTTTGCCCGTCAGGTCGTTGATACCCGACTTGTAGGCCATACTGAACTCGTCTATGGCCGTGGCGTTGTTGTAGTCCAGATAGACGCTCTCTTCGGTCATGCCCATGCCGAGATTGTGACGGTATTGCGTGTAGTTGACGGACGCGTCCATGAAGAGCTGTTGCGACATCACATGGTTCCAGCGTAGTGCAGCCACCTTGTTGCCCCATTTCCAGTCCATGTCGACGTGTTCGTTATGTTGGATGCCGTCGTAGGCATAGTCCTTGGTCTTCACGCCGAAGTAGACGGCATCGTCACCTGTATAGAAGCTGAGGAAGAGGCGGTCTTTGTCGGAGATCTTCCAATTGAGTTTGCCGTTGAAGTCATAGAAGTAATAGCCGGCTTTCAACTTGTTGACGTCGTTCATCTGCGACTTTGCAATCCAAAGGGCGGGTTTCATCAACAGGTCGCTATAGGTGCGGCGAAATGAGAGGTTGAACGACAGCTTGTCCTTCACGATGGGGCCTTCCAAATTGACTTTCGATGAAATCAGTCCCACGCTAACGTTGCCGTGGTATTGCTGCATATCGCCTTCCTTCATGCGGATGTCGACCACCGATGAGAGTCTACCTCCGAAATGCGCGGGGAAGCTGCCTTTGTATAGGGTGACGTTTTTCAGCGCGTCGGGGTTGAAGACAGAGAAGAAGCCCATCATGTGGTTGACGTTGTAGACGGGCACACCGTCTAAAAGCAGCAGGTTCTCGTCGGGACCGCCGCCACGTACATACATGCCCGCCGAGCCTTCCGAGCCGTTCTGCACGCCGGGCAGCAGCTGGATGGCTTTCAGTACGTCAGCCTCGCCAAAGAGGGTAGGGATGCTCTTGATCTGACGTACGGGCAGCTCCACCACACTCATCTGCGGGCTTTGGGCGCTCACTGTGGCACGGGTGCCTTCCACTACAACCTCTTCCAAGGTCGTATTGGTCTCAAGCGAGAAGTTGAGTTTCAGGTTTTCGTTGAGGACGAAGGTTTTGTTTTGTTGGGTGTAGCCCACATACGACACCAGTAGGTCCACCTCGCCCTGGTCCAACGTCAGGGTGTAAAAGCCATAGCTGTTGGTGGCGCTGCCTTTGCCTGAGTTTTTGTCGAACACGGTGGCCCCAATGAGGGTCTCTTTGCTGGCGGCGTCCATCACATAGCCACAGATGGTGCGCTTCTGTGCGAAGGAGTGCAGGCCAATGAGCACCAATCCGATGACGATGAGCCATCGGCAGAAAAAACGATGATTCATTTCAATTATAATTATAATGGTTTAAAACGAAGTCAAAACGGCAACTTTCCAGTTTTATTGTCGTCTATTCCACTCCATACCAACCCCTCTGGCAAAAGCTGCTGTCGCCATTTGCAAGACAGCCGCAATGAGAAAGGTTTTCTTGCTTTGTTTGTTGTTTTCGTGCTGCAAAGATATGGCATTTCAACAAATATACGTATTTTTGCACCCGTTTTTCAAATACACAACACTATGGAATCAACGAACAAACATTTTAAGCGTTACACAGTAACCACGGCCTTGCCTTATGCCAACGGCCCCGTCCACATCGGTCATCTTGCCGGTGTCTACATCCCTGCCGACACCTATGTCCGTTATCTGCGAATGCGTGGTGAGGAAGTCCTGTTTGTCGGTGGTTCCGACGAGCACGGCGTGCCGATTACCATCAAAGCCGAGAAGGAAGGCTGTACGCCTCAGGACATCGTGGACCGTTACCACGAGATCATCAAGAAGTCGTTCGAGGAGCTAGGTATCAGCTACGACATCTACTCACGTACCACTTCGAAGATGCATCGCGCCACGGCCCAGGAGTTCTTCAAGAAACTCTACGACGAAGGGAAGTTCATCGAGAAAGAGACGGAGCAATACTTCGACCCAGAGCGACAGAAGTTCCTCTCCGACAGATATATCGTAGGTACTTGCCCGAAATGCGGCGCCGAGGGTGCCTACGGTGATCAATGTGAGAAATGCGGTTCTTCTTTGAGCCCCGACGAGCTCATCAACCCACACTCGCAACTCAGCGGTGCCGCCTTGGTGAAGAAGCCGACCAAGCACTGGTATCTGCCTCTCGACCAATATGAACCTTGGCTCCGCGAGTGGATCCTCGAAGGCCATAAGGAATGGAAGTCCAACGTCTACGGTCAGGTGAAGAGCTGGCTCGACGGTGGCTTGCAGCCCCGCGCCGTCACCCGCGACCTCGACTGGGGTGTTCCCGTCCCGATTGAGGGCGCCGACGGTAAGGTGCTCTACGTGTGGTTCGATGCCCCCATCGGCTATATCTCCAACACCAAGGAGATCTGCGAGCAGCGTGGCGAGGACTGGGAGAAGTGGTGGAAAGACCCCGAGACAAAGCTGGTGCACTTCATCGGCAAGGACAACATCGTGTTCCACTGCATCATCTTCC
>CAMYYV010000022.1 GCA_947303625.1 uncultured Bacteroidales bacterium | reverse complement strand
GCGGTGCAGCATTCCGTGGTGATGGTCAAGCCGGCCGGTACGGGCAGCTTGAGCAGGCACATTTCGGCCAAGTTGGCGCCTTTGCCGCCCAACTCATTCTTCATCGAAGCATTACCTTCAGCAGTCTTTCCACCAAAGGTGTAAACGTACTTTGTCATTGTTTTAATTGATTATTAGTGATTTAACTGATATTCTTTCGTTTTCAAAAAGAAGCTGCAAAATTATGGATTTCTTGAAAAATCTACAATAGGGGAAGTGTATTTTTTTTGAAGCATAACGTCGCCGATTCTTCGGAATAGCCATATTCCTGTGAAAACACAAAAGCGCCCCGAGGATTCCCCGAGGCGCTTGTATGGTGCTTATAAAACCCTTTTATTCCTTCACCAGCTTCAAGGTGCATGCTGCAGCATCGGTCTTCACCGTGACGAAGTACATGCCTTCGCTGAGGGTTTCAAGGCTGAGGCTGGTCAGGCCCTTGGCATCGCTTTGGGTATACACCATCTGGCCGAGGGCGTTGACGATGGTGATGTCGCATGCTTCCTCAGGCAGGGTGAGGGTGAACTGTCCGTTGTTGGGGTTGGGGTAGACTGCCACACCCGACAGCAGGTGCTCAGGGGTGTCTTCGAGCTGGAGTGTGATGGTCTGCGGCCAGGCATCGCAGCCGGTGACGATAAGGCTGAGGTCGGCAATGTAGTCCATCGGGTCTTGGATCTCGACGATGGCCAAGCCTGTTTCGTCGGTGTAGCCCAACCCAATCATCTCGTCGAAGTGGAACAGGGCGCAGCGGAAGTTCTTCAACCCCATGCCGTCGCCGTCGGTAACCCAGACCTCCATCTCGGTCATGCCTTCGAAGACTTCTGTAGGACAGGTCACTTCAGGGGTGAAAGGCTCGTCGTGCCAAGGGCTGACGGCCACGTCACCCATCATGTTGAGGTCGTAGAAGTTCCAGCGCAAGGCACCTTCTTCATATTGGCCAGGGGCGTTCACCCAAGGCGCGGTCTCGATCTTGCATTCTCTCAAGGCCATGCCGCCGTAGGGGATGCGGTCGTGGTAGTAGGCATCTTCCGTTTCGCGGTGCAGGTGGATGGCGGGACCCTCGGTCTGGCCTTCGTTGAACCATCCGTAGCGTGAGTTGCCGAAGGTAGCCACGGCGAAGTTGGCGATCTTGGTCATGCGCTCGAGGATGCAGTCGCTGGTGAAGTCACCGCAAATGCAGCCCGAGGTGTGGAAGAAGGTGTAGTTATGGTCTATGCCGTTGACACCGCTGAAACGTTCGTCGGTGATGTCGCTGTTGGTCCAGCCGGCCACATAGCTGGTGTTGGCGTGGCCGTCGTGGTGCACGTATTGTGTGCCTTGGTTGATGGCGTTGCGCAGACGCGAGCCGCTCCAGGTGCCTTCCTCCTCATAGAGGCGGGTGTACTCGTAGTCCTCGGGGATACCCGTGGTTGTGTAGCCGTTGTCGTCGTGTGTGCCGATGAGCAGCTCGAGGTATTGGCTGCCGTTGGTCCACGGGTCGTCGTAGAGGTGCTCGCCGCCCATGATGATTTTGTGGAACTCGCCCAGCACGGGTTCGTCCTGGTAGGTCATGGCTTTGTGGAGCATGTTGTTCAACTCGTTTTGGTTGCTGAAGCACATGCGGCCGATACCAATCTCGGGCAGCAGGTCGTCTTCGCCGATCTCGCCCCAAAGGTTGTCGCCGTCGTCGTTCCAGTTGCCGTCCAAGGCGGCATAGTATAGGTCTGCGGGGATGCCGTTGTCTTCATAGCCGCTGCCGCTCTGCGCATAGCAGTAGAAACCGCGATACGGTATGGCGGGTACGTCGCCGGCGAGGTTCACCATCATGATGCCGTTCTCTTCATATTCCTGGAGAATGTAGTTGCGCAGCTTCTCGGCGTTGTCGCGACCCTCCATGGTGCTGGTGATGGTCTCAAGCTCGACCACACGGGTGCGCAGTCCGCGGCCTTCGTAGAACTTGACGTATTCGCCGAAGGCGGTGGCATACTGCCGTTTGGTGACGACCAGGAGGTCGTAGCCGCTCATGGCGCGTCCTCTGCTGTCGTAGGTCTGCATCATCTCGGGGTTCTGGGCGAGGCTCATGGCGCGCTCGGCGTTGCCGTTGTTGAGCCACAGCATGCGGCTATGGTCGGTCTTCGAGGCCGTCGTGGTAACTCTGACGGTGGCCTTGGTGGCATAGCGCACTTCGCCGGTGCCTGGCACATACTGCACGGGCGTGAAGGCCGAGAAGGCAAATCCGACGCCGTTCAGGTATTGTGTGCTGAGATTGCCGTAGGCTTGGGCAGGGTAGGCGCTTTTCGAGGCATACAGGGCTTCGTCCTTCACAAATTGGCGGCGCACCGGGTCGGAGTAGGTGAGGGCCGTCTGGTAGGGATAGAGGTTGTGGGTGCCTTCGAGGGTCTGAAAGTCGGAGAGTTCCACCGTGATGCTGACGGCTTCGGTGCCTTGGGGCAGCATTAGGCTGACGCTCTGCCAAGGTAGCGAGGGCTGACCCACAAGGGCGCTCTGCATGCAGTTGGTGAACTGGATCTGCTCATAGCCTTGGATCTGGCTAATGCTGGGTTCACCGAAGTAATAGGTCTTCTCGATGGTCTGCGCCGTAGCGAACAGGGTGACCATCATGGAAAGAATGAGTGTTAGGCTTAGTTTTTTCATTGTATTACGTTTTTCTGTTATTCAACGATAATTTTCTTCACTTCAACACCATTGGCGTTGCTGATGCGGACGAAATAAACGCCCGTCTTGCTCAGATGGAGAGGCTGCAAGCCGTTCACCTCGTTGAGGCTGAGCACCTGCTGCCCCATGGCATTGAACACGCTGACTTGTGAGGTCTGGCTGAGTTCGATGGTGAAGTCGCCATTCGAAGGATTGGGATAAATCGTGAAGGTCCCTGAGCTCGTCGAAGGGCCGTCTTCTTCCACATCCAGGACGACATCAGCAGGCGGCAGCACGATGTAGTCGACCCACACGCAATCTTGGCCGCCCACGGCGCCACCGTCTTTCACATAGCTCCAAGTGAGGCGATGGCTGCCCTGCGGAATCAAATAGCTGACCAAAGTCCAGCCTGTCTCGCCAGCCCAGCGGCCCATGCGTTCGTCGTCGACGTAGAAGTTGAGGAAGTCGTAGCCGGTCTCAGTGGAGGTTCTCACATAGAAGCTGATCTCGTTGTCGCAGGCGAAGTCGTAGTCGAGGATCATGTCGGCGTGGCTGTTGTGGCCCATCTGACGCGTCTTGGCGCAGTAGCGTCCTTCTTGTGCGCCCGAGCGGGTGACTTGCCATTCGCCGTTGCCGTCAAGCTGCCAGTCAAACTTGGTGAAGTCGCCCGTTTCGAAGTCTTCGACGAGGCTCGCCACATTGACGAAATAGGAGTCGTAGACGACGTAATTCCCCGAATAGGTGGCCAAGATGAGCTCGTAGGCCGTGGCATCGCGCATCTCGGCAATGCTGAAGGTGAAGTCGACAAGGAAGGTGCTGTCGACAGGCAGGTCGCCGATGGGGAAGAATTGCTGGTCGAAGACGATCTCGGGTGCCGAGCAGAATACGCCGAAGTAGGTTTCGGGCGACAAGCTGTGGCCCGTGTTCTTGCCCGTGACGTGCAGGGTGATGGTCTCGCCGTAGTCCGCATGGCCGTTGCCGTCGCCTTCCACCTCTTCGAGTTGGGTGGCGATGGGGCCGTAGTCGGGGGCGTTGAGTGTCATCTCGAACTGGCTGACCCATGTCTCGCTGCCGTCGGTGCAGGTCAAGGTGAAGGTGACCTCGGTCTGGTCGGGAACGTCGTCGCTGACGGTGAAGGCAAAGGCTTCGTCGAGGTAAACAGAGGCGAAATTGCCCACGGCTCCGACCGTGGCATTGCTTTGCGTGACGGTGATGTAGGGAGCGTCGCAGCTCAAGGTGGCGGTCACGTTGTCAGCGTTGAGGTTGCCCACGTTGCGGAAGGTCATGTTAAGCGTCTGGCTCTCGTTGAAGTCGACTTGCCCGTCAGGGTCGTTGAGGGTATAGCTGTCGAAGAGCACATGTGCGCAGTTGGTGTTATCGAAGTTCAGCTCCAGATGCTGCGGCCAGCCGTTTATGCCCGTGATGTAGAGGTCGAGGATGTCGTTGTTGTTGACGGCGGCATAACGCAACTCGCACTCGCCGTAATGGTCGGTGGTGGCTAAGGCAATCAGTTCCTCGCCGTTGAAGAGGCGGCACTCGAAGTTGTAGACACCATCGCCGTTTTCATCTTTCACAATGACAGGGATTCTGTTGGTGCCCACGGGCAGGGTGGTGGCGCATTCGACGGTGGGCTCGAAGGGCTCGTCGAACCAGTTGGCGAGGCCTACATCACCCATGATGTTGAGGGCGTAGAAGCTCCAGCGTAGGACACCGATCTCGCCGTTCATGGTGATGAAGGGTGCCGTCTGTATTTTGCTTTCTCTCAAGGCCTCGCCGATGCCAGCGATGCGTTCGTGGCAGTAGGCGTCGATGAGCTCGCGGTGGTAGTGTGCCGAAGGACCGTCGCCCGATTGGTTGTACCATCCGTAGCGTGAGTTGCCAATGGAGGCCACGGCGCCAGTCTGATTCACCACCATGCGTTCGAGGATGCAGTCGTCGGCGAAGTCACCGCAGATGCAGCCTTGGCTCTTGAAGATGAAGTAGTTGTGGTCGGTGCCGTTGGCGCCATAAAACAAGCCTGGTGTGATGTCCCAGTTGCTCCAGCCTGCCACATAGCTCGTGTTGGCGTGGCCGAAGTGGTTCACATATTGGCTTCCGCCGTTGATGGCGGCGGCCAGCTCACTGGCGTCCCATTCGTGGGTGGGTGTCTCGTAGACGCGCACGAAGTCGTAGTCTTCGGGGTAGCCGTAGGTGGTGTAGCCGTTGAAGTTGACTACGCCGATGAGGCGCTCGAGGTCTTGGCTAGCATACACGCCGTCGCCGAGGTGTTCGCCAGCGAGGATGGGGTTATGGAACTCGCCTAAGACGGGGCTGGTGAGGTAGCTGAAGGTCTTGCTGAGGATGATTTGCAGTTGGCTCGCGTTGTTGAAAGGCAGGCGGCCGATTGCCAGCTCAGGCAGCAGGTCGTCTTCGCCTACTTCACCCCAGCGGTTGTCGTCGTCGTCATTCAATGTGCCGTCTAAGCAGGCGTAGTAGCTGTCAGAGGGGATGTCGTCGTCATAGCCTTCTTGGGCATGGCACCAGAGGCTGCGGTAGGGTACCAGGTCGACGTCGCCGCCGAGGAGCACCATCGAGATACCGTTCTTTTCGTATTCGTCAATAATGTAGTTGCGGATTTTCTCCTGTTGATCGCAGCCTGTCATGGAGGAATAGATGTCCTGCGTGGTGGCTACACGGACGCGGATGCCACGGCCGGCATAGAGGGCGATGTAGTCGGCAAAGCTCTCCGCATAGGCATCGGGCGTGATGAGCAGTATCTCGTAGCTCGGCAGGGCGTCATCGCGACGGGCGTAGCTGTCGATCATCTCGGCATTCTGCGCGAGGCTCCTGATGCTGTTCTGCGTCTCGGGACGCAGCCACAGCATGCGGCTGTGGTCGGCACGCGAGGCTTGGTATTCCACGGTGACCGTCACGGTCTGGGCATAGCTGACCTTGCCCGAGGCAGGCTTGTATTTCACTGGCGTGAAGCCGCCGAAAGCGAAGGAAACGCCGTTGAGCACCTGAGTGCTGACGTTGGTAAAGCCGCTGTTGGGATAGGCATCGTTGGATTGATACAAGGCCTCGTTTTTTTCGAATTGCAGGGGGCTGTCGTCGGAGATGGGACGCGGCCTTTGTGCAGGCATCACGTCATATTGTCCGTCAAGTTCCACGAAGTCGGCCAAAGTAACGCTGATGGCGGTGGCTTCGCTGTTGGGTGGCAGCATCAGGCTGACGCTCTGCCAAGGCAACAGCGGCTCGCCGGGCGTTGCCGTAGTGAGGCAGCTCTCGAGCGAGAGTATTTGGTATTCACCGGTTTGTTGCACTTCGGGCCTATCGAAATGATAGGTGTGGGTGATACTCTGTGCTGAGGCGACGAGGCCACAGGCGAGCATGATTACTAAGGTGAAAAGGTGTTTTTTCATGTTATTCGATGGTTAGCTTTTTGATTTCGATGTTATTTCCATTTTGGATTTGTACGACATAAAGTCCCTTGGGTGCGTTGTCGAGGTCGATATGCTGTGTGCCAGAGACCTTGCTCAGGCTCATGACGCTTTGTCCCAACACATCGTAGATGTTGACGTCACTCTCTTCCTCCAATTCGATGGTGAAGCTACCCGTCGAGGGATTAGGGTAGAGAGCATTGCCTTTCTTCGTCACCACCTCTTCCACGTCGTTGACGATGCTGGCACGTGGGAAGGTGATGTCGTCGATCCAGACGCAGTCGGCACCGGATTGGTTCTGACGGTTCTTATCGTAGAGCCACAGGAAGCAGTGATGACCGGCTGTCAGGTCGTAGCTGATATAGGTCCAGTCGTTCTCGCCTGACCACCAGTCTTTCTTCTTGCCATCAATGTAGAAAGCGAAGTAGTCAGAGTGGTATTGTGTCGAGGTCTTAAACCAGAAACTGATCTCGCCGTCAACGAAGATGTCGGCATAGATGTAGAGTTTGGTCACCTCGTCATCGTCGATGGCGCCTGAGCGAGCACTATAGGTGCCGCTGTGTGCCTCTTCGTCGGTAACGATCCAAGGCAGGTCGCCGTCTTGCGCCCATTCAAGGAAGCTAAAGTCGCCTGTCTCAAAGGTCTCCAAAGCGGTACCAACGGAGAAGGTGTGGCTCAACTCGGTGGCGTAAGCACCAGTGTGCAATGCCAATTCGAAATGGAAAATAGTGCCGCCCCAGATGTCGGGGTCGGCGGTGACGACGAGGTCGGCAGTGAAGTCTTCGCCAGCACCCACTTCGCCGATGTTGATGGTGTTGTCATCGATGACGAGGCCTTCTTCAAGGCAGGTCACGGTGAGGTAGGCATCAGGAGCAGTGGCGTGACCTAGGTTTTTGCCGTTGATGTGCATGATGACTCGCTCACCTGGATCGATGAAGCCATTGTTGTCGCCTTCGCTGTCGTCAATCTCGAAATTGGCGAATTGCAAGTTGGGTGCCAAGGCGAGGAAGGACTTCTGTGTGGTATGGGTGATGTCGCCAACATAGGTAGTGAGGTCCAGTGTAAAGATGGTCTGGTCGGGAACGTTGTCGGCGATTTGGATCTGTGCGCCGTTATCTGAATGTTCGGTACTGTTGGCAGGCAATTCACTGATGATGAAATTGCTGGGGATGACGGTGATATACTCGTTTTCAGTGCTGATGTCGGCCTCCACAAGGAAGGCACTCACATCGCCTTTGTTGAAGATGTCCATGCTGACAAGGCATGAGGTGCCGAATATAGCGTCACCATTGAGGGATATGATGTCACCATAGACGAATGCCTCGCCACTGTTAAAGCCTGTCACATCGAGGACTTGCGGCCAGGCGCTTTGTCCAGTGACGGTGAGTCTCATTTCGCCAATCACATCTAGCGGTGTGTCGAAAACCAGTTCTGCATTGCCGTTTTCGTCGGTGATGCCGCGGCCCAGCAAGGTCTCGCCATCGAAAAGGCTGACAGTGAAATTGCTCAATGGATTCCCGAATTTGTTGACATTGACGGTGGTGGCCGTGGTGCCCGTCTTCAAACCTTGTTCATAGACTACATTGGGTGTGAAAGGCTCCTCAAACCACGGACACAAGGCACCGTCGCCCAACACATTAAGGCAATAGATATTCCAACGCAGGCAGCCTTCCTCGCCATAAGCTGTCACCCAAGGTGCAGTGGCAATCTTGGCTTCGCGCAAGGCCATGCCCACAGAGGGGATCTGGTCGTGGCAGTAGGCGTCGACAAACTCACGGTGGATGTGTGCTGCCATGCCGTCACCCCACGGCACATACCAGCCGTAGCGCGAGTTGCCTGTGGTCACAACGAAACCTGTCGGGATAGTGATGATTTTCTCCAACACGCATCCGCCAGGGAAGTCACCGCAGATGCAACCGTGAGAGTGGAAGAGCATGTAGTTGTGATTGATGCCGTCGTTGTCTGAGAAGTAGTTGTTAGGTAGCATACTGCCTGTCCAGCCTGCCACGTAGTCGGCGTTGGCATGGCCGACATGGTGGACATATTGACCACCGGTGATGATGACATTGCGGAACTCACCGCCTCTGAACTCATGCTGGGGCGTGGCATAGTAGCGCTTGAAGTTGTAGTCCTCGGGGTAGCCGTAGGTGGTGTAGTCGTAGTCGTTGTTTTCTCCGATGAGGCGTTCCATGTCGTCGCTGCCGTAGTAGCCGTCGCCGAGGTGTTCAGCACCGAGGATGGGTGAAGTGAACTCGCCCAGGACGGGGGTCTGGAGGTAGCTGAAGGTCTTGTGCATGATGGTCTCAAACTGTGCCTCGTTGTTAAAGGGCAGACGTCCGATGCCGATCTCCGGCAGCAGGTCGTCTTCGCCGACTTCGCCCCAGCGGTCGTCACCGTCGTCGTTGAGGGTGCCGTCGAGGCAGGCATAGTACATGTCGGAGGGCAGTTGGTCCTCGTAGCCTTCCTGCGCCCAGCAGTAGAGGCTGCGGTAGGGCACGATACTGACGTCGCCGCCGAGGCTCACCATCTGTATGCCGTTGTCTTCATATTCCTGGATGATATAGTTGCGGATCTGCTCTTGCGCGTCGCGGCCGTCCATGGTGGCATAGATGTCTTCCAAGGCCACGATGCGGGTGCGGATGCCCTTGTCGTTGTAGAGGTTGAGGTATTCGCCGAAGCTCGGGATCCACTCCTCGGCGGTGATGACGAGCATATCGTAGCCTCCGATGGCGCGGCCACGGCGGGTGTAAGAGCCCAACACACTCTCGTTTTGTGCCAGGCGCTTGATGGAGGCCTCGTTCTCGGGCGTGAGCCACAGCATGAGGCTGTGGTCGTCGCGGCTCGTGGTGGTCTCGATGCTCACCGTCACGATGCGGGCGTAGCTGACCTTACCCGTGGCAGGCACATAGCGCAACGGGGTGAAGCCACCGAAGGCGAAGGCAACACCGTTGAGGTATTGTGTGTTCACCGCGCCGAAGGCTCTGGTGGGGTAGACCTCTCCTGAACGATAGAGGCTCTCTTTTTTGGCAAAGGGGATCTCTGTCTCGTTGGAGACGGGGCGAGGTTGTTGGTAGGGATAGAGGTTGAAGGTGCCGTCAAGCTCGACGAAGTCGGAGAACGTCACGTCGATGGCCACGGCCTGTTGGCCTTGGGGCAGCATCAGACTGACGCTCTGCCAGGGCAGGGTGGGCTCGCCCACGGTGCCGTTGGGCAGGCAGCCTTGGAAACCGATCTGCTGGTAGCCGTCGCGCGTGCTGACGACGGGCTGGCCGTAATGATAAACATGTTGGATGGTCTCGGCCTGTGCAAAGATTGTAGAGGCCAATAATAAGAGGATGAAACTCAGTTTTTTCATTGGTGATGAATAAATTAAACGGCAAAAATACACTTTTTTTTGATGGGTAGGCAAGAAAATCAAAAACGAATTGCATTTTGAATAAAGGTATTTTTATAATTTTGCCCTTTTAAAAATCAAACAAATGAAAACTATCAGAGCCGCCGTCGTTGGATACGGCAATGTGGGCCGCTTCGCGCTCGAAGCATTGGAAGCCGCCCCTGATTTCGAAGTGGCCGGCATCGTCCGCCGCAACGGAGCAGAAAACAAACCGATAGAACTGTCTCAGTATGAGGTGGTGAAAGACATCAAAGAACTGAAAGATGTGGACGTGGCCATCCTGGCTTGCCCCACGCGCAGCTGTCCCGAATACGCCAAACAGATCCTGCCTTTAGGCATCAATACCGTCGACTCCTTTGACATCCACACCTCCATCGTGGACTACCGTCGCGAGCTGATGCCCATCAACAAGAACACCAATACCGTCAGCGTCATCGCCGCCGGTTGGGACCCGGGTTCGGATTCCATTGTCCGCACCTTGATGCAAAGCCTCGCTCCTAAAGGCTTGTCATACACCAACTTTGGCCCTGGCATGTCGATGGGACACAGCGTCTGCGTGCGCTCCAAGAAAGGCGTGAAGAATGCCCTCTCAATGACCATCCCGTTGGGCGAAGGCATCCATCGTCGTATGGTGTATGTGGAGCTCGAAGACGGCGCCACCCTCGAGCAGGTGACCGCCGACATCAAGGCCGACCCGTATTTCGCCAGCGACGAGACTCATGTGTTCGCTGTCGACAGCGTGGATGCGGTGCGCGACATGGGCCATGGCGTCAACCTGGTGCGCAAGGGCGTCTCGGGCAAGACCCAGAACCAGCGCATGGAGTTCAATATGAGCATCAACAACCCCGCGTTGACGGGTCAGGTGTTGGCCAACGTGGCCCGCGCTACGATGCGCCTGCAACCGGGATGCTATACGATGGTGGAGATCCCCGTCATCGACATGCTGCCAGGCGAACGAGAGGATTTGATTGCTCACTTGGTGTGATTTTTATGGGATTGCTTCGCAAGAAATCTGATTAAAATCATTATAAAATCGTTTGAAAAACAGATGAGATGAGTAGGAAAATGATTTTGAGAGATTTTGAAAATAGTTTTTGGAAAGATTTCTACACGAAGTGTATTCCATTATTACTCGCGATAGTAGTTGTGTCCTCCTGCAGCAAGAAGCAAGACCCTGTTGAATCGTTGCTGTCGCAGATGACCATCGAAGAGAAATGCGGCCAACTGAGCTGCCCCATAGGCTTTAACTTCTATGGCAAGGAGGGTGACTTTCTCTGGCTCTCCGATGACTTCCTCGGCAGGATGGACACGATGCCGTTTGGCTCCTGCTGGGCGGTGCTCCGTGCCGACCCATGGTCTAGAAAGACAGTGGAGACAGGCTTGCACCCTCGTGAATCGGCGAGGCTGCTCAACATGATGCAACGCCACGCGGTGGAGAACACACGCCTTGGCATACCGCTGTTGTTCTGCGAGGAAACACCTCATGGTCACATGGCGGTGGGTACGACTGTCTTTCCTACGGGCATAGGCCAAGCCTCCACTTGGGACCCTGTCCTGCTTGAGCAGATGGGTGAAGTGATGGGAAAGGAAATCCGCTTGCAAGGTGCACAAGTCGGCTATGGCCCCGTCTTAGATATCGCTCGCGACCCGCGCTGGTCGCGCGTGGAGGAGACGTTTGGGGAGGATCCCTATCTCTCAGGCACGATAGGCACGGCCGTTGTGAAAGGCATGCAGAAAAATGTCTGTGTCACTTTGAAACACTTGGCGGCCTACGGCATCCCACAAGGCGGTCATAATGCAGCCACAGCGGAGGTGGGCCAGAATCGTTTGATGACAGACCATCTGCCTTCCTTTGAGAAAGCCATTTGTGAAGACGGCGCAAAATCCGTGATGACTTCCTACAACACCATCGATGGTGTACCTTGTTCTGCTAATCAATGGCTGCTCCAAGAGGTGCTGCGCAATTCATGGAACTTCAAAGGTGTCGTTTTCTCTGACCTCAACGCTGTCAACGCCATTTATGCCACCCAACATGTGGCCGCCGATCCCGCCGAAGCCGCTGCCATGGCCTTGAAAGCAGGTGTCGACATTGATTTGGGCGGTTACAACTATGGCGGTTTTCTAAAAGAGGCTTTACAGCGAGGCTTGGTCACCGAAGCCGACATCGACCGCGCCGTGTGTCATGTGCTGCAACTGAAATATGACCTCGGACTGTTTGAAAACCCATACGTTGATGAGGCTTTGTCCGAGGCAGAAGTGGGTACGATGGAAAATACCCAAGTGGCCAAGCAGGTCGCATTGGAATCCGCAGTGCTGCTGAAAAACGACGGCATCTTGCCCTTTGGTGAACATATAAAAAAGGTGGCCGTCATTGGACCGAATGCCGACAATATGTACAACCAGTTGGGTGACTACACCGCGCCGCAAGACCCTGACCGCATTGTGACGATGTTTGAAGGCATCCGAGATAAGGGCAGGGCAGAGGTAACCTACGCTAAAGGCTGTGCCGTTCGCGACGAGAACGATGCCAACATTGATGAAGCTGTACGCGTGGCCAAAACTGCCGATGTGGTGGTCTTGGTGGTCGGTGGCTCCTCCGCCCGTGACTTCAAGACGAGTTATGAAGACACAGGCGCCGCCATCGTGAACGAACACCTTTCTGATATGGAGTGTGGTGAAGGTTATGACCGCTCGACATTGAAACTGTTGGGCAAGCAAGAGGAACTGATGCAACGCATCTATGCTACAGGCAAACCTGTCGTGACGGTCTACATCCAAGGCCGTCCTTTGGACATGAACCTTGCCAACGAGAAGTCCAATGCCTTGTTGACGCTTTGGTATCCAGGCATGGAAGGCGGCTCCGCGTTGGCCGACATCCTTTGGGGTGACTATAATCCTGCTGGCCGTTTGCCTATCTCTGTGCCGCGTTCGGTGGGACAAATTCCTGTCTATTACTCCCAACCTCAAACAGGCGATTACGTGGAGGAAGCCGCGAAGCCGTTGTTTCCCTTTGGTTATGGCTTGAGCTATACCCAGTTTGAATACAGCGACCTAATTGTAGAGACGTCGATTCATCGCGTCTCGAAAGGAAAAGATTTATCGAAATTCAACGATACAATTTGCAAAGTCACCTGCACGGTAAAAAACATCGGCCCTTGCGATGGCGACGAAGTGGTGCAGCTCTATGTTCGCGACGAAGTTGCTTCTGTTGCTCCCGCCTCAAAACTGTTGAAAGGCTTCCAAAGAATCCATATTAATAAAGGTGAAAGCAAACAAATTGTTTTCTGTCTCACCGAGCGAGATTTGTCTGTTTATTCAAAGGAAAAGGGCTGGCATCTTGAGCCAGGCGAATTCACTGTTATGGTCGGTGGAGACTCGGAAAACATTGCGTTTTCCCAACGTTTCGAAGTGAGATAATCAGCTCACCTTTACATTCACGATGCCGTTTCTGTCGCAGCGCACCACGATGCGTTTGTACTCGGTCTTGCCCTCGTAGACGCATTGGATGACGAAGGTGATGTGGTAGACCTTCTTGCCTTCGATGGGCTTGTAATTGTTGTCTTCCCATGTGCCCGAAAGCGGAAAACTCGGGTTGTCCATCTTGCGCGTGAATTCTGTGAGGTTGTACCTTAGAATGTCGTTGATGCCCCTAAGCGGGTAGGGGCTGGCCTTGGCCAATTCGCTGGGCCAAAGCTGCACCTTTTTGCGGAATAGCAGCACCTTCTCGTCCTTGCCGCTCACCTCGGCGAAGAGAGGGTTACGGCTGCGCAGCTCCATCACCTCGGGGATGATTTTGTCACTGTCGATGAAGTCGACGCTGTCCTTGCTCCATCCGATGTAACGACTTTTTATCCGGAAATTGGTACGGGTGTCGAAAACCTTAGTGCTGACACGCCTTGCGAAATAGAACCGCAGCCAGTCTTTCAGTCTATCTTTGAACATGTAGCTGATCACCAACGCGATAAGGAAGGGTAGGGTGAAATTGCCGTAACGCTGCTGGAAGAAGAACGACGAAAGTGTGGCCACCACCATGGCAGCTCCGGCGGCGAGGCTGTATAGGATCTGCTCTACGAGGAAGGTGTTCTTTCGCTTGGTGGCATTGAGGTAGAGGTCGCTCTCACTGAATTTCTTGAGCAGACTTGCACGAAATACAAAGTCCTCGTTGCCTTTGGCATCGTCGATTTTCACACTGAGATACTCCTTTTGGTCTCGGTAAGCCCTTTCTTCAAAGAGAACTTCTTTAAAACGCGCTTCTATTTGCGGGTATTCCTCAGGATGGTTGAGGCGGATGGCGTCGCGGAGGCGGTAGGTGTATTTCTCCAATACGTTGCTCAGAAACTCATCGCCGTAAGCGAAGACCTGCCGTGTGCGGTCGGTGGCGTTGTCGTCATTCAGCTGGCTGAAGAGACCACGAAAGCGTGCCAATATCTTGCGTGCGTCGTCGAGGAACTGTTGGCACAGATCCATTCTTTTAGAGGCATCGGCTTCTTCTGCGACCGCAAAACAAGCGTCACGGAAAGCGCTCTTGGCAATGGCGCAATACATCTTGATGGTGTGGGTGAGGTCCTGTGTGTCGTCGGGTGCCGCTTGCAAGTCGTTGAAGTTGTCGGTGAGTGCCTGGCTGGGCAGCAGCGCGTCGTCGTTGGCCAGCTCGTGCATGCCATAGGAGGGGGTGATAAGCCTGACGCCCGACTTGAGGTCGCGGTAGAAGTCGTCTTTGCTATACTTGGCCGCGTTGATATCGAGGCTGTTGGGCACAAAAATCCACGTGTTCATCACGTAGTCGCTGTATTTCGTGGGCTTGGCGGCTTGTTCCGTGTTGAATCCAACTTTGAACTCTAATGTGAACTTGTCGTGGATTTTTGTACTCAGGTCAATCATGGCTTAGTCTTTTTCGTATTCATCGTAGAGGTTGAAGAGTTCGGGGTGTTTGCCCATAGGCTTTCGGGAGCGGTAGTAGTCCCAAATCTCAGCCAGGTCCTTGTCGTAGTCGCCTGAGGGGTAGATGACCTTTTCGAGCGAGCAGAGCTTCTTCTGGTAGTCAATGAATCCGACTGCGATGGGCAGATGAGCACCCTCAGCGATGACGTAGAAGCCTTTTTTCCAGTGTTTCACCTTCTTGCGGGTGCCTTCGGGGCAGATGATCAAATGGGTGTTCTCGCAATGACTGAACATCTCGACCATCTGTTCCACGAGGTGGTTTTGGTGGCCCCGGTTGACAGGGATGGCACCGAGTTTCTTAAGGGGCCAACTCAGGATGCCGCCGCAGTATTGGAAGAACTCGACCTTCATCATGACCCTGAAATTGATGCCTTGTGCCCAATAGAAAGCCCAACCGATGAAGAAGTCCTTGATGGCGGTGTGAGGTGCCACGATGCAGACGGCGTTGCCGAGGTCAGGGTAGGTGTTGACCATTTTCCAACCCCCTAATTTTAACCTCGTTTTTCCTATGAATTTCTTTAAACCCATATCAAATGGAATGTAGAGACGCAAATTTTGCGTCTCTACAATAATTGTTGATTACCAAATGTTTGCACGGTCTTCCGGCGCAAGATACATGCCGTTTTCGGGTCGGATGTCGAAGGCCTCGTAGAAGTGTGGCATCGAACCAAGGGTGCGGTTGACACGGGCTTCGGCGGGCGAGTGCACGTCGGTCTTCACTTGACGTTCGATGAATTGGTCGCGTGAGTTGTTGCGCCAAATGGTACCATAGCTGATGAAGAAGCGCTGGGCGGGTGTGAAGCCGTCGATGCTCTGGTTGGCCTTCGCCTCTTCGGTCATCTGGTAGGCGTCCCATGAGACGTTAAGGCCACCGAGGTCGGCGATGTTCTCACCGAGGGTGAGCTCACCATTGATTTGGTTGCCTCTCACTTGGAACTCATTGAAGAGCTTCACGAGTTGGGCAGTGCGTTCTCCGAACTTAACGGCGTCTTCCACAGTCCACCAGTTGTTGAGGTTGCCCTTTTCGTCGTATTTGCGTCCCTGGTCGTCGAAGCCGTGGGTCATCTCGTGGCCAATTACCACGCCGATGCCACCGTAGTTGACGGCATCGTCGGCATCCATGTTGAAGAACGGAGGCTGAAGGATGGCAGCGGGGAACACAATCTCATTCATCTCAGGACTATAGTAGGCGTTGACAGTTTGGGGCGTCATGAACCACTCGTCCTTGTCGACAGGCTTGCCAATCTTGGCCATGTCGCGCTCGTTCTCGAAACGGATGAAGCGGAGGTAGTTTTGGAAATAGCTGTCGGGCTTGACTTCGTATTTGCTGTAGTCTTTCCATTTGTCGGGATAACCAATCTTCACGTTGAAGCAGTCGAGCTTGTGCAGGGCCTTTTGTTTGGTTTCGTCGCTCATCCATTCAAGGTTCTTGATACGTTCGCCTAAGGCGGTGCGCAGGTTGCCTACGAGGGTGAGCATGCGCTCTTTGTACTCGGCGGGGAAATGCTTCTCCACATAAAGCTGTCCGACGGCTTCGCCAAGGCATCCTGACGTGGCGTTGAGGATGCGCCGCCAACGAGGCTGTTGTGCTTCTTGGCCATAGAGATATCTGCCGTAGAAGTTGAAGCTTTCGGCATCGAGGTCGCTACTCAACATCGAGGCGCTGCCATGGACGACTTTCCAACGCAGGTAGTCTTTGATGGTGCTCAGGTCGGTGTTGAGGATGATTTTGTTGAGACCGGCGATAAAGTCGGGCATGCCCACGTTGAGAGAGTCGAAAGCGGGGGCTCCAGCGGCATCGAAGTAATCGTCCCAGTTGAACACGGGGGTCGATTTCTGCAACTCGGTGCGGCTGCGCTTGTTGTACATGCGGTCGGGGTCGCGCATCTCGACGCGGCTGAGCGAGTTCTTGGCCAGCAGGGTCTCTAAGGCCATGATGTTTTTAGCCTTCTTAGCGGCTTCAATGGAATCAGTGCCGGTAAGTTGGAGCATTTTAGTCACATGTTCGACGTACTTGTCACGCATCTCCTTCGACTCCTTCACAAGGTAATCGTCACGGTCGGTAAGGCTCAATCCGCCTTGGTAGAGATGCATGATGACCATCTGGGCGTTCTTCGGGTCGGAACTGCCGCCAGCGTTGAAGAAGCCACCGAAACCTTCTGCGTGGAGCTTGCCCAGAAGGGTGCCCAATTCGGCTTTGTCGTCAAGGCTGTCAATCATGTCGAAATAAGGTTGCAGTTCGCTGTAGCCGCGTTCATCAATGGCTAGGGAGTCCATACCCGCATTGTAGAAATCGCGGATCTTCTGTGCGATGCTGCCTTGCAGGGCGCTGCTGTCGTGCGACACCTCCTTGATGATGTCTTGGATGAGCAGCTCGGTGCGTTGGTCGATCTCAGTGAAGGCACCAAACGAAGAGTACTCTTCAGGAATGGGGTTCTTTTTCAACCAGTTGTTGTTGGCATAGCGGAAGAAGTCATCCGCAGGGTTGACGGTGGTGTCCATGTTGCTCAGCTCGATGGCCGGAACAATCTCTTTCTTGGACTGGGGTGTCTCGGTCGGAGGTTCCTCGCAGCCCGATGCCAGTGTACAGATAATTGTCATGGCTAAAAGGTGTTGTAGTTTCATTTGTTTGTATTTAAAGATTTAATATCCAAAGATCTATAAGTCTCCTTCTAGTTTTAGTTCAGTCTGCAAAGTCCTCAGAAAAGGCCGTTCTTCCACCATCTTCTCAAACTTCTCCTTGTCGGTGTAAGCCTCAAGTTCGGCAGGCCGTTCCACCACCTCGGGCTTCAACACGAATTGGCTGTTATGCAGGCTCTGCCGCAGGTGGTGCTTTAAGGCGCTGATGCCATCGGTGTCGTACTCAAAGAGGAGGTTGTCGACGCCGAAATGGATCTCGGAGGAGCCTATTAATCTAGGCTGATATCTTCCCAAAGCCGCTGCGAAGTTGGGCGAGATGGCCTTGTAGCGGTTGACGAAGTCGGCCCACGACTCGACTAGCTGGTCTTGAGTGAACGGTGTGTTCCAGGTTTCTTCCTCGTCCGCTGTCTTCTGACTGGCTTGCTGCATGGCCTTGTTGATGCTCATGCTGCTGGTGGTGCCGCGTGGACGGATAGTGGGCTGTGTGGAAGTTGCGGCTCCTGGATTTGTCGAAGGAGTCGAAATGGGAGCGTTGGGTTGGGTTGTTGTCGTGCTGGTCGGCCCTTCAACAGGCTCAGGGACCTTGGTGGCAACGGCAGGCTCAGGGACCTTTGCTGTAGCGGTCGTTGAGCCTGTCGAAACGCCGCTAGGTGTTGTAGGGTTTACGGTTTGCGCTGGTCTATTTTGCGGCATCTGCATGGGTTGCGACTGCGCCGTCGGCATATTCAAGGCCTGGCTGCACAGGGCGCACATCTTCAATAAGGCGATCTCAAGATGCAGGCGCTTGTTGTTGGCGGCACGGTAGTCGATGTCGCATTTGTTGTTGATCTCCAAAGCCCTGATGAGAAAAGGCATTGGACAAGCCTGCGATTGAGCGAGATAACGCTGACGCAGCTGGTCGCTGACTTCGAGGAGCTGCACCGTAGCCGGGTCTTTGCACACCATGAGGCTTCTCAGATGATTGCCCATGCCGCTGACGAAATGCTGGGGCTCGAAGCCCTTGCCAATGATGTCGTTAAGGATGAGCAGGATGTTGCTGGTCTCGCCGCGAAGGATGTGGTCGACAATCTGGAAGTAATAGTCGTAATCCAACACGTTGAGGTTTTCGATGACATCCTTGTAGGTGATGGTCTTGCCACTGAAACTCACCATTTGGTCGAAGATGGACAGCGCGTCGCGCAAGGCGCCGTCGGCTTTCTGCGCGATGATGTTAAGAGCTTCGGGCTCGGCAGTGACTCCTTCGCTTTGGGCGATGAAGGCCAGGTGCTTGGCGATGTCGTCCACCGTAATTCGTTTAAAGTCAAAGATCTGGCAACGCGACAGAATGGTCGGGATGATCTTGTGCTTCTCCGTAGTGGCCAGGATGAACTTGGCGTACGCAGGCGGTTCTTCCAAGGTTTTCAGGAAGGCATTGAAAGCCGCAGCCGACAGCATGTGGACCTCATCGATGATGTAGACCTTGTACTGTCCGATTTGAGGAGGAATCCTCACTTGGTCAACCAAACTGCGGATGTCCTCGACCGAGTTGTTGGACGCGGCGTCCAGTTCGTAAATGTTGAACGACGCGTTGTTGTTGAAAGCACGGCACGACTCGCATTCGTTGCATGCCTCCATATTCTCGGTGGGGTTGAGGCAGTTGATGGTCTTGGCCATGATGCGGGCACAGGTGGTCTTGCCTACGCCACGTGGACCGCAAAACAGGAAAGCTTGTGCCAAGGTGTTGTTGCGGATGGCGTTCTTCAGGGTGGAGGTGATGGAGCCTTGTCCCACGACGGTGTCGAAGGTCATCGGCCTGTATTTTCTTGCGGATACAACGAAATTTTCCATATTTGGGATGTGTCTTTTTAAACCGACAAAATTACAACTTTTTTCAACATCTTTTGCCATGCATGGGTCGGAATTATTCAGAATTTTAATTTGTGGCAAATAGGCGGTTGAAATGATTCTAATTTGTGTATTTAAAATATTTCTGCTTGTTTTTGTGGTCAGCATTGAAATTCCTTTTATCTTTGTGCCTATGAAAATGCTGGTTCTTGTTCCTAAGGTCACGGGCCGTGTGATGTATGTCTTCAATTTGATGCTCAATCAGTTGTTGGGCCTCGAATACGACTTGACCATCGATGCCGAGCAGTTCAAGGCTTTCGATGGTCCCAAATTTCATTACGGGCCGCAACGCCTTGGCGACGAGCCGTTTGTGAAGTCCGTCGACCTCCTCTTCGAGCGTCATATCCATGAGCAGTCGTTCCGCACGACGGATTTTGAAGGCACCACTGTGCCATACGCTGTTTATGGGCAGGGCAACCTTATGCCTTTCGATGTGTTTGCCGCCTCGTTTTTCTTAGTGGCGCGCTATGAGGAATATCTCTCGCAGGTGCGTGACCAATATGGACGTTTCCGTGCCGAGTCGTCGTGGATGTTTGTGAATGGCATGTTGCAAAAGCCCTTGGTCGACATTTGGACGGTGGCATTGGGCAAGCGCCTGAAGGAATGCTATCCCGACTTGCCCTTCAAGAAGCGAAGGTTTGAATTTGTGCCCACCTACGACATCGATGCGGCATGGGCCTATAAGCATAAGGGTCCTTATCGAACGTTGGGAGGCTTCTTTAGGGATCTTTTTTCGGGCGATCGTGCGAACCTGCGCGAACGTCATCAGGTGATGCGAGGGAAGAGGATGGACCCATTTGATTCTTTTGAGTTCCAATTTGCCTTGCAGAGGGAGTTCAAGCTCAAGCCTATCTATTTTATCCTTTGTGGCGACTATGACACTTATGACAAGAACGTTCCCATCCGCAAGCCCGCTTTCCAGGCCTTGATCAAGCGCTTGGGCGACTATGCCGACGTGGGTATTCATCCCTCGTTTGCGTCGTATCTCGACAGCAACAAACTGAGGAAGGAAATCGACAGCCTCTCGGAAGTGTTGCATCGTCCAGTCACCAAGAGCCGCCAGCATTTCCTTAGGATGAACCTTCCGCGTAGCTATCAGAAACTCATAGAGTTGGACATTAGCGACGACTACACCATGGGCTTTGCATCGCAAGCTGGTTTCCGCGCTGGCATCGCTGACACCTTCCTTTTCTATGACCTCGAAAACGACATGGTTACCAACTTTCGTGTGCACCCTTTCGCTCTCATGGACGGCACCATGCGCGACTACCTTGACCTCGATGTTGACGCATCGTTGAGGGTCGCCAAACAACTCGTCGACGAGGTGAAGGCGGTGGGAGGGACGTTCATCTATCTCACACACAACGAGACTCTCGGCGGCGTAAAACGGTGGCAGGGCTGGCCCGAGATGTATTGCCAATTATTAAAGTATATTACTAAGGCCCCTGAGCTCGTCGAAGGGCCGACCGTTAACAATAAGGTCCCAGAGCCCGTCGAAGGGCCGAATAAACCATGATTAATTACCTCGAACATAAGGCCATTGACAAGACGAAATGGGACGCCACCATCGCCCGTTGTGGCAATATCTATGCGCGTTCCTGGTATCTCGATATCGTCCATCCAGGATGGGAGGCTCTCGTGGAAGACGACTACCAAGCCGTGATGCCCCTGACTGGTGGCAAGAAGTTTGGCATCCATTACCTCTTCCAGCCCTATTTTGCCCAACAGTTAGGTGTGTTCTCGATGACTTTTCCTACATCGGAAAAAACAAAGGCTTTCCTTGATGCCATCCCTAGGAAATACCGTTTTGCGGAGTTTCGTCTCAATGAAAGCGATACTATAAGTGAAGATGTAAAAGGAATTGAATATCATAGAAATGTATTGCTCGATTTGAACGTGGAATACGAGACGATACGGGCGCATTACCATCAGAACACCAAACGTAATTTGGCCAAGGCCGAGAGTAGCAACCTGCAACTGGTCGACACTGTAATACCCTATCATGTAGTGGCTCTTTTTCGCGATAATCGTGGAGCCTCGTTGGACAAGTGGGGCGATTCCGAGTACGCACGTCTGATCAAATTGACAAATATCGCTGTCGACCGTGATGAGGCATTTATCTTGGGCGTGAATGAAATAGGGGTGGGGCAACTGCTCTGTGCCGCCATTTTCATGAAAACCGACGACCGCATCACCTTCCTCTTTTCGGGCCTCACCGAGGCTGGCAAGCAACGCCAAGCCATGACATATCTGTTGGATCAGGTAATACAAAAACATGCCAAGCAGCCCGTCACCTTCGATTTTGAAGGCTCCGACGACGACCACTTGGCACGTTTTTATCTTGGCTTTGGCGGCACGGAAACGCGATATCCATCATTCAACTACAACCGGCTCTCGCCGATAGCGAAAGCATTGCTGAAGGTCTGGAAAAAACGCTAGCCTTCCGTCTTATTCCTCAGCCTTAGGCTCTTCTGTGGTTTCTGCTTTTGGCTCTTCTGCCGTTTCTTCAGCTTTGGGTTCTTCTTCCGTCTCGTCTTTGGGTTTGTCTTCATCGCGGGCCCATTCAGTGGCGGCACTTACCCCTGTCTTCACTGAGCTTAAAAGTGATTTGCCTAAATCCGACCCTAACGAAGCGAAGTCGTGGCCGACCTTGCTCCATTTCTTTTTCAATTCTTCTGACATGTTGTTTTTCCTTTCTTATGGTTTGTTAAAGTGTGATTCAGCATCTCATGCTGATGCAAAAATAGAAAAAAAATGAGTTAGTGCAAGTGGGTGTGGAAAAAAAACTTTCAAGAATTGCGACAGATTCGTTTCTTTTCCCTATTTTTGTGGCAAGAAGAAAAACACCAACATTATGATTAGAATCAACAACCTCGAGAAAACCGACAGCGTGTTCAACCAGATTATGGCCGAACTGCGCGATGCCACCATCCAGCAGGATCGTATGCGTTTCCGCCGCAACCTCGAACGCATTGGCGAAATTATGGCCTACGAGATCAGTAAGACCTTTGAATATGACGACGAGGAGGTGCAGACCCCCTTGGGTATCAAGGAGATTCGCACCATGCGCGAACAACCCGTCATCGCCACCATTCTGAGGGCGGGCCTGCCGTTCCACAACGGCATGCTCAGCATGTTCGACCATGCCGACAGCGCCTTCATCGCGGCCTATCGCAAATACGACAAGAACGAGGAGGACTCCGAGATCCGCGTCGAGTATTACTCTTCGCCCAACCTCGAAGGTCGCATCCTTATCCTCTGCGACCCGCTGCTCGCCACGGGCGAATCGATCGTGAAGACGCTCCAGGGCCTGATGGAGGAAGAGGAGCCTAAGCAGATCCATATCGCAGTAGCAGTGGCCTCACAAGACGGCCTCGACTACGTGAAGCGCACCATGTCGCGTCAACCTGTCACCATCTGGGTGGGCAGCATCGACGAGGAGCTGACGGCACGCGCCTACGTGGTCCCGGGTATGGGCGATGTGGGTGATTTGGCTTACGGAGAAAAACGATAATTGTGTGCGGCGTTTCGACAGGCTCAACGACCGCATAAGGTCCCTGAGCCTGTCGAAGGGCCCAGTTTAAACTGTTCATTATGGCAGAAGAAAAGAAAAAACGCGATGGCTTCGGCTCGAAGCTCGGTCTCATCGCTGCGGCTGCTGGCTCGGCCATTGGACTGGGCAATATTTACCGTTTTCCGTGTGAATTGGGCAACAACGGCGGCGCAGCGTTCCTGCTGATTTATCTGGCCGTGGTCATCTTTCTTGGCATACCCGTGATGCTTTCAGAATTGGTTATTGGCCGTCGGTCGCAGTGCAACTCGGTGGGCGCGTTCAAGCGATTGGCTCCCAAGTCGGGATGGCCTATTGTCGGCTACATGGGCGTGTTGTGCGGTTTCCTTATTTTCGCGTTCTATTCCACAGTGTCGGGCTGGACGTTGGAATACATCGTTAAGTCGGTCGCCAACTCTTTTCAAGGCAAGGACATCAAGGCGCTTGAACAGGATTTTGCTGACTTTCACAACATGGGTTGGCGCAATGTGATGTGGCAAGGTGTCTTTATTCTTCTGACGGGATTCGTGGTCTTCAAAGGTGTGCAGAATGGCATTGAGAAATATGCCAAAGTTCTGATGCCTGTACTATTGGTTATCCTTATTGTTTTGGGTGTTCGGTCGGTGACCTTGCCTGGTGCAAAAGAAGGTCTCGCTTTCCTTTTCAAACCTGATTTTTCCAAAATCAACGGTCAAGTGCTGATTAGCGCATTGGGTCAAGGCTTCTTCTCACTGAGCCTTGGTATGGGTGTGCTTATCACCTACGGTTCCTATGTTAAGAAAGACGACAATTTGACCAGTACAGCCTTCTCTGTTGTATTGGCCGACACTTTGATAGCACTCTTGGCGGGCATTGTCATTTTCCCGGCTGCGTTTTCTTTTAACGTAAATGCTGATGCTGGAATGGGTTTGGTTTTCAATACCATACCCATGATTTTTAATCAGATGACAGGTGGTTATGTGTTCTGCATCATTTTCTTCGTATTGCTCGCCATTGCCGCCTTGACGTCAACCATTTCTTTGCTTGAAGTGGTGGTGGCCTATATCTCTGAAGAACTTCATATCAAACGGCAGTGGGCGACTGTCATCGCTTGTGTCGCCACTATGATGCTCGGATGTTTTGCCTCTTTGAGTTTGATGGACAATACCCCGTTTACCATAGGAGGTAAGACTGTCTTTGATGCCTTGGACTTCATCACTGCCAACGTGATGTTGCCGTTGGGCGGCATCATGATCGTCATCTTTGTGGGTTGGAAACTTGGCAAGACCAAGTTCTTCCAGGAGGTGACCAACGATGGTGCCATCAAGGCATCCCTGAAAAAGATTATCTTTTTTATCATCAGGTATCTGGCTCCTGTGGCTATCGCGATTGTGTTTATCAGCGGATTGATAAAATAATATGGATTCCTTGCGCAAATGGTTCTCCTTCAGCAAAGGCGAGCGCGTCGCCATCATTACGATTTTGGCGCTCATTCTGCTGTTGGTGTTGGCCTGCGTGTTTCGTCCGTCGCGCAAGTCGTTGAGCGATGATTCCTTGCACAACCTTGATTCCATGTTGGCCTTACGCCAAGCGGCTTTGGAGCAGCAACAAACCGAGAAAGCCCAAGAGGTGGCCGAGTTGCATCCTTTTCCTTTTAATCCCAATACCTTGACGGAAGAGGAATGGCTGCAAATCGGCCTCACCGACCGTCAGGTTCGCAATATCATGAACTACAAGGCCAAAGGCGGCAAATTCTACTCGAAAAGCGATGTCGGTAAGCTCTACACCATCAGTGAGGAGGAATTCGCACAGCTGGAGCCTTTCATTGTGTTGCCTGAGTTGAGGCGAAACACTGGCTACAAATCCGTATCGAAGAAGAAAGAGGAACAAAAAGGGGCGGAGTCCAAACCTGCGGAAAAAAAGCCCATTCCCATAGTCGATATCAACACTGTGGACTCAACCACCTTGGTGGAGCTGCCGCAAATCGGAGGTTACATGGCCTTACGTATCATCGAGTTCCGCGAGAAGCTGGGTGGCTTCGTCAATTTAGAGCAACTCCGCGACGTGAAAGGCATGGATGAGGCACGTTATGCCACTATCCAGCCATATATAAGAATAGGTGAGGTGGAAACGCAGAAAATCGACGTGAACCGTGCTGATTTCAAGACCTTGGTGCATCATCCTTACCTCAACTACGAGCAAGTGAAGCGCATCTTCAACCAGCGCGAGAAACGAGGCATGATTAAAAATTGGGAACAGTTGGAAACGCTGCTAAGGGAAGAAGGGGAGGTGAATCCTTTGCTGGAAAACTATGTGAAGTATTGAAGTTTTTATTATTTTTGCACGCATGAAACGATTGTTTTATCTACTGTTTTTGATGTTCGGGATGGCATTGATGATAGGATGCAATCCTGAAGAGCCGCATCGCGCCACGTCACCACAAAATACCCCATCTGTCGAAGAGGCTGCCATCGACAGCCTACGTGCCGATTCCCTCTATAATGTTGCCAATACCTTCTACCAAAATGCCCTGCGCAATTGGGATATGGATAGCACTGTAGCCTGTTGCAAAGAGTTTTACCAAGTGTTGGGACTTTTGGAGGAACGCTTTTCTGTTGATAATCTTCCTGAAATAGAGCAGCTTACAAAAC
>CAMYYV010000021.1 GCA_947303625.1 uncultured Bacteroidales bacterium | reverse complement strand
GCAACCAGGTGGTCCGCCTCGCCCGCCACATCGGCCAGGTGAAGAGCTATCGCTACTATTGATTTAGGACGCGAAACTGCGAGACTACGGGACACGGGACTTTCCTGTGTCCCGTTTTGTTTTTGCAGAAGGGTGATACCCCAAGACGCAGTCGGGATATAGCAGCCATGTCATTATCTCACTTCGTATCGATGAATCTTCGATTTCCTGCGCTGGGTGGTGCGGTGGCGAGGGATCTATGGCTGCGTTTAGAGTCGGAGGTTGAAACCTCCGATACGGTAGGGTCGTCCCTTCGGGACTTGACAAAACTAGAAGAAAAGCTTACTTTTGTGGCGAAAAAATGGTATTCATTAAAACAAAAGCCCTATGAAAAAGACGCTACTTTTATTGGGAATGCTTGCAATGTCATTACTCGGGTTGGCACAAGTGAATTCAACCATGTCGTATGATGCCAATACACAACGAACCTCTAATGGCGAGTTCTATTCGTACACAGGGTGGGAGGATACCTATGGCGGCTCAGGCATTAGGTGTTTGACTCATTATACCGAACACGGCAAAAAGGTCGAATTGCCTTATTCCTATTTAATTGACGATCCAGAAGCGATGGGCATTGGCGACTTTTATACCGATGTTACGCCAGGCGTAACCAGGCGTAATTTATAACCTAGACGATGGAAGTGGACAGACAAATAAACTGTATAGGAGTATAGACTATGGCTATACATGGGAGCCCATCGACGAGGAAACCGGTGTCTCTGATGAATACTGGACCTTTAAAGATGCGCCAGGTGTGTTGCTCAAAAGGAACACCAATCCCGCAGAACTGAGGATTAGTTATGATTATGGCAGTAGTTTTGAAACTTTGGACATTCCGCCCTTTTATTCCTACAGTGTAGCCGGATGGAACATTGGCGAGTTCATCACGCAGAATCATAGTAACAATCTGTCCTCGTATTATCTTACCCATTCCTTGGATTTCAACCAAACCTTCGATACAGTCTTTATTTCAGACTTGGGTTACTTTAATATGGCGGCAGGAGCCGACGAAGGAGAACTGTACACTTATTACAAATCTTACGACACTGTCAACTACTATACCATGTCATACGCGCTGTATTTCAGTCCGGATTATGGACGAAACAACAGGATGGTGATGACTATAGATTCTTTAATAATTGGCGATGTTTATGTCTTTGATTTTTGGGAGTTTGTGGCCGACAACGAGCCAGGTGTCTTTTATTCCATCAAAAAGGAAAGTTCCATTGTTTATGCTAATAGTGGAAAAACATGGATTGATTACTACCGTGACTATGGCGAGACGTTGGTCACTACCTATTTCCATCACTTCAGGCCAGATTGGTATAGCCAACATACGCCTGTGATGGATTGCGAGGTGGCAAGTTTCGACGAACATCGCGTCACTCTCCGGTGGACAGAGCCGGAATTGAGATCCGAAGAGGACCTTGTCGGTTATCAAGTCTATAGAGGCGAGACTCTGGTCAGTGAAGAGTTGATTACTGAAACGGAATACACCGACCTTTATTCAGGCAGTGGTCGGTTGAAGTATCATGTGCTAGCGATTTACAGCGATGGTACCACTTCAAAATCGTATAACATTGCGTATTGTGAGAAGACAGAAAGCGTCCTGGATGAGGATTTGGAGGCTGCCATCACCCTTTCTCCCAATCCCACCAGCGGCCTCGTCCGCATCGAAGGGGCAACCGTGGCCGAAGTGAAAGTCTACAACGCCTTGGGACAGTTGGTGAAGACGGCACAAAACACGAACCAAATCGACATGGGTCTGCTGCACGAAGGCTTCTACCTGCTGAGGATCACGGCAACGGACGGAAGAGTGCACGTTGGAAAGGTAACGGTGGGCAAGTGAGCCAGGACTGAAAGAACGCGAGACTACGGGACACGGGACTTTCCTGTGTCCCGTTTTGTTTTTGCTGGGATTCAGCAGCCATGTCATCCCCGCGTTGGGTGGTGCGGTGGTTTGGGATTATTTATGTAAGATTTGCTTTAGATTTGCTTCCCCTATCAAAACATAACATTATTTTTCGTATTTTTGCCGCCTTATTCGCAAACTAAAACGTAATGAAAAATAAAAGCACACTTATTGGTTTTGCCCTCATTGCAGCCATCCTCTTCGGCTGGATGTATTTCATGAGCCCCTCGAAGGAGGAACGCGAGAAGCAGATGCACATCCAAGATAGCATCCGCCAGGCTCGTATCGAACAAGCCCGCGCCGACTCGATTCGCAACGCCGAACACCAACAGCAGGCCATGGCATTGGCACAAGCCGCTGACAGCGTGGCCAAAGCCGACATGGATTCGGCGACCTTGGCACAGCACGAGGCTGATGCCCTGCGCGACAAATACGGCATCTTCGTTGGCGCGTCGCAAGGGGAGGAGCGGACCTGGACCATCGAGAACAACAAGCAACGCCTGACGTTCAACAGCAAGGGCGGCTTCCTTAAGAAAGTGGAGCTGAAAGACTATTACACCTATGGTGAAGACTCACTGAACGTCATTATGTTCGACACAGCCACCGTCAAGTTCGACTTGTCGTTTTACGCACAAAACCGCGTTGTCAACACGTCGCAGTTCTACTTCGTGCCATACGTTGACGGTAAGCCCTACACTGGCGGCGACCTCACCGTGGCCGAGGGCGACAGCCTCGTCTTCGCTTTGCGCCTGTCGTCCGACAATCCGCAGCAATACCTCGAATATGTCTACACTATCTGTGGTGACAACTATATGATGGACTTCGACATACGCACCGTGGGCATGAAAGACGTCATCGCCACTAATGTCGATTACCTGAGCCTCGACTGGGCCATCGACATGATGAAACAGGAGAAGAGCACCGACCGCTTCGCAGATGAGTCGGTCTACTATCGCGCCCTCAACGACAAGGATGTCGACCACCTCAAGGTGAACAAGGACGTGGAGGAGAACGTCAACACGAAACTGAAGTGGATCTCGTTCAAGCAGCGCTTCTTCTGCAACGTCATCGTGGCAAAGGAAGGCTTCGATAACGCTAAGATGGCCGTCAGCACCCGCCAGTCCGACAATCCACGCTACTATAAGTCGATGTCGACCAATATCAGCATCCCCTACAACAAAGACGCTGAGATCAACACCATCCCGATGTCGCTCTACTTTGGCCCCAATCACTTCAAGACGTTGCGCAGCTACAAACTCGGCCTGCAGGACCAGATCAATTTGGGTAGCTTCTTCCTCATCCGCTGGATCAACTATGGCGTTATCGCCGTGTTCAACTGGCTGAGCCAATACGGATGGAACTATGGCATCGTCATCCTCATCCTGACTATCATCATTAAGACCTTGTTGTTCCCCTTGGCTTTCAAGTCCTACAAGTCGTCGGCCATCACCCGTGTGCTGAAGCCTGAGATGGAGGCCATCAACGAGAAATACCCCAAACAGGAAGATGCCATGAAGAAACAACAGGCGGTGATGACCTTGCAGAAACAGGCCGGTGTGAGTCCCGCCTCGGGATGTCTGCCTGCCCTGCTTCAGTTCCCCATCCTTATTGCCATCTTCCGTTTCTTCCCCGCCAGTATCGAGTTGCGCCAGCAGCCTTTCCTTTGGGCCGACGACCTCTCGACCTACGACAGCATCGTCGAGTTCCCAAGGTTCCTTGGCATGGATCACCTCAGCCTGTTCACCATCCTGATGACCATCACCACCCTCATCTACACCTACGTTAACAACAAACAGATGGATGTGTCGAGCAACCCGCAGATGAAGCCCATGAAGTGGATGATGTACCTCATGCCTATCATGTTCTTCGCCATCTTCAATAACTACTCGGCGGGCTTGAGCTACTACTACATGCTGGTCAACATCATCACTTTCATCCAGATGTTCATCTTCCGCAAGATGATCAACGAGGACAAGGTGAGGGCCACTATCGAGAAGAACAAGAAGAAACCGCAGAAGAAGTCGGGCTTTATGAAGCGTCTTGAAGAGGCACAGAAACAGCAGGCCAAGCTGCAGCAGCAACAAAAACGTCATTGATGATGGCCTATGGCTGAAAGGCAGTTGGCTATTAGCAATTAGCTGTTAGCCTTGGAGCTACAATAGCTAATGGCTAACAGCTAAAAGCTAACAGCCGAAATTAAACTGCCAAAAGCCAAAAGAAAAACAGAGTTAAAAATGGAAAATAAACTTGAACTATTCATAAGCACCATCCTCGAGACCCGTAAGGTGTGGCTGCTTGAGGCCAAGGAAGGCTTCTTTGCCATGCTGGAGGGTGCCGACGGCGAGCCATACATCCCCTTGTGGGAGACGGAAGAACAAGCTGCTAAGGCTGCCCAAGGCGATTGGGAAGGTTACACCGTGACCGACATGGGCTTCTCGGAGCTACTGCATTGGCTCAAGGAGTTGGCTGCCGACCGCATCAACATCGCCGTGTCGCCCGAGGCCGATGGCGAGATCACGGCCGTCGCGTCGCGTCAGTTCGCCGAATGGCTGAAGCCCTATGACGACCATTCCTTCAAGGACGAGGACAGCGACGATGACTTCGACTACGGCGAGGGATGGGCGGAGCCGTGGAGTTGAGAGTGTAGAGTTGAGAGTTTAGAGGGAGGAGTCGTCTCGCGTCCCGAAGTCTCGCGTCTCGTAGTCAAAAAATGAATAACAATGAAAAGCAAACTCTTTGGTGTCCTGTTGCTGATTGAGACGGCTGCGCTGTTGCTGACGGCGGCTGTGGCCTTCCACTATCAGCATGTGGCAGGGGAGAACGACACGCGGTGTTTTCTCCTCACCGCCGCACTGACGGGTGCCGTGGGATTGCTGCTCTACAATATCGGACGGTCGGCCAAAAAGACCCCGTTGCAGATCCGTGACTCGTTTATGGTCGTGGCCTTGTCATGGGTTTTGTTTTCTGTCTTCGGCATGTTGCCCTTCCTGATGTATGGCACCGTCGACAATGTGACCGATGCCTTCTTCGAGACCATGTCGGGCTTCTCGACCACGGGTGCTACCATCCTCAGCAATATCGACCAGCAGCCTCATGGCATCCTGTTCTGGCGCAGCATCATGCAGTGGATGGGTGGCTTGGGTGTGGTGGTGTTCACTTTGGCATTCATCCCTTCGGTGGCCAAAGGATCCAAGAAAGTCTCGCTTTTTGCAGCAGAGGCGCCGGGCTTAAGTGTTGAGAAGCTGGCACCCACCATGGGCGCTACTTCGCGTCTGCTGTGGATCATCTATATTGTCTTGACGCTGTTATGTGCTGTCGCCTATTACCTAGGGCCGATGAACAAGTTCGATGCGGTGTGCCACGCATTCACCACCATCGCCACAGGCGGCTTCAGCACGCACCAGGCCAGTATCGGCTATTTCCATTCCGACTATATCGAATGCATGTGCATCGTCTTCATGCTGCTCTCGGGCATCAACTTCGCGATGTACCATTTCCTGTTTAACGGACGTTTCAGTGTGATCAAGCGCAACGAGGAGCTGCGGTGGTATCTGCTTGCCATCCTTATCTTCACGCTGTTGTTCATAGGACGATTCTTCTTTGCGTCGAGGTTCAGTACCATCACCGAGGATCAGCTGGCTTCGCATCCGCAGACATGGTGGGAACGCATCCGTACCTCACTGTTTCACGTAACAGCTTTGCTGTCGAACACAGGTTTCCAAGGCAGCAACTACGACTACGACAGCTGGGGGCGTCTCTTCCTCATCCCGACGGTGGTGATGATGATCGTGGGCGGTTGTGCAGGCTCCACCAGCGGTGGCATCAAGATGGTGCGCATCATCGTATTGTTCAGGTATATGAAGAAGAGCGTGTACGAGCTTCTGCATTCGTCAAGTGTGTACACGGTAAAAGTGTCGGGACAAACCGTCGATGACCTCGCGTTGAAGCGGGTGCTGTCGTTTTTCTCCCTCTTCATCCTCCTTCTCATGGGCAATGTGGTGGCATTGTCAGTCATGGGCATGACCGTAGAGGATGGCGTTATCTCGTTTCTGACCTGTTTCAGCAACTACGGTCCCGGCTCAGGCATTACAGGTCCAAGCGGCAACTTCGCCGCTGTTCCCAGCGCGGCCAAGTGGCTGCTCTCATTCGACATGGTGGTGGGACGTCTCGAGATCTTCACCATCCTGTTGCTCTTCACCCGCAGCTTCTGGAGAGCGAAATAATCAAATGATATTTACTTCAAATCGATGAACGGCACAGAGTTACCGAGCATATATTCGGGGAGCTTGCCGTCCCATTTCTGCACTGCCTCGTAGTTGACGAGCTTGGGGTTGCTCTCCAATGCGGCGGCTTTGATGCGCATGGCCTCGGCGTCGGCTTCGGCCTTGATCTTGGTCTGCTTGGCCAGTTCCTCAACCTGGATGGTGACGTTCTTGGCCTTGAGGGCGTTCTGCTCGGCCACCTGCTTCTCCTTGATGGCTTTCTCGAAATCGTCGTCGAAGTCGATGTTCACTAACTGGAACTGCACGTTCGTGAAGTAGTTGCTGTCCAAGGTCTCGCGTAGCTGCTGCTCGATTTGTTTGCGCACTGCGTCACGGTTCTCCACGATCTCGGTAGCGGCGAAGTTGCCGAACGACTCCTTCATGGCAGAGCGGATGAACGGCACCACGATGCGGTTGTGATAGTCGTCACCCACATTCTTCATCAGCTTGCTGACGTTTTCGCGCACCAGGTCGTAGTTGATGGTGTATTCCACCTCTGAGGTCTGCACGTCGCGCGTGTAGCTGTCTTCCTTTCCGTCAAACTTCTTCTGCTGCACGTTCACGCGCTTGATGGTCTGGATGAAAGGAATCTTCATGTGTAGGCCGTCCTCAATCACGTCGTCGCTCATCTTTCCGAAGGTGGCGAGCACACCGCGCTCCGTCGAGCGGATGGTGTAGAATGAGGAGGAAACCAACAAAATGACGAAGATTGCCAATACGCCCCAAACGATGAAGCGTCCGATTTGTTTTTGTTTGTTGTTATTAGGTTGTTGCATGGTTGATGTTTTTTGTGTGTTCAATTGTGCAAAAATACATAATTATTTTGACTTTTGGGAATCCGTGCGATGATATTGGATTTTTGTGTATTTTTGTCCCCTCGTAAATGTGAAATATTTAAATATTAAATCAATGAATAACAAATTGTTAGATAACCAACTCCCTTATTTGGTGGCCGATATGGGTTTGGCTGCCTGGGGACGCAAGGAAATTGAAGTGTCGGAGCACGAGATGCCCGGCCTGATGTCACTGCGCAAGAAATACGGCGACACGCAACCGCTGAAAGGCGCCAAGATCATGGGTTCACTCCACATGACTATCCAGACCGCCTGCCTCATCGAGACACTCGTCAAGTTGGGTGCCACGGTGCGCTGGTGTAGCTGCAACATCTACTCGACGCAAGACCATGCCGCGGCTGCCATCGCCGAGACGGGTACCGCCGTTTTCGCATGGAAGGGCGAGACATTGGAGGACTACTGGTGGTGCACCAAACGCGCCATTACCTTCCCTGACGGCACGGGTCCCGACCTCATCGTTGACGATGGTGGCGACGCCACACTGCTTATCCATAAGGGCTATGCCTGCGAGAACGACCCCGAACTTCTTGACGCACCCACAGGTAGCGAAGAGGAGAGAGCGTTGATGAGTGTCATCAAGGCTACCTACAAAGAGAATCCTACCTTCTGGCACACGGTCGTTGCCGGTTGGAAGGGCGTTTCGGAAGAGACCACCACGGGCGTGCACCGTCTGTATCAGATGCACGAGCGCGGCGAGTTGCTGGTGCCCGCCATCAACGTGAACGACTCGGTGACCAAGTCGAAGTTCGACAACCTCTATGGTTGCCGCGAGTCGTTGGCAGACGGCATCAAACGCGCCACCGACGTGATGATTGCCGGCAAGGTCGTCGTGGTGTGCGGCTATGGCGAGGTGGGCAAGGGCTGCTCGCACTCGATGAAGAGCTATGGCGCCCGTGTCCTCGTTACCGAGATTGACCCTATCTGCGCCTTGCAAGCTGCCATGGAAGGCTTTGAGGTGACCACGATGGAAGAGGCCGTCAAGGAAGGTAACATCTTTGTGACCACCACGGGCAACTGCGACGTCATCACATTGGAACACATCCTGCAGATGAAAGACCAGGCCATCGTGTGTAACATCGGCCACTTCGACAACGAGATCCAGGTGGATCGCCTCGAGAAGACCGAGCACCTGAAGGAGAAGATCAACATCAAGCCGCAAGTCGACAAGTACGTCTTCGACGATGGCCACTGCATCTTCCTGTTGGCCTCGGGCCGACTGGTCAACCTCGGTTGCGCCACGGGTCATGCCAGCTTTGTGATGAGTAACTCGTTCACCAACCAGACGCTGGCCCAGATGGACCTCTGGGAGAAACGCGGTCAATATAAAGTGGGTGTGTATTGCCTGCCCAAGTATCTGGACGAGGAAGTGGCTCGCTTGCACCTTGAAAAGATCGGCGTGAAGTTGACCAAGCTCACGCAAAAGCAGGCCGACTATATCGGCGTGCCCGTTGAGGGACCCTACAAGTCGGACATCTACCGCTATTGATCATCCCTGCCTTTTTTGGCGCGGATCTTTTTGGTTTTATTGGCAGCATTGCTCTCGGGCGTGCTGCCATTTTTGTTTTCGCGGGTGATGACGAACACAGCATCACCGAAAGTGTTGTTGATGCGACGTTTCTTCAAGTTGCGTATGGAAGAAGGGAAGTCGATTGTCAGCGTCTTGCCCTTGACGGTAGCGGTGGTGCGTTCGTCGGCGAGTTCCAGGCCCGTCTCAGTGTCATACCATCGGATGTCGTATTTTGTCCCCTCGGGTTGTCTCGCGATAGGCAATACGATGGTGTTGCTCCGTGAGCTGGGACGAGGGCGTTTGTCGGCATTCAGCGTGTAGACGTAGCCTTTGGCATCGAAGAGGCCGTCGTCCTTGAAGTGTCCGTTGCTTGCCACCTTGTCGGTGAGGCGGCGCAGCGACTGGTAGGCGAAGGCCGTGTCTTGGCTCCATCCGTAGAGGGTGTCTTCGACCGCGTTGATGATGTAATAGGTCTCAAGGCCGTTGGGAAAGATGACGCTGTATTTGGCAGTCTTGCTTTCTTCACCTGTCGTGCGTGGTTCGAAGGTCGCTGAAGGCACGGGCAGGCTCTTGCTGAAGATGAGCATGGGCTTGAAAATACCGTGCGTGCCACATTTTTCGAGTGCTGACCACTGCCAAAACGAAGCAGAACCCATCGTGCCTGAGAACAGCGTCGACCACAAGGTGTTGTGTAGGTCTACACCGCGCGGATCTTTCTCGAGATATCGCTGGGCATTGGAGCTGCCAAAGCCGAACTCGCCGATGAAGAATGGTTTGTTTGGATAGGCCTTGCGGGCATCGAGGCTGATACGATACAGTTGGTGCGAGGTCTGTTCTTTAGACTTGGCCTTCTGCACGTTGAAATAGTGGTGGTCTTGCACGATGTCCATGCCGCTGAAGATGCGGTTGAAGAGATAATCCTTGTCGTCGTAGCCTATCGAGGTGGTGACGAGATGATGGAAGGGGTCGTTGGAGCGGATGTATTGTGCCATGTCGTTGTGCCATCGCGTCACTGTGTTGCTGTATTGTTCAAAGGCATTCTTATCTAGATCCATGTTGGAGATTTCGTTCCACAACTCCCATGCGACGATGTTGGTGGCATAGCCCCAGCGGGCTACTACGTAGCGGACGAGGTTGCGGGTGATGCGTTGAGCTTCCTTGTCGGTGAAGAAATCGGTTGGTGTCTTCAGCCCTAATACAGTGTTGTAAGGGTTGACGCGCCAATCGGCAGGGTTCTTGTCGAGTTCCCCGTCGTGTTTCGGGTCAGCCTTGAAGTCACCGTACGTGAAGATGCACGGCATGATGGCGATGCCTTTCTGGGCGGCGTATTCGATGATGTGGTCGAGCTCGGCAGCGTCTTTCTGGTTGAGGGTGTTGTCGAAATACATAGTGGCTTTGCCGCTTGTCGTCTGGGTGAACTCGGGGCCATAGAGCGATAAGTACTGCGGTCTGTTGAGCCAGATACGCATGTAGTTGGCCCGGCCTGCCAACGAGTCGATGCGTTGTTCGTACTCATAAATGCCGTTGGGTGTGGCGTAGTTGTAGTACGACTTGCATGAGTACCAAGCCACGTTGGGTCCGATAGGGAAGAAGGAAATGCTCTGACGCTTGCCGTTGGCTATCACCTCGCGTTTGAGGTAGCGCGTGTTGGCTTTGCCGATAAAACCTGACGCGTTTCTTGCGGCCTTGCAGTTGAAACTGAAGGTCGTGCCTCCGTAGGAGTCAAGGTTGACGGAGCCTTTCTTGTCGGTGGCATGCAGGGCAAAATGCCAGACACCCTCTTGGTCGGGAGTGAAACGTACCCTCCATCCATTGCTGCGCGATTCGGCTTTAGGCTTCTCATAGCCTTTGTACTTCTCGAAGCTGTAACCTTCAAAATAAAAGCCGTTGACTCTTGATACCTTTCCGTTGGGGGCGGTGAATTCGGCATAGACGTCGATGACCGCCGGGTCGTATGGGTTGCCATAGGTGCCCATCTGGAACGAGATCTCGTACAGGTCGAAAAGGTTGACATTAGTGGGGAAAGTCAAACCGTTGAATTTGGGTTGTGCATGGCTGAGTGCGACGAGGCAAAGCAGAACGGCAAAGAGGAAAGATTTCTTCATTTTTTCATAGTTTATTTTCGGCAAAAGTAAATAAATAATGCCAATTTTTGTATCTTTGCCATTTAAAAATTCAGGGGTTTCCCTATTTGTTTTGTCAACATGAAAATCGCTGTAAACACACGCTTGTTGCTGAAAGACAAGCTCGAAGGCATCGGATGGGTGGCCTATGAGACTTTGCGTCGCATGGTGAAAGCCCACCCAGAGGTGGAGTTCTATTTCCTCTTCGATCGCGAGCCCGATCCAATGTTCATTTTCAGCGACAACGTGAAGCCCGTCGTGCTGTTCCCTCAGGCACGTCATCCTTTCCTCTTCATTTGGTTTTTTGAGTTTTCGGTGAAGAAGGCCTTGAAGAAGATCAAACCCGATCTGTTCTTCTCGCCTGATGGCTATCTGAGCCTGCGCTCCGAAGTGAGGCAAGTGGCCCAATTCCACGATCTTAACTTCGAGCATTTTCCGAAGGACATGCCCAAGATTCATTTGTGGCACTATAAGAAATATTTCCCAAAATTTGCCCGCAAAGCTAAGCGCATCGTGACGGTGTCGGAGTTCTCGAAGCAGGACATCGTTGGCTGTTACGGCATTGCTCCAGAGAAGATTGACGTGGCCTACAATGGTGTGAATGAGAGGTTTGCACCTATTTCCGACGAGGAGCAGGAGGCCGTGCGCGCCCATTATACTGGTGGAAATCCCTATTTTATGTTCGTTGGCTCGCTACATCCTCGCAAGAACCTGGCACGGCTGTTCACCGCCTTTGACCTTTTCAAGAGCCAGACGTCGTCAAACGTCAAACTATTGATCGTAGGGGAGAAGCGCTGGTGGTCGGAACCTATCGAGCAGGCTTATGGCGCCATGCGTTTCAAGGACGAGGTGGTCTTCGCAGGCCGTCTGAGCGCAGAGGATCTGCACAAGGTGACCGCGGCGGCCTTGGCGTCGGTGTATGTGTCGTATTTCGAGGGCTTCGGCATTCCCATCCTTGAGGCATTCCGCTGCGACACGCCTGTCATCACTTCCAACGTGACTTCGATGCCCGAGGTGGCCGACGATGCTGCATTGCTTGTCGACCCGTTCAGCGAGGCCTCCATCGCCGAGGGCATGACTGAGATGCTTGACGAGAACGTGTGTGAGGCCCTGATTGAGAAAGGCCGCGAACGCGCCAAAGACTTCTCGTGGAATCAAGCTGCCGATGACATTTGGAATTCATTAATGAAAGCAATAAAAGAATAAGATATGGCAAAGATTGTTATGTATCCCGCTGACATTGAGAAAGATGCTGTTGATTGGAAAGACGCCGTAGGACAGCATGTCACCGCCGTTCGGCGCAATATACTGGTGCTTGGATCAGGCGGTCGCGAACATGCTTTGGCGTGGAAACTGGCCCAGAGCGAAGGTGCCCACATCTACATAGCACCTGGCAACGCAGGCACGGCACAGGTAGGTGTCAATGTCAATATCAAACTCTCCGATTTTGAGGCTATCAAGGACTTCTGTTTGAAACAAGAAATCCATCTCGTCGTGGTGGGCCCCGAACAGCCATTGGTCGACGGCATCGTCGATTTCTTCAAGGGCGACGCGGCGCTGAAGGCCGTGAAGATTATCGGTCCCGACAAACGAGGTGCCCAACTCGAAGGCAGCAAGGCTTATGCCAAGGACTTCATGGAGAAGTATGGTGTGCCCACTGCCAAGTGTTTCAAGGTCAATAAGGACAACCTCGACGAGGGCTGCAGGTTCCTCGAGAGCGTGAAGGCTCCATACGTGCTGAAAGCCGATGGCTTGGCAGCAGGTAAGGGGGTGCTGATCCTCAATGATTTGCAGGAAGCTAAGGACGAACTCGGCAAGATGCTCGACGGCAAGTTTGGCGCGGCATCAGCCACCGTGGTCATCGAGGAGTTCCTCAAAGGCATCGAGGTCTCTGTCTTCGTGCTGACCGATGGCGAGCATTACGTGCTGCTTCCTGAGGCAAAGGACTACAAGCGCATCGGCGATGGTGACACGGGCCTCAACACCGGCGGCATGGGTGCCGTCTCGCCCGTGCCGTTCTGCACGCCTGAGTTCCTCAATAGGGTGGAGGAGCGCATCGTGAAGCCCACATTGAAGGGCCTCAGAGCCGAAGGCGTTGACTATAAGGGATTCATCTTCTTAGGCTTGATGAACGACGGTGGTAACCCTTACGTCATCGAGTACAACGTTCGTATGGGCGACCCCGAGACTGAGGCAGTGATGACTCGCATTGAGGGTGACTTTGCCGACTTGCTCTTTGCCTGTGCCGACGGCCGCCTCGACGAGGCTCACTATGCCAAAAGCGGCAAGACCGCTGTGACGGTGATGTTGGTGTCGGGCGGTTATCCCGAAGCATATAAGAAAGGCATGATAATGAGCGGGTTGGATGGCCTGAAAGAGGTGGTCGCCTTCCATGCTGGCACGGCATTTAATGCCGAAAACGACGTGGTTACTTCAGGCGGTCGTGTTATCGCGGTGACGGCCCATGGCGACAGCATCGAAGAGGCGAGGGGTTTGGCCTATCGTGAGGCGGAAAAGATCCATTTTGACGGCGTCAACTATCGTCACGACATCGGACTCGACTTAATGAAAATGCAATGATCAAGTTTTTTAGACAGAGTTATGCCATTCAGTATGTGGTGATTGCGTTGATGGCCATCGCCCTGTGGATTCCTGCGTTCATCTCAGGCAAGAACACTATGGGACTGGATTCTCCGGTGACGCCGCTCTTTAATCTCATTGATGGATTAATCGGTTTTTCGCCCATACTCCAACATACGATTGCCTTTCTCTTGATTGTGCTAGAGGCTTTGTTGTTCAACGCGATACTTATCAATAATCAGATTACGGGCAAGGTTGGCACGATGGGCGCTTTCGTTTTCGTCCTGCTGATGAGCCTCACGTGCACCCAGACGCAGTTTTATCCTTTTGCCTTGGCTACTTTGTTCATCATCTTGATGCTACGCTCGTTCTTTGAGGTGCATCTTTCGCCCAATCCCGAACTCAGCCTGCTGAATGCCGGTTTGTTGATAGCTGTTGCCTCAATGTGCTATTTTCCTGCCATCTTGTTGATTGTATGGTCGATAGTAGTGCTTCCCATGGCCAAAAAAGGCTCGTTCCGTTTGACATTAATTCCCATTTTGGGATTCTTGGCTGTGTATTTCCTCTATTTCGTTGGTGTGTTCCTGTTTGGCGACTTCCGCACGGTGGGGCAGGGCTATCTCGATTATTTTGCCTCGTTCCGTTTGTCGGTGGCGGGGCTCAACTATAAGATCATCATATTATTGGCTCTGCTGATAGTGGCGGCTGTCATCTTGCTCTTTGGTGGCAACAACGCCAATATGGAGAAGTCGGTAGCTGTACGTACCAAGATTTCGATGACGGCGGTAATGCTCGTCATCGCTGTCTTCCTCTTGTTCTTGACGGGTAATCCGTTGATGCATGGTCTGCTCTTCCTTGTGTTGTCTGTCATTTACGCCTATGCTTTTTCCTATATGGGCAACACGGGTTGGGCCAATTTGCTCCTCACACTGTTTCTCATCTTGGTCTTTGCCAACCATTATTACTTCAAAATCATGTAGATATGGCTTTACTAACGCATTATTCTGACATGATAGAGGCCGGATGCGATGAGGCCGGACGTGGTTGTCTCGCAGGGCCCGTGGTGGCGGCGGCGGTGATTCTGAAGAAAGGTGCCGACTACCCCGAACTCAACGACTCGAAGCAGCTGACGGAGAAGAAACGTATGCAGTTCCGTGAACTCGTGATGAACGAGGCCTTGACCTACGGCATCGGCATCGTGACAGCACAGGAAATCGATGAAATCAATATACTTAATGCCTCGTTCCTTGCCATGCATAGGGCGCTCGACCAGCTGACGGTGCAGCCTGAATTGCTGCTCATCGATGGTAACCGTTTCAACCCCTACAAAGACATCAAACACGTCTGCGTCGTGGGTGGCGATGCCAAATACCAAGCCATCGCAGCGGCTTCCATCCTGGCCAAGACCACGCGTGATATGATGATGCAACAATATGGGGAGCAATATCCCGTTTACAACTGGAAAAAGAATAAGGGCTATCCGACCCCTGAACACAAACAAGCCATTGCCGACTATGGCACTACACCGCTTCATAGGATGACTTTCAATATGGCAGTACAATTAAAGTTAGACTTTTGATGACAATATCTAAATAAAAGATAATGAAAAAGATAATCCATATAGTCATTCTGATTGTTTTTGTGTTTTTTGTCCTGCCGGTTCAAGCACAAAGCGAGGCAATGTTGGCCTATTGGGATGAGGTGGATTTCGGCGACACGACCTTGATCGGCTCTAAGGCATTGGACGACAAGATGGTTGCGTTCTTCTATTCTTTCACTGACGGCGACGAGCATCACTTCGACAGTTTGTCGATGGAAGGCCTTGGTGTCCTCCTTAGCAAGGCCAAGACCAACATGAGGATGTATGAATACGTGCTCGGCTTTGCCTTGAACGGCTATGCTGCCATGGGACGTGATGCGGTGACAGACTATCTGTTGAACTATCCGCAGCTAGTTGAGGGAGAGATCACTATGGAACAGGGCTTGCGTCTCGACTCCATTGCCGAACCGTACCAAAAAGTGCGCGTCGGTGCCAAGGCTCCTGACTTTACAGGTGTCACCATCGATGGCAAACCGTATCAGATATATGCCTCGCAAGCTACATGGACAATCGTCTTCTTTTGGTCGACGGATTGTGAATACTGCCACGACTTCCTGGTGCAGATGCGGAGGCACTTGGACTTGAAGTCTGACTATGAACTGGTTACCTTTGCTTTGGCAGAAGATCAAGACGAAGTGGCCCGTTCGGTGAAGAAGATGCGCCTGCCCGGGTACCATTTTTACGACGCTTTGCGTTGGGAGGGTAAAGCCTTCTTAGATTACCATATCACCTCAACGCCAACGGTGTTTGTATTGGATGAAAACAAGACCATCGTATGCAAACCATACGATTGGAAAGAATTAAAGGATTGGTTGAAATGAAACAAATTATCTAATTAAAAAATAATATATTATGAGTATGAAAAAAAGTATGATTTTTGGATTGCTGGCCATGGTTTTCTCGATAGGTCAGTTGAGAGCTCAGGATGCTGAGTCGCGATGGGTGGATTCGGTCTACAACAGCCTCACTTTGGAACAGCGTGTGGCGCAGCTCATCTGTATGAGAGCCAACAACCCCGACAAGCCTTTCGATTCCGATGTGGCGAAGTATATCAAGAAGTATAACATCGGTGGCGTGTGCTTCTTCCGTGCCGACGCTGAGGCACAGGTGAAGCAGACCAACGAATGGCAGGCCATGGCACAGACACCGCTTATGGTCAGCATCGACGCGGAATGGGGCCTGGGGATGCGCGTTAACAAGAGCCTTTCATATCCCTATCAGATGACCTTGGGTGCCATCAGCAACGACGACCTGATTTATGAGATGGGGCAGCAGGTGGCCGAGCAATGCCAGCGTATGGGCATCCATGTCAACTTCGCTCCTGTCGCTGATGTCAACTCCAATGCAGCCAACCCTATTATCGGGATGCGTAGCTTCGGCGAGAACCCACAGACGGTGGGCGAAAAGGCCACTGCCTACGCCCTCGGAATGCAGAGCAAGGGGCTGACCACCACGATGAAACATTTCCCCGGTCATGGCAACACGTCGACCGACTCGCATCTCACCTTGCCCACCGTGACTCGCACAATGGACGAGGTGCGCGACATTGAGTTGGCGCCTTTCCGTTACATGATTGAACATGGCGTGAACGGTGCGATGGTCGGACACCTTTATTTCCCTGCCATCGAGGAAGTGAAGAACACCTCATCGTCATTATCGCACGGCGTGGTCACCGATTTGCTGAAGGATGAGATGGGCTTTGAGGGCCTTATCTTCACCGATGGTCTCGACATGAAGGGTGTCACCGAGAAAGTACGTCAGGACAGCGTGCCATACGTCGCTTTTATGGCTGGTAACGATGTGCTCATCCTGCCCCACGACGTGCCCTTTGCCATCAAGACCATCAAGGCGGCGGCGGAACGTGACCCAGAGGTGGAGGCTCGCGTGGAAGAGAGCTGCAAGAAGATCCTGCGCTATAAATACCGCGCAGGACTCAACAACTACAAGAAGGTATCGACTGAAAACCTGATGTCCGACTTGAAAAAGACAGCATACACTGACTTGCGTCAGCAATTATATGATGAGGCTATCACGATGCTGCGCAACGACGGCAACGTGATCCCCTTGGCCAACAACAAGAAAATTGCCGTGGTAACCATCGGCAACACCAAGAATGACGTAAATAACGGCTTGATTGAGCGTGGCTATAGCACCAAGTCGTATGTGGTGAAGAAGGAAGAAATCGGCACTAAGTCGGCGGCATGGCTCAAGGAGTTGGAGAAATACGACATCGTGGTGGTCAGTATTGAGAAGACTACGATGTATGCCAACAAGAATTACGGCATCAACGACGAGACAGTGAAGTTCTTCAACCGCTTGGTGGCGCAAAACGACGTGATCCTCAACTTGTTCGCCTGTCCATACGCCTTGGATATGTTCCGCATCAACAATAGTGTAAAGGGCGTGGTGGTAGGCTATCAGGACGAGGTACCTGCTGTCAATGCTGTAGTGAAGCTGCTGTCGGGCGAGATGGATCCTCATGGCACGCTGCCTGTCACGGTGACCAAGTTCAAGTGTGGCGACGGCATCGTTGTGGGTGCTCCTGCGAGGAAAATACATGTTTTGCCTTCAAAGGAGGAGCCTGGCAAGAAAACCGTACCTTCGCATACTTCAATAGATACAGGAACCGGCCCTTCAATGGGCTCAGTGACTGGACAAGCCGTTCAGAATGATACGGTGAAGCCCTTGCCTACAGGGGAGCTGGAAGAGAAATACGTCCTTCGTCTGGACTCGGTGGCCAAGGCGGGCATCCGCAACCGTGCCTATCCAGGATGTCAGATTGTGGCGATGAAAGACGGCAAGGTGGTCTACGACAAGTGTTTCGGCACGTTTACTTACGGTGGCGGCCATCAGGTTCAACCCAACGACCTCTATGACATAGCCTCGTGTACCAAGATCTTTGCTTCCACGTTGGCTGTCATGAAGTTGTATGACGACGGGATGATTGACTTGAACAAGACCTTGGCCGACTTCTTCCCCTACCTGAAAGGCAAACCCCACGGCAAGTTGAAGCTCATCGACATCATGACGCACCAGTCGGGTCTGAAGGCGTGGGTGCCGTTCTACAAGGTGACAATCGACGAGAATGGTCCGATGGAAGAGTTCTATAGTACAGAGATGGATGAGAGTCATACCATCAGGGTGGCCGAGAACCTCTACATCGTCAACGACTATCCCGACCGCATCTTCGATTCAGTGTCCAAGACCCCGTTGGGAAAGAAGAAATACCTCTATAGCGACATGGGGTTCTACTACATGCCGAAAATTGTGAAACTGATTACCAACCAGAGCATCGAGGACTATCTCAACGAGAAGTTCTATATCCCAATGAACCTGTCGCACATCTGCTACCAGCCCTTGAACCACTTCACTCGCGATCAGATTGCGCCGACCGAGAACGACACCATCTTCCGAATGCAGCTCGTCTGGGGCGACGTGCACGACCAGGCGGCCGCCATGATGGGGGGTGTGGCAGGACATGCAGGCTTATTTGCCAATGCTCACGACCTTGCGGTGCTTATGCAGATGTTTCTTGACGAGGGCACCTATCAAGGTGTGCAATATTTGAAGCCTGAGACGGTGCGCTATTTCACCAAGGCTCCTTTCGCCTCGAGCAACGAAAACCGCCGCGGTATCGGCTTCGACAAGCTGCCGCTCAAAAAGAAAGGCTCCAGCACGGCTTCAAAGTCGGGCTCAATGAAGGGCTATGGACACACGGGGTTTACAGGTACCTTCGTCTGGGCCGACCCTGAAAACAAGACCGTCATTGTGTTCCTGTCGAACCGCGCTCATCCCGATACCGACCCTAACAGGTTGGTGCGCCAAAGCATCAGGACGGCTTTGCACGACATCCTATATGAGGCATATCCAATAGAATAATCATTAAAATACTTACAACTATGAAAAAAACATTAAAAATGGCGGCATTAATGCTGTGTGCCGCGGCTGTGATGACAGCATGCAATGGGAACACTTCCAGTAATTCTGATGAGAACAAGATGGCCCAGTTCGAGAAAAAAGCCACTGAATTCAAGGCAACCTTGGACCCGAGCAACAAAGTCATTGCCGAGAGATTGGATACCATCGTGCAGAAGGTGTTCTATCTTGACCCTAATCAGGATGCCGAAGGCGTCAATCCCATCAACAACATCATGATGCATAATTATGCAACGAACGACACCAAAGCCCTCCTGCCCGAAGAGGAGAAGATAAGTGATTTCATTGCATTTGGTGAAATTGTCGAAAGCGAAGACGACCTCACAAGCGCTATCACTTGCTTTAATTTGGATTACAGAAATTCAGAGCTTATTGGCGACCGTTTGTTTATGCTGATCCATACCGAATGTTCGTATGAAATGGAAACCTCGCTTTTGTTCTACGTTAATGTCCTCGACAACACATTGCATTATGTTACTGACTGTGATGACGTCAAATATGACAAAGCAAAAGGAACGATTGATGTTCATACGGAGTTGATGAAGCTTGCAGGTGCTGATTTGGCCCATGACTTCACCCTTTCAGTATCGTCGACCGATGAGGAATACGCAGCTAAACGCGCTGAGAATGAGGAAATAGAGGATCAGATGGCGGAGAAGTGGAGAGAAGAAAACAGCGACTAACCTTCGCTGTATCATTTGCCCGATTCCGAGAGTCTAGCCATGAGTGTGTTATATAGCTCAGGCAGGCGCTTGGAGATAGCCACTGGGCGACCATTTTCAATAAAACAATGTGCACTATGTCCAATGCAGACTAACTTACCGTTGGTCTGCATTGTGTATTCAAACTCAAACTTCATCTCACTCATCTTGCTGATTTTCACCTCAATGTCGATGATGTCCTTGAAGGTGGTGGGGCTTTTGTAGTCGCATTGGATGGAGACAACGGGCGAGAACACGTTGTCAGCCTCGATCTTCTCGAAGCCATAACCCAGTTGGTCGAGCCAGTCGACACGGGCTTCTTCCATGAAACGGACATAATTGGAGTGATGCGTCACGCCCATGCGGTCGCATTCGTAGTATTTCACTTCGTGCTGGTAGGTTTGCATATCTTGAATTTGTCGTTTTATTTATCAGTTTTTTTGACCTAGACCGCTGACCCAGACCGATTTCGACAAAACGACGTGGTCAGGGTCTGGGTCAATGGTCAGGGTCAAGAATCATCTTTCTCTCCGTTCAATGACTTCCTTCAACTTGTACCGATCGCCCGTCGATTTGCCGATGGCATCAATGAATTGTGGGGCATAGCCAGGCGTCTTGTAGCCCCAGCGGGCGAACTCGCCGTTTTCGTCGGTGCGTCGCTCGATCAGGTCGTTGTATTTCACGATGAGGTATTTGGCTAACTTGTCCCAACGCTGCATCATGCGCTCGGCGTATGCGATGCTCTTCTTGTTGAGGTAGCTCTGCCGGTCTATGGGCATCATGCCCTTGATGGCTGCAAGCACACTGTCTTGGTCGGCGAAGTAGTAGTTTTCCAACTCGTTTTGGGCCTTGCGCAGGTCGCTGATCATCATCGAATAGCGGGGGTAGACCATGTTGGCTACCCAGTTGTTCATCCAGAAAGCCGACTCGTAGCTGAACTCGTTGCGAGGGTTGTTCTCGGGACGGAAACAGTCGGGCACCTGCGTGATGCAGCAGTAGAGCGGCACATAGGCCACCATGTTGGCGTCGTCGCAGTTGAACCAAGTCACTCCGCCCACGTCGTCGGGTAGCCACGAACGCATCTGGCATGTCATGGTGAAGCCGCTCTGCTGCGTGGCGATGGGACGCTCGCGGTAGTAGGCCACGCTGTCGCTGTCTTTGAAATGCATAGGCAGCGGACGGATGGGCATACCCCAGGGGCCAGCGGTCATGTCGGACGTCATGTCCAAAGGAGTGCCTTCAAAGTGGTCACGCATGTCGTTTTGCAAGTCGCGCAACGACAAGGGCTTGTCGGGCTTGATCCACAAAGGTAGATGGTCGCAAACATCAAAGTCGCCGTTGATATAAGGCAGGTATCGGTCCATCTCCTCGTGGCTGTAGTGATGACGGAAGAAACTCCACACGCGGGCGTCGGCATAGCGCACATTCTCGAAGTCGATGGGGCAGTAGGCGTCGCGAAACGAGAAGTCCTCATCCTTGCCGCTATAGAAGCCCCATTCCTTGGCAAAGCTGATGACATCGGCGGCATAGACGCATTCAATTTCGGGGCTGTTAATCTTCTTGAGGTTCTTGCTGCTGATGCTGTTTTTGCTGTTTTTCTCAAGCGGGAACTGCCTGATGCGGCTTAGGTTGGCATGGGCGCAGATGCAGTCATCGGGGATGCGCAGGGCCACCCAGACTGCTCCTTTGTTTCCTGGTCCTTTGCCGATGATCTCCATGATCCAGGCCTCGTTGGGGTCGCAGATGGTGAGGGTCTCTCCGCTACTGTTGTAGCCGTATTCCTCGACGAGCTCCACCATGCAGCGGATGGCTTCACGTGCTGTCGAAGAACGCTGCAGAGCCAGGCGCATCAGAGAGAAATAGTCCAACAGTCCTTCCTGGTTGACGAGCATGAGGCGCCCGTCGAAGGTGGTCTCTACGATGGTCACCTGCTTCTCGTTCATCAGGCCGACGACATTATTGGTGTATTCCACCTGTTTCACATATTGTCCCTCGTGTGACGGTCCCCAGCCGTGGATCTCGATGAGCTCGCCTTTCTCGTGCCGTCCCGAAGGGCTGTAGAACAACGATCCGGAGAATCCGAAGCCGTCGCAGTTGTAGGTGCACATCACGCTGCCGTCAGCGCTGGCTTTCTTGCCTACGATGAGGTTGGTGCAGGCTAAGGCTGGCAAAATGCATAGGGCCAGCGTCAAAGTGAAAACAAGTTTTTTCATAGCCCAAAATGGTTGTTTTATAGATTCAATATTTCGGGCAAAAGTACATTTTTTTATCTTTGCAGCCTAAATAATATTGATTATGAACAGATTTAAGACAACAGCATTTTTCCTTGTTGTGGCAGTGGCCCTTGTGTCGGGCTGCAATTGCAACAACGAACAAACGAACAACGCGAGCGGCAATTTGATGAAAGACGCCGAAGAGACAATCATGACGCGTACGAGCATCCGCTCGTTCACCGATAGGGCAGTCGCGGCCGATACCGTTGAGATGTTGCTTCGCGCAGGCATGGCAGCACCCACTGCCGTCAACAAGCAACCTTGGCATTTCGTGGTCATCGACGATCGTGCCACCTTAGACTCGTTAGGAGGCAATGGCCGTCAAAGCCAAATGTGGAAAGAGTCGACTCTGGCCATTGCGGTCTGCGGCAACATGGATAAGGCTCTTGAGGGTCCCGCTCAGGCTTTCTGGGTACAGGACTGCTCTGCTGCCACCGAAAACATACTCTTGGCTGCCCACGCTCTCGGCCTCGGCGCTGTGTGGACGGGTTGCTATCCCATGGAGGAACGCATGGCGAATGTCAGTCAGATGCTCGGTCTTCCTGAGACCATCGTCCCGCTCTGCGTCATCGTGATGGGCTATCCCAATGAGCAGCCTGAGCCTAAGGACAAATGGAAGCCAGAAAACGTCTCCCACAACGCTTTCGACAACAAGTGGCAACCGACCAACACGAAACGTTTTTAATTACTCATCTTTATAACAATGAAGAGACCTTCCTTTGTGAAAGCGATGTTTATCGCTACTTTAATCCTCTCGACAATACTCTGTGTAGCCCAACCTCCCGGCGGTGGAGGACCTCCCGGTGGTCGTCCACCTGGCGGCAGACCTCCTGGGGGAAGACATCCTTTCGGTGGCGACCGTCAGTGGGGCCAGAACGAGGGCAACATGCCTTCCGTAAAGAAAAAGAAACGTGTGCGTGAAGGCGACACCTTCCAGGTGGTCGGTGTGTTGCGCGATGCCAAGACGGGCGAATATCTTCCTTACGTCAACGTGGCCGTGCTCGACTCGGTCGACAATGAGTTCGTCAAGGGCGGCATTAGCAATATGGATGGCGTGTTCGAGATTACTGGTGTGCCTCAGGGTGCTTTCATTCTGCGCGTGTCGGCTATCGGCTACGAGAGCTATACAATGCCGTTCAACGTGACCAACAACACTAACCTTGGCACGATACGCATCAATCCTGGCGTAACTTCCATTGGTGAGGTTACGGTGGCTGCCGAAAGGCCGCTTTATGCCATGGAGGGCGAGAAGCTGATCTATAACGTCAGCGAGGACCCGTCCATCCAGACGGGCACCACTGAGGATGCCTTGCAGAATGCGCCAGGCGTGGAAGTCGATGTGGAAGGTAACATCACCTTGCGTGGCGTGTCGAGCGTCGAGATATGGGTCAACGACAAGCCCTCGAAACTTACCGAGGAGAACTTGAAGACCTACCTCCAGACCTTGCCCGCCAACGCTATTGCGCGCATCGAGACTATCACCAACCCGTCGGCCAAATATGCCACCGATGCCGAGGCGGTTATCAACATCGTCACCTCAGCGCATATCAAGAGCAACCAGTTCATCAGCTTCGGCGTAAACGGATCCAACCAGCCTTTCGTCTCGCCATGGGTCAGCTATATGTGGAAAAAGGAGAAGCTGAGCGTCAACTTGTTCGCTTCGGGACGTTACAGCGATCGACACAATGCCACAGACAGCTGGTCGCAACGTCGTCGCGATGCCGCCACCGAAGGTGACTATGAGGTAACGTGGGCCGACACTGTTGCACAAACCGATGACAGCCGTTCATATAGCGGCAACGTGTTTATGAATGTCGATTACGAAATAGACTCCACCAGCGACATCTCCTTCGACGCGGGAGGCTTCTACAACGCCAACAAGAACGACATGATGCGCACCGAGCGCCAGACCTATTATTATCTCGACACCGTACCCGCCTTTTCAACGCTTTTCGTTGATAACACCCGCGATAATGGCGATATGAGGTCGATCTTTGGCCATGCCGGCACCGACTACACCAAGAAGTTCGACAACGAAGGCCATAACCTGCGCCTTGGCCTGAACATGCGTCTCAACAACAACAGCTCGGAGGAATGGTACAACAGGATGTACGACACTTATACCGACCTTGACGAGCACCGTTACATGCTCATGCATGCCCAAAGTTTCGGTGGCAGCCTTGACGCACGTTATAACCGACCTTATAGCAAGGATGGTGAGATGAGTTACGGACTACGCGTCGACCATCAGCGGAGCGACAACACCTACGACCGTTATAACGACACCATAGGTGTGTTGGTCGATACCTTGCGTACCTATCGTTTCAAGGAAAATGAGACGGGCGTCAATGCCGACGTCAACTGGACGCACCGCTGGGGTGGTTTCACCCTTAGCACGGGTCTTGGTGTGGAAGCCGAAAACACCGACTATGCTTTCTTCAGCGACATGCCATTTGCTGACGACAGTGCATACCTGCATTTCCACTTCCGTCCTTCCATTCACTTGACCTACCGCACCGAATCGATGCATAACTGGAAACTTAACTACTCGTTACGCATGTCGCATCCAGGCAGCCAGCAGGTCAGCACCTTCCGGAACTATGGTGAGAACAGTTATTCTACTGGCAACCCCAATGGTCTGAAGGATGGCTTCACCCACAATATGGAGGCGGGATGGCAGAAGTTCTTCGAGCGTTTCGGCAATATTGGCCTTGAGACATACGGACGTTGGAGTACCAACGAGATCAGCTCACTCACCGATGCCGAATATGACGATTATCTCGACCGTATCGTCAGTTACTCGATGCCTTACAACATGGGCACCTCATGGCGCTATGGTACCTCGCTCAACATGACTTACCGTCCGACGGGTTTCTTCAACGTGCGCTTATATGCCAACCTTTACAACTATGGTTACCGCATGGAGTATGACCGTCTCGACGATTTCGGTAATCTCGAACATATTGTGAACCAAAATGACAAGTGGTCGTGGAGCATGCGCGTCAATGCATGGGCCAAGTTGTGGAACCGCCTGCAAGTGACCGCCGCTGCCAACTACAACTCGCCGACCATCGGCCTGATGAGCGAGCGTAAGGCGCGTTATTTCCTCAACATGGGCCTGCGTAGCGACTTCTTCAATCGCCGCTTGTCGGTGTTTGTCAACGTGCAGGACATCTTCAACTGGGGCGCGAGATATGGTTCGGGCTCAAGCAATACCAACCCGTACTTCCTTAACGACAGCACACGTAAGATGCTCAACAGCCGATACATCTCAGCAGGCTTCACGCTGCGTTTCGGAAAACTCGAACTTGAGAAACAAGCCAAGGAGGGCGAGAACGAGGCTGGCGACAGTCTGGATTGATCAGTTGTCCTCGAAATTCTTTGGGAAGCGGCTCCACATCTCGTAGTCGCTTCCCATTTTGTTTACAAAGATCTGCCACATTTTCTCGGGAGGCGTGTCGAGATATTGCTCGGCGGTGATGTCGCTGACGAGCCATGAGTTACGCACCAGCTCGTCGACGAGTTGTCCGGCCTCCCAGCCGGCATAGCCGAGATAGAACCGCACATTGCTCTCGTTGGCAATGCCCGTGTGGATCAAGGTGGCTAAGGTCTCATGGTCGCCACCCCAATAGAGCCCATCGACGATGGGGTAGGCCTCGGGGATAAGGTCGCCAAGGGTGTGGATGAAGAAAAGCTGGCTGTCGGCCACGGGACCGCCCAGAAACACGGGTGCCTCGAAGTCGGGGAACTCGTCGACAGCTTGGTTCACCATTACCTCCAACTTCTTGTTGATGATGATGCCGAAGCTGCCTTCCGACTCCACATGGTCGATGAGCAGGACCACCGATCTCCCAAAGTGGAAATCGTTCATTAAAGGCTCGGAAATCAGGATCTTACCCTGCTTCGGCTCCAACGAATTACTCCTTATGACAAACTTTTCGCCTAAATCCATACCGCAAAAATAGGATTTTTGACCGATATTCAAGGCAGTTTTCGTAATTTTGTGGCATAAAAACGCACCCATAGTGAAACGAACTGACAATCAATCCAAATTTGATGCCCTAAGGCAAGATTTTGCCACCTTCACCTTTGAACGACAGACGGTGACGCGCGAGAAAGGCAACTTGTCTTTGGCCTTCGACTTCAACCTCGACGACCGCTACCATTTCCGCCCGACGTTGGAAATTCCCGCACGTTCCTTCTTTGATTGGGATAGCATCCCCGAGGAACAGTTGCAGGCCTTGGCATTCCAGATTGGCATGACCGAGCTGGTGAGCTATTGGAAAATTGCTTGCCCGAAAAGGGTGGTAGTGAAGCCTTATGCCTTGACGGAGTCACAGAGAGCCTTTTGGAAGAAATTGTATTACAATGGATTGGGGGAATTTCTCTATTTAAACAGCATTACAGTTTCGGAAGCGGAGTTGATGGAAATTGAAGGTATAGATACGCTCGGTTCTCTGTCCATGTCATACCGACCGACGATAGGAGGGAGTGTATCTATGGACAGAGAACCTCGGTATGACATTCCTTCGTTCTCAAAAATAGTCCTATCGCTTGAAGAAAAGACGCTTGTTCCCGTGGGTGGCGGAAAGGACTCTGTTGTCACGCTGGAATGCCTGCGCAACGAAATGCCCGTCATTCCATTAATCGTGAATCCCCGTGGCGCGACCTTGAACTGCGTAAAGACGGCAGGCTACAAAGAAGACGAGTTTATCGTCATTAACCGGACCCTCGACCCGACCATGCTGCAACTCAATGCCGAGGGCTATCTCAACGGACATACGCCATTCTCTGCTTTGCTGGCGTTCATCAGCATCTTGGTGGCCTTCGGAAGCCGTTCGAAATACATCGCCTTGTCGAACGAAAACAGCG